>JBDRRP010000056.1:0-4270 GCA_043825735.1 Pseudomonadota bacterium | reverse complement strand
ATATGGTCTGCCCGGATTGTTACATGGCTCATAGAAGACTCCCCGATTTGACTCAGTACACACTCGAAGATGCAAAAGCTATAGCAACGCAGATAGTGCCCGCGCCGGAAGCGCTTCGCGAATTATCGTGGGACAAATACCGACTTTCGCCAGCCAATCAAACCCTCAGAATTGACGGCGGTGAGCCAACCGTCTGGCCGTACCTTGCGGCGTTTCTATCCTGGTTCATCGCCACTTACCCCAACCGGGCCGTTGTCTTGACCAATGGCCTGCGGCTCGCTGAAAGCGGATTTTTGAGAAACTTTCCGCTGACAAATCAAATCTTTTTTGCTGTCAGCCCAAAACTGAACACGCTGCGCATGGCCGGGGCCGGGTTCAGGGCTCTTGACGACGCCGGGCGGCAATATGCCTGCATCGCCACGACAAGAACGCTCGTTGAGATGGAGCAGATCCTTGACGTGGCTGACCGGTTCAATCCCAAAGAGATCCGCGTGAGAAGCATAGTCAATCACCAGACAGGGGAGCGCTACCTGTTCCAATCGGAGCTGATCGGGTTTTTATGTCGGCGTTACGGCATTCATCGGGATGATTACCTTGCCGAGATGGACGCCACACTTCCGTGCGCAACGCGGCTTTACGGGCGGCTACCGTTTGTTTTGCACACCGGCCTCAACCCGACCTGGAACACGGCAATCCTTGAAGAAGTCGCCAAATGCACCACTTTCCATCTGGGGTTGCGATCAATGCAAACCCAGGCAGAGGCGTTTTTGGGAAACGCCAGGTTTGCCGTCTGGAGGCGAAGATATCTGCACGAAGGAGTGACAAAAGGGATCTCATTAGCAGCGTAAGGAGGGAGTATGACGCAAATCCAATACGTAGCAAAAAAGGCTCTGCATCCCAAGTTCGGATTCAATTACCCCAATCGGGACACCATCCAGGTACGCATTGATCTTCCAAAGAGCGTCATCGATTTTGTCATCGAGCACGAACGCTACCATCTTACGGATAAATCGACATGGTGGGTATGGCGCGAGATCAAGGCAAATTGGCATGCAGCCCTGCGCCACCCGCTCGGAGGCCTTTACACAGCGGCACTGAGCCTTTCGCCGGCCCGGATCGGGTACTATATCAGCCGCTTTTGCAGCGGGGAGCAGCTTTTTTGATTGCTTTCAAAACTCACCGGGAGTAAGATCTCCCATCGATAACTTCGCGCTTGGGGGGACCATGGATTATGCCGCTGTCAGATCGATGTCCGGATTGCGCCATGGATAAGAGCAACACCCGAAATGATGTGAACGCGCTTTGGGCCGGTATCCGCAGCAAGGTCGGCTGGTTCATTTTCGTTCCAGTTATCGGCCTGATTTTTGGATGGATTCAATCGCTTCAAACAAGCCAGGCCAACTCCATGAGAGAGTTTCAAGCACAGCAGGCAGAAATGGTTTCCAAACTATCTGCTACCGTTTTGTCGGTGACCAACACCATCAACGAAATAGATCGGCGGGCCAGTACCAACCAGGTCAGAATCTCACATAATGAGAGTACGATAACTCGCCTTGAAACAAAGTGCGGAGGTTAAGGAGCCGCTTCGCAAAATGCAATACCCGACAGTCCCCCTTCTCAGGCTCACATCGTTTGACCATGGAACCCCGGGCCGGGTGATCACTCCCGGCGGGTTTTCGTGCCGGTCCCTGGAGCTTCCCTGGAGAGGTAACGCCCCGGATGTGTCCTGCATTGAGCCAGGCACACATCTTTGCCTGCCGTATTCAAGCAAAAAATTTGGCCAGGTGTACCACCTGCAGGACGTCCATGGCCGGACGTGGATCCTCACTCATGCAGGCAACTTTGCCGGTGACCGGGCGCTTGGATGGAAAACCGATTCTGCCGGGTGCATCCTTTTCGGTAACACATGGGCGTCAGTGAAACTCCCGGATAATCGGCGGCAGCTCGCCGTACTGCTATCAAAGGTGACGATGACAAGGTTTATCGCCGCCATGAATTATCAACCGTTTTATCTGAAAGTTGTTGGAGGCATTTATGCTCGAGACAGTCACTAATGTCCTGGGGGCGGTGGCCGGGGGCCTTTTCACCGGCGGTCTTGGCGCGATCACCGGTCTTTTCGGGAGCATCGTCACCGGATGGGTAAAGCTCAAAACGCTCAAAGAAGTCAATCGTCACGACGAGGTGATGGTCAAGGCCCAAAGCGATGCGTCCATCGCGGAGATCAAGGCCAACATCCGGCGCGATGAGGTGCAAACGCAAGGGGCCATTGAATTGAAAGAGGCTGACGGGTTTATCCAGTCATCGCTTCTGGCCACGCAAAAACAGTTCATCACCGGTGATGTGCTCACGTCGCTGACCGGCAATGAAAGCGCGTTTCTGCGATGGGTGGGCGCTTTTGTCACCGTTGTCATGGCCTTTGCCGACGCGCTGAGTGCCACGATGCGGCCATTTATGACCTATTACCTTTTGTGCGCTTCCACTTGGGTTACCTATCTGGCGTGGAAATTGGCGACAGCGGCCAACGGAGGGGCGGCCATGACGGCGGCTTTCGCGCAAAACCTTTTAACGCAGGTGATTCTTACAATCCTTTATTTGACCGTCACGGCAGTGACCTGGTGGTACTGCGACCGGCGGCAGGCAAAGGATCTGGATAAAATTCTCGGCAAAATCGCAACTTAACGAAAAAAGGAGCTGAAAAGATGAACCAAACAATGATGCAGATGTTTATGAACGAGGGCGCTGATTTAAATAGCGCCCGGCTCAAGGGGTGCGCCGGCCCCCATGTTTTCAATTCGATCACCCCCGAGATCAAGGACGTCGATCAGCAGGTCATGAAGTGCGAGAAGTGTGGCGGGCTGCTTGGCCCCATGCTGGTCGAAATCTACATGTCGGGGGTTACCCACGGCACGCCCGCGCCGCCTGCGCCGCCGGTGCCTTAAACCCACAGCCGATCAACGAGCAAAGCGCCCGGTGGCAAGACCGCCGGGCGCTTTTTTTGCAGCCGGCCTTTAATCCCATCCTCTTGTTTGTTTCCGGTTTTCTTTTTCCCTCTTTCCTTATTTCCACAGGTGCGCGAAGGTGACTTATTGCCAAGAAAGGGGCTGAGTCATGCCGACGAAAGGGGACCTACAGCACTACCGCAGGCAGCGGGAGACACTGGAATTTGCGATCGTTGAGGGTTTGAAAAAGGGCGGGGTAAAGCCGGAAACCGCGGTTGTGGACGCACTCGCCGACAGCGTCATGCTGTTTGGCACGTTTCGCAGGAGCATGAAATCTGAGGCGAACCTGAAAATGCTTAAATCGTTGGCCGCCGCACGGGTGGCCGTGGATTTCACAAAAACTGAGGCCCGGGCGCTGCTGGAGGTTCTCTCGGAGACTTCAAGTAGCAAGGCGAGCTACCGGAAAGCCTACCTGAAACTATGGGAGGCTTTCCGGCAAAAGGTGTCTATTTAGAGATGCGAAGGGTGATCGCGTTATGGGCAACCATCGTTGAGCGCAGCGCGGCCATATCGATGGTGACAGCCTCGGCGGTCATGAGGCCCATGAAAGCCAGCACTGCGTAAAAATCCCGGGTGTCGTGCTTGATGCCATGGGCGGCGCAAAATCTCACCACCTGGTGGGCCAGGGGATCCTGGTGGAAGGCTTCGTTTAGCTGCGCCTTGTACCAGCCCAGAGGGTTCGTGTTGAAACTTTCCTTTTCCGCGTCGGTCTCAGGCATTTTGTAGTGACGAATGAACTGGCCCTTCTTATCGAGCAACATCTTGCAATTCCTTCCGGTTTTCTGTTAGGTTAATGAGTTCTGGGCGACTAATTGCGATGGCGGCCAGCGACCTTGAAACTGTAAACGAACTGTAAACGATTTCGTTTCTTGGGAATGGTCAAAATGATGGCATCAGCGACCTTGAAACTGTAAACGAACTGTAAACGATTTCGTTTCCTGGGAATGGTCAAAATGATGGCATCGGCAACGCGCAACCTTTTGAGATCATTAAACTGTAAACGAATTTGGCATACTGTAAACACTTTTGTGAGAAAAAGTAAATGAAAATCGGAATATTGCTTACAAACAGTAAGAGTGGAAGTAACCAAAAAAGCGGCGGTTTCTGTAAAGAAATCAGCCGCTTATAGCTGGCGCGCCTGGTACGACTCGAACGTACGACCTACGGATTAGAAGTCCGTTGCTCTATCCAACTGAGCTACAGGCGCTAAGAAGCCGGGAATTATCACAGCGCTCAGATGATGTCCACCTCTAATCAATGGTCCCCAAAGA
>JBDRRP010000055.1:0-115384 GCA_043825735.1 Pseudomonadota bacterium | reverse complement strand
ATGGGATCGTCCAGGGCGGACTGGACCCTGAGCCCGGAGCTCAAACGGCTGGACGTTTTGTCCATGAGTTTGCTGGTTTCCTGGCTGCTGAAAAGCGACTGCCGCATGCCTGCCGTTAAAGAAATGCTGTTGATTGACATGATGATGCTCCTTTTCTAAGGTGTTGCCCGGCATTCTGGCCGGGGCGCATGGGGAAAATTCCCGATCATCGCCGATGGGTCATCCGGGTACCCTGCCTGGAAACGACACACACCGGCTTTTGCTTCCTTTATCGGACGTTTTCACCACAACTTTAGGATCTAACCGGCAGAAAATGCCGACCGTGGGCAGTTTTTTCCGAAGGTTCCATCCAGGTACGGACATTGCATAGACCTGATTACAATGGGCCTTAAGTCGGATTTTTGACATCTGATGGAATCGCTTGCCGAAAATTCAGAAATCGCTAAAGATACTGAATGCGGTGCCGATAGTTACCTGGTAACAGCACCTCAAAGCCCTGAAGGGAAACCGCGAGCATGAATACACTGGCCGACCTGGATCTGAAGTCATCTGTCGGTGATGCCACGCCAGCTTTCCATTCCCACAACGATCCGTGGCAGCGATTTCCAGGTTGAGACCAAGGGCTGGACGCGGCGCGAGCGTGTAGCGTTTCGCCACCAAGATCATATGGCGATCGTTGAGATATCTATAAAGGCCGGTGGTTGATACCGGTGCAGCACACAGTGGGTTTTTCCGTTGGCACATTTTGAACCGCGGCCCTAGGCCGCAATCCCAAAGCCGCCCGCAGATCGGGCGGTCGTTGATGCGGAGGTTATCATGGCCTTAAAAATACTGACCGTTGATGACAGTAAAACTATCCGGATGATCGTGAAGAAGGCCTTCAAGTCCTATGACTGTGAGCTGTTCGAAGCGGAAAACGGGCAGTTGGGGTTGGCTGCCGCTTCGAAAGAAAAACCGGATCTCATCATTTTGGATATCACCATGCCGGTGATGACCGGGGTGGAGATGCTGGAAAAACTCAAGGCGGATCCTGCATTGAAGGGCATCCCGGTCATCATGCTCACAGCCGAGTCCGGTAAGGAAAATGTCATGAACATCGTCAAGATGGGGGTTTCCAATTACATGGTGAAACCCTTCAAAGGCGAGCAACTCATCGAACGGGCCAAAAGCGTCGTGAGCCTTGAGGAAATTCAGGAGAAGCCTGAAAATGATCCGGCGGACAAATATTTTCGCTTGGACGGCGATATCCACATTCTGGCTTGCCCTGAGAAGATCACCCGGCCGGTGAGCGTTGAGATCGAGACATTCATCAAAAAGCGCATCAAGGACATGACCGGCGCCGGGCAGCATAAGATGATCCTGGATCTCAGTGCGGTGAAAGAAACCAGCATGTCGCTGATCAAAGTGATTATCCAGGTCATCGACGCCTGCCGGATGGGAAAGATCCACATCCGGGTGGTGGGATCCGCCACCCTGCGTGATGAACTCAAGGAGTTTGCCGAGACCAGCGAAATACCTATCCACGAAACAGTCGATGAAGTTAAATCCAAGTTCTGATGAAGGCGCTGCGCCCCTTCATGTCGCAGGATGCGAAAACATCGCTCGCATCCTGCGAAGGTAATCATATGTATCATTATATCTATCGGTTATAGAGATAATAGGCAGCTTTCAGATTTTCCGACATGGGGCGCTGGCGTGCCAGTGCCCCTTGTTTTGGCCTTTTTCACGCGGATTTCCCGTCTTTTGCATTCTGCAACGAATCTTTGCGTCTTCTGCCGATTCTCCAGATTTCCGGAATTTGAAATCGATATCCAACTAACTGTAAATAAATGAGAAAGCGCGTGGTTTTGGCGCTTTCTCATTTATGGCATACCCCTTGCTCACCTGGAGGGCGACCATCATCCCGAAAAGACCAGTAACCTCGGAGGATCGTTCATGGGGCTCTCTTTAGCGGTCGACAACGGCGCAGCGGCAACTGACATCCCGACAGGTGCATTTCAAACGGCTGACGGCGCCAGTCTGGATTTTCTCATCGGGCAAAGCCCTGCCATGAAGAACGTCTTTCGGCTGGTGGAACGGGTTGCCGCCAGCGACAGCACCATCATGATCACCGGCGAGACAGGTACCGGCAAGGGGCTTATCGCCAGGGCCATTCACGCGCTATCTCCCAGGGCGCTGCAACCGCTGGTGACCATCAACTGCGGCGCCATACCGGAGAATTTGCTGGAAAGTGAGCTGTTCGGGCACGTGAAGGGATCTTTCACCGGTGCCACTCGAAGCAAGATCGGCAAGTTTGAGCTGGCCCGCGGCGGCACCCTCTTTCTTGATGAAATCGGTGATATGAGTGCGGACCTGCAGGTGAAGCTGCTCAGGGTGTTGGAAGAAGGGGAGTTCGAGCCGGTGGGCGGCAGCCGCACCGTGAAAACCGATATCCGTGTCATTGCAGCCACTCACCGTAACCTGGAATCAGCCATTGCCGAGGGGCGTTTCCGCGAAGATCTGTTTTACCGAATTTATGTGATTCCCATCGAGATGCCCGCACTGCGGGACAGAAAATCCGATGTGCCGCTATTGCTGAACCATTTCCTCGATCAGTGCCGCCGCTCGAATAAGGGTGATCTCGAAGGAATCGATGGCGATGCCATGGACATCCTGGCCTCACATTCCTGGCCCGGCAATATTCGCGAGATGCGCAATCTCGTTGAAAGGCTTTCGGTCATCAAAGGCCATGGGCGCATTACCGCTGCCGACATTCCGGCGAGCATCCGGGGCGGCCAGCCTGTTCAGGGCGCATTGTCTGTATGCATTGGCGAAGAAGGCCTTTGCCTGAATACGGCCGTCACCGATTTTGAAAAGACGCTGATTCTCCAGTCGCTTGAAAAGGCACACGGGGTGAAGAACCAGGCCGCCAAGCTCCTGCGCCTGAATCGCACCACCCTGGTGGAGAAAATCAAGCGCCACAATTTATAACGCTCAGAATGTTGTTCCGCCCCCTCCCTCCCAACATCGTGCGCCGCCTTCGGGCGGCGCACGATGTTTTTGATCACCACGAAGTTCACGAAGGACACGAAGGTTTTCTTTCTCACCTGTTTTTGGTTTTTTTTCTTCGTGCACTTCGTGGCCTTCGTGGTTCACACTCACTGCTACGGGTAAAGCCCACTTGAGAATTGTGCATGAGCGGATCATGCGTCAAGGCCTTGACGGGGCGGATAACGCCTTGACGACGTCTCCCGGATTCAGTGACGACCCCTTCGACAGTGTCTTTCACAAATCGCGTAACTAACTAAAAAAACTTATTAAAAAACATGTGGTGCCGGCACTGCGCCATGGCACGTATTTTGCGATCTCTATCGGTCGAACAGTGGCGATCATCCAACGAAAAATCGGGATTTTCTGCAATCATGAAGACATCGACCGTTCTCATTGCCGATCAGGATTTAGCACGGGGCTCGGCCCTGACCGCGCTGCTACAACGTGGTGGCATCGCCACCGAGACGGCCGCCGCCCGAAACGACGTCGTGGACCTCTTGGAAACCAAGGACTACGCCGCGGTGATTGTCGATGAATCGTTTTCACCCCTGCCCACCGAGGCGCTGATTACGACGGTTCGCCGGCGGCTTCCTGATTGCCGATTCATCGTCACCACCGGATGCGGCACCGTGGGCAACGCCGTTGCCGTCATGCAGGCCGGGGCCGATGATTACATCATGAAGCCCGCGTCGGCTGAAAAAATGGGCGCTGCCGTAATGAAGGCGCTCAATGCGCGGGTGGCGCTGCCGGTGGCGAAGACGGAACCTGTCAATCGCACCGAGGGCCTTGTCAGCCGTCCCATCATTACCGATGACACCCGAATGGCCACGATTCTGACCATGGCCCGGAGAGTCGCTCCCAGCAAGGCCAACGTCCTGATCCTGGGTGAAAGCGGCACCGGCAAAGAACTCATGGCCCGTTTCATCCACGAGAACAGCCGAGTGTCGAAAGGGCCTTTTGTCGCCATGAACTGTGCCGCCCTGCCCGAGACCCTGGCAGAGAGCGAGCTTTTTGGTCACGAAAAAGGAGCGTTTACCGGTGCCATTTCCCGGAAACTGGGTAAATTCGAACTGGCTGACGGCGGCACCCTCGTTCTGGACGAGATCTCGGAGATGGATCTTCCGCTGCAGGCCAAACTGCTGCGGGTGCTGCAGGAGCGACTGGTGGACCGGGTCGGCGGCAGCGAGCCGATTCCCATTGATGTGCGCGTGGTGGCCATCAGCAATGTGGACCTGAAAGGCGCCGTCAAAAAAGGTGATTTTCGTGAAGACCTGTTTTACCGATTAAATGTCATTCCCATCACCTTGCCGCCCTTGCGTGAGCGCAGCGGCGATCTACTGCTGCTGGCCACACATTTTATCGACAAGTGCTGCGTGGAAAACGGACTGGACGCACCGGAGCTCAGCGAGGCCGCCGTCGTGCGGATACGGCGGCATCCCTGGCACGGCAACATTCGTGAACTTGAAAACGTCATGGAGCGGGCCGTTCTGGTACGTGCCGGAGACCCGATCGAACCCGCGGATCTTTATCTGGACGACGATGCCTGCGAGACTGAAGACGGCACTTCGGAAATGCAGCTGCAGGTGGGCATGTCGGTGAGGGAGATGGAAAAACGGCTGATTTCCCACACCCTGCGTAATGTGGACAACAATCGCATACAGGCGGCCGAGTTACTGGGCATCAGCATCCGGACCCTGCGCAACAAACTGCGCGAATACCAGGAGCGGGATGCCGCTTGAGGCGGCCGGCCCATAAAAGGACATGTCATGGACGCAAACGGGATATTCGACAACAACCTGACGGTGCTAGAAAAAGTGATGGACATGCGCTCCAGGCGACACACCATCTTATCGGGGAACATCGTCAACCAGGACACCCCCCACTACAGCGCTTTCGACATCGCCATGGACGAAGAATTCGAGCGGCTTGAATCTGCGAACCCCGGTGGCGGTGAACTGGCGCGAACGGATGCCCGGCACCTGTCAACTGCCGGTGAGCGTCCTTCAGAGCGTAGCTACCAGATGAAGGCGCTTCAACCGCCGCTGGCCAAGCGTGACGGAAACACTGTCGACATCGACCGCACCATGGCCGATCTGGCCGAAAATACCCTCATGTACACTGCCTTGACCCGCATCATGAGCAAACAGCTCGGCGCCCTCAAAAATGCCATCAAAGGAGGCTCCTGATCATGAATTTTCTAAGTTCTTTAAATATCAGTGCGAGCGGACTTACGGCCCAGCGGATGCGCATGAATGTCATCAACAGCAACCTGGCCAACATGCACACGACGCGTACTGCCGAGGGCGGGCCCTACGTGAGAAAAGACGTGGTGTTCGCCGCTCGCTCCGCCAGTACAGGGTTCAACGACGAGCTTCAGGACCAACTCAAGGACGGACTCAACGGTGTGCGCGTGGTGGGGGTGATCAACGACGAAAAGCCGCCGCTGCTTAAATACGACCCCAACCATCCGGATGCCGATGGCCGAGGTTACGTGAAGCTGCCCAATATCAATTTAATGGAAGAGATGGTGAACCTCATGTCGGCCAGTCGCAGCTACGAGGCCAATGTCACCGCCATCAAAGCCACCAAAAGCATGGCCACCAAGGCCCTTGAGATCGGACGGTAATTATGACCATGACCACCCCCGCCATCGTGTCCGGTTTGCCTGAGCTGCAGCCGGCAGCCAGTGCGAAAAACACCACCGCCAAAGGACTTTCCGGGTTTGGCAACATGCTCTCGTCGGCCCTTGAAGATGCCCGGGAAAACAAAGAAGCTGCCGATGCCGCTGCAGGGCGCCTGGCGCTGGGACAGGAGGCCGACATCCACAGCACGATGATCGCCATTGAAAAGGCCGACATCTCTTTTCAGTTTCTCATGCAGATCCGGAACAAAATCATTTCCGCATACGAGACCGTCATGCGGACACAGGTATAAAAGGAGCCCGCTGCCATGGCCGCAGGAAACATCTTCAGCCAGTTGAAAGCACTTTGGTCGCAGCTCAGCGCCGGACGGCAGATTACTTTTCTGACCGTGGTGGGCGCGGCCTCAGCGGTTTTCGTTTTTCTTATGCTGTGGGCGGCCGAGCCGGAGTATGGCCTGCTGTTTTCGGATCTAACGATGGAAGATTCCGGTGCCATTTACGAGAAACTCAAGGAGCAGAAGATACCGGTTAAACTCGCCTCCAACGGCAGCGCCATTCTTGTGCCCCGGGAACAGGTCAATACGTTGCGTCTGGAGTTTGCCGCCAAGGGGATGCCGCAATCAAGCACGGTTGGATTTGAGTTGTTCGATAACACCCGGCTGGGGATGACGGAGTTTATGCAGAACGTGAACTACCAGCGCGCCATTCAGGGCGAGATCACCCGCACCATCAACCAGTTCAGTGAGGTGGAAAGCTCTCGGGTGCACATCGTATTGCCCCAGAAGGCGCTCTTTGAAAAGGACGAGGAACCGGCCACCGCTTCGGTGATTCTCAAAATGCGTCCAGGGCAGCGCCTGGGCCAGCCCCAGGTGCAGGGTATCGTTCACCTGGTGGCCTCCAGTGTTTCGGGGCTGAGCAAAGAGCAGGTCATCGTCGTGGACAGCAAGGGAAACATCCTCGCCGGAAACAAGGATGCTTCGGGTATCGGCCGCCTGTCTTCCGATCAGTTGGCTTTCCAGCAGCAGATCGAGCGCAACATGGAAGAACGGGTCCGCAGTATGCTGGAAAAGGCCCTGGGCCGAGACAGTGCCATCGTTCGGGTGTCGGCTGAAGTCGATTTCAAACAGCGGGAAAAAACCGAGGAGCGCTATCTGCCTGAAAACCAGGTCGTGCGCAGTGAGAAATTACTCAGTCACATATCCAACGGGCAGGAAAAAAGCGCGCAGGGCGTGCCGGGCACCGGCAGCAACCTCACCGAACGCAAGAACGGCGGCAGCACGACCACCGCCACCGGTTTCCAGAAGGAAGACCGCACGGTCAACTACGAAGTGGGGCGGGTGACCAACCACGTGGTTGAACCCACCGGACAGATCGTGCGCATTTCGGTGGCGGCTCTCATCGACGGTACCTACCGCCGCATTGCCGACCCGGCAAACGATGGGCAATTTCAGATGAAATATCTGCCCCGAAGCGAAACTGAAATGGCAAAGCTGGAAAGCATCATCAAAAGCGCCGTCAATTTCAGCGCCAGCCGGGGAGACATTATAGAAGTGGCCAATATCCCATTCCGCAGTGAAGAAGATCCTGCCGAAACGCCGACGGAGCAACTCGGTTGGGTGGATACCCTGAAGCAATACGAAGAGGTCTTCAGATACGGTTTTATCTTTTTGAGCCTCCTGTTTGGGTTTCTTTTCGTGGTCAGGCCCCTGGTGCGGTGGGTCACCACTTCAACCGCCGGAGACGTCGAATTGCTGAAACAGCTGCCCATGACCGTTGGGGAGCTGGAGCAGGGATACCGGGCCCCGGGAGGCGGTATGGGATTCAAAGATCAGGCGCTGAGCCTGCTCACTCAAGGCCATGACAGCGGCATGGCGGTGATGAACAACTGGGTCGAGGACAAATAAGTGATTTCAACGACGTTTCGCATCGGTGCCGCGCACAACCGCTCCGGCGCCCGATGATGGCCGCAGACGAGATTAAATGACTCGGGTCGAACGAAGGAAACATGATGATGGACACGCGACAACTGGCCGGTTCCGTTAAGGTAGCCATCTTGGTGCAGTGCCTGGATGAGAACAGCCGGCAGACAGTGCTGGGACGATTCAATGAACCGCAGCGTAAGACCATCGCTGCCCATCTTGAGCAGATGGGCGCGGTCTCCCCTGATCTCGTGGAAAGAGTGGCCGCCGAATTTACCCATCAGATCCATCAGATCCAGCACATGAAGCCGAGGGCACTGCTGGCGTCCAAGGCGCCGGCCAGGGAAGACAAGAACGATGACGAAGGGCCGAAACGCTCTCAGGGGCTCAAGTCGCTGCTGACGCTGGATGTGGATCATCTGGCCACATTGATCCGGGACGAGCACCCACAGACCATTGCCGTCATACTGGTGCATCTCAAGCCGGACATGGCCAGCGAAGTGTTGAGTAAACTGCCTGATGAGAAAAAGACCGACGTGGCGCTTCGGATCGCCAATTCCGACAAAATCGTCGCCGGCATGATTGACGAGATCGAAAAGGCCTTCGAAGACATTCTGAGCAACAAAGAAGGTACCGTCACCACCAGAGTCGGCGGGGTCGCTCAACTGGCCGAAATCCTTAACCAGGTGGAAGCTTCTACCGCCCAGCTGATCCTGGACGAAATCGAGGAAGACAACCCGGAAATGGCCGCAGAGATCAAGCAGATGATGTTCGTGTTCGAAGACCTGGTCATGGTTGACGATCGCGGCATGCAATCACTGCTCAGAAAGGTGGAGACCAAGGAGTTGGCGGTCGCCCTCAAGGCCGCGTCGGAAGAGGTCAAGGAGAAAGTCTTCCGAAATATGTCTACGCGGGCCGCCGATATGGTGGCCGAGGAAATGGAGGGTGTCGGGTCGGTGCGGATGCGCGATGTGGAATTGGCTCAGAACAACATCACCCGATTGATTCAGGACATGGAAGAAAAGGGCGAACTGGTGATCAGCGGCCGCAGGGGAGAGGAATTCATTGGATAAACTGGTGCGAAATAGCCCGGCGCCAGCGGGGAGCACCTCGCATCACCACGCTTTCCCCACGTTGTCGGTCCCTGACGAGTGCATTGTGGGAGAATCCGGCGAGGGGGGGGCGTTTCAGCGCATCCGATTCGGTGCCGACGGTGGCCGAAAAGGCGATGGAAACCAGGCCGCTGACGCTCCCCAGTCGCATGAAGCGCAACTGCGAACGGCGGCGAAACAAGGTTATGACGACGGTTTCTCCGACGGTAAGAGCACCGGCGTGCAAGAGGCCCGCAAAGAGATGGACGCCGCGCTTCAACAGTTTCGCCGCGCCTACATCGAAGTGGAAAAGTACCGAAAAGAGATATACCTCAACGCCGAGGCGGTTGCGGTGGAACTGGCGATGGCGATCGCCCGCAAAGTGGTCCACGTCGAAATCAGCACCAACCCCGATATCGTGGTGTCCGTGATCCGGGACGCCCTTACGCGTGTCGTCGATCAGGAGCGGATTCGCATTCATGTCAACCCGTCGGATATAGCGCTCGTTACGGGCGCGGTAGACGAATTCGCCGGTCGGGTCAAGAGTTTGGACACCGTTATCTTCGAACCGGACGGTGCCGTGTCCCCGGGCGGATGCCGGATCGTCACCAATTTCGGCGAGGTCGACGCCGGCATCGGCACCCAGTTGGCCATGATCGAAGAGGCCTTGAACGCCGCGTTCGCCAAGCCCCGGATCGGGAGGTAACGCGGTGGGCCTTTCGTCCAGGGTCGATTTGAGCCGGTTTCACCGGGTGCTGGACAGCACGGATCCCATGGTCTTGATGGGGAAGGTGACGCAGGTGGTGGGGCTGGTCATCGAAGCCGACGGCCCGCCATCGCGCCTCGGTGCACTTTGCGACATTTTTCCCATGAACGGGCAGGCGCCCATGAAGGCTGAAGTCCAGGGATTCAGAGCCAACCGGGTGCTGCTCATGCCCCTGGAAGAAATGCGCGGCATCGGACCGGGCAGCCACGTCGTCGCCAAACAGCAGGAGGCTGCCGTTCCGGTCGGTGATAAACTGCTCGGGCGCATCATCGACGGCCTTGGAAACCCCATCGATGGCAAGGGCCCCATTGTCTGCAGCAGGGAATATCCCATCTATGCCAATCCCATCAACCCTCTGAAGCGCAAGCGCATCAACCAGCCTCTGGATTTGGGCATTCGTGCTATAAATGGTCTGCTCTCCGTGGGATGCGGTCAACGGATGGGAATTTTTGCCGGCTCGGGCGTCGGGAAAAGCGTCCTGCTCGGCATGATCGCCCGGAACACCAGCGCCGATGTCAATGTCATCGCCCTCATCGGCGAACGTGGCAGGGAGCTGAACGACTTCATCGAAAAGGAACTCGGCACCGATGGGCTCCGGCGCAGTGTCGTGGTGGTGGCCACCTCCGATCACCTGCCGCTCATCCGGATGCGCGGCGCATTTATCGCCACCGCCATCGCGGAGTACTTCCGTGATCAGGGGATGCACGTCAACCTCATGATGGATTCGGTCACCCGGTTTGCCATGGCCCAGCGGGAGATCGGTCTGGCGCTGGGGGAGCCGCCCACCACAAAGGGGTACACTCCGTCGGTGTTCACCCTGCTGCCCAAGCTCCTGGAACGTGCCGGCACGGCCGACAACTACGGCACCATCACCGGTCTGTACACCGTGCTGGTGGAAGGCGGCGATATGGATGAGCCCATTGCCGATGCCGTGCGCTCCATTCTCGACGGTCATATCGTACTCTCCCGGGATCTGGCCATGCAGAACCACTATCCGGCCATTGACGTGCTGCGCAGTATCAGCCGGGTCATGGTGGATATTACGACCCCCAAGCACCAGCAGATCGCCGGCAAGATCAAGGCCCTGATGGCCACCTACCGTAAAGCCGAGGATCTCATCAATATCGGCGCCTATGTCAAAGGCAGCAACCCGAAAATCGACGCAGCAATTGCCGCCAACGACGCCATTAATGCATTTCTCCGGCAGGGGATCGACGAGCGAACGGATTTCGACGCCGCGCTGCGTCATCTGGGGGAGCTGGTCTCTTCCGAGGAAGCCTAACCCGTGTTCCACTTTCCACTGCAATCCCTTCTGAACCATAGAAAGTACCTCGAAGAGGCGCTTCAGATAGAGATGGCCGATCTCCAGCAGCGGTTGGAGGCTGAACGGCAGCGCGCCGACGTCCTGTGCCGCGCGCTCGTGGATAATCGGCAGCGTCTGGACGGGATGCAGCGCAACGGGGCAAGGGCCTGTGATCTTCAGATGGCGGTCCGGTACCTGGCGCGTCTGGCAGAGCAGATCACCTTGCAGGAGAAAACGCTGCAGCGCGCCGTGCACCGCATCGAGCGAAAACGGGCCGATCTCATCGAAGCGGTCAAGCAGCGCAAGGTGATCGAAAAGCTCAAAGAGAAATCCGAGCAAGCCTACCAGGAAGAAAACCGCCGCAAGGAAATGAACCTCATCAACGAGATCGCCATCGGCCGGTTTAATCGCAGTAAGAAGGCTGAAGGCTGAATCGTTTTGCCTGCCGGGCTATCCTTCCGATCCGCGTAATCCGTGCCAATAAGCTTTTGCAGTTGCTTTTCGGCCGAAGGCCGCCCATCTCTGTCTTCGTTTATCGGCGTTCATCCGCGTCCCATTTTTTTTACAATTGCTGCCCTCTGACCTCCGCCCTCTGACCTCTGCCCTCCGCCATTCCCTTCAACCGGAAAATCTTTTCCCATCGGGCGGTAAATTTTGCCCCTTTGTCTTCGGTGAACCAAATGTTGAATACGGCGACATCGGGCGGGAAAAAATGCAACATGCAGAAATAACAGTTGAAAAACGCTATTTTTCATTGTGCAAAGACCTCGAAGACAGGGCGCAACGGCGCTGGCACGGCCTCTGCACTAAGGATGACCAGCAATTGACAACAACCTTGCTGAAAGCCGAAAACCATGCAGCCAGACTTCTTCAACATGGACGTGACCCGGGACAGCGGCGACAACCGCACCGTCGGCAGCCGAAAGACGGAAAGAGCATCCGGTGGCGATGATCGTAGAAGCAAAATCCCGGTCGAGAAACGATCTTTTGCCGAAGCGCTGCAGGAGGCAGCTGACACAACGCACGGTGCTGCGAAGAATACGCCGCGCCGTCCTGACCGTATCAATAAACACGCATCCGGAAAAACCGGAGACACGGACCGGTCGGCTGCGCCTCGGAAACCGCGGACACTGGTGACCGGTGATGACGCCGGTGCGCTGCCCGTGTCGGTACCGGCGCCGGTAGTGCGCACATCCCGGGTTACCCCCCTGGCTCTGGCGATGCCGCAGAACGTCGAAAAAGCCACTGCAGATGTCGAGGCGGTTGCGGGCGATGCAGCGGTCGTCGGCAAGGACGGAACGCCTGGCGGCGCGCATCGCGTCAGGAATAAACAGCGGGCCGGCAGCAGGGCCGATGGCCGACAGGGTCACCACGCTGTTCAAAAATCACCGTCGATGGCCGGTGGTGCGATAGCGCGTGAGAACGGATCGGTGCTCCGAACCACCGGTACCGCCGCGGGCAGCGCCCCTATCGACGCCGACGAACGCGCCATCTCCTACAAATCTGGGCACTCCGGTCAAGAAGGCGGCGCCGGCGCCCGGGCGAGCGTGTCATCGAGACCGTCATCGGCGCCGGCGGGCGCGCCCCGCACTGTCACGACCTCTCTTTTTTCGGCTTCACCGGCGGAGACTGCGGCGGGCTCGCCCCGCACCGTCACGGCCTCCCTTTTTACGGCGGCACCGGCAGAGACTGCGGTGGGTGATGGGAACACGCAGGCGATATCTTCCAGAGGCTTCCGGCAGTCGCGGCCGAAAGCGTCTCGGGTGAAAGAACATGAAAGACGCGGCGGAAACTTTATCCGCCCTCGCGAGGCCGGAGCGTTGGCAGCCGAAAGTGGCGCGCGGCCGCTTGGCATGGTCCGCGCGCAGGGCGTGTCCGCGTTTGTCCTGACGCCGCCTGCCGGTGAAACGGCTGCGCTCCATACCGCCGGAGATATGAAAACAGCCGGCTCTGAGAAAAAGGCAACGACCGCACAGGGCAAGGCCCGGCAGAGCGCAGCGAGCGGCCACTCGCCACAGGCATTTGTCACGTCCGCCGCTGATGGCGACGCCGCCGGCCCCACCATGCTGAACCGGGACACTCCGGCGGGCAATGAGCGCACGGTGGCCGCTCCTGGCGGGGCACGAATGGATTCGGTGGCCCATCACACGGCGACAAACGCCGAGATCGGGGCCCCGAGGACCGTACCCACCGAAGTGATGCAGCAGATCGCAGACAAAGCGGCGTTCATGGTCAAAAACGGTCAAGAGAGTGTGCGCATACAGCTCAATCCCGAGTCCCTCGGCCACATCAATCTGAAAGTGAGCATGGAAGAGGGGCAGGTGATGATCCGGATGCGCGTTGAAAATCCGATGACCAGAGATCTTTTGGAGCACCACATCGGCCAGCTCAGGGCAAATCTCGGACAGCAGGGCCTCACTATCGACCGTCTGGATCTGGATCTGTTTTCAAACAACACCCCTTCCGGGCAAAGCGGTGATCAGGCCGCCAAGGACGGGAGCAGCCACTTTTCCGGTCGCCGCCAGAGCGGGCAGCAGGCAGCAGAAGATACGGCCGGCAGTGATGTGCCGCCGGTTGCCTGGGAGCTGGACAATAGCAGCACTCTCGTAGGCTTATTCGCCTGAACCAACAGGCTTTAGGAGCACATCATGAGTATCGCCGCAACCGCATCGACCACATCCCCGCAGACGGCCAGCACTGTCGGCATCTCCACACAGGTGGTGGGAAAAGATGATTTTCTAAAGCTGCTCGTCGCACAGATGCAAAACCAGGACCCGCTCAATCCCATGGAAGGCACCGAGTTTACGGCACAACTGGCCCAGTTCAGCTCTCTGGAGTACCTGCAGAATATCAACGGGTCGCTCTCGGATCTGAACACGGCACAGTCCACTCTGCACAGCAGCCAGGCCGTCTCCCTCATTGGAAAGACGGTCCTGCACGAAGGCGACACCTTTTCCCATGCCGGCGAGAGCATGTCCGACATCAGGTTCCGTCTGGATGATGCGGCCGAGACCGTGTGGGTGAAGATTTATGATACCACCGGCCGGTATGTCGCCACCGTGGAAATGGCCGGCGTTGCCGAGGGCGACCATCTCATCCCATGGAACGGGCGCAACGAGCTGGACCTGCCGGTCGCAGACGGTGTCTACCGCGCCGAAGTGCTGGCCGTGGACGCCTCGGGCGCACCACTGACGCCGATCACCTATACCGCCGGTCAGGTCAGCGCGGTGTCGTTCCGGGGACAGAAGGCATATCTTCAGGTTCCCGGCGAGGAAATCGCCTTTACCGATGTCATCGAAGTCAAACCGTAAATTGATTGATACCCTATAAGGAGAAGAACAATGATCGGATCTCTCTACACCGCTATCTCAGGACTGGGCGCCAACACAGCTGCCATGACTGTCGTCGGTGACAATATCGCCAATGTGAGCACCCCGGGTTTCAAGAGCTCGAGCATCCTGTTTGCCAATATCATGAACGAGTCCCTCGGCGGCGGCAGTGCTGCCAGCCCCGGCGCCGGCGTGGCCGTTGCCGGAATCACCGCGCAGTGGAATCAGGGATCCCTCGAGCCCACGGGCAACCCCACCGACCTGGCCATTTCCGGTCGCGGATTTTTTCAGGTGCGTGACGGCGGCGCCGCCGGCACGGATCTCGTATATACCCGTGCGGGCAACTTCGGTTTCGACGCCAGCGGGTACCTGACCAACCCCGAGGGGCTTTTGGTCCAGGGCTACGATGTCTCCGGCGGTCCGGTGGCTACCCCCCCGGCCGCCGTTCCGGTGAATATCCAGGTCGACCTGACAGCCGCTGCAACCCACCGAAGCTACAATATGGAAGAAGACGGGATCGTCAGCGGCATCAACATCGCCACCGGCAACCGGGACAACCTCTGGCAGGTGGCGCTCTACGATTTTCCCAACCTTCAGGGACTGACCAAGAAGGGCGGCAATCTTTACGCACAGTCCAACGCATCGGGCCTGCCCCTGGTGGCCACCGGCGGTTTTTCAGGAGCGGCCGGTATGGGAAAAATCAGCTCCGGCAACATCGAAAAATCCAATGTGGATCTGGCCACCGAATTTACAAAGCTCATCGTCACCCAGAAGGCCTTTCAGGCCAATGCCAAGGTGATCACCACCAGTGACGAGATCCTCACGGCCCTGATTCAGGCCAAACGGTAATCAACCCGCTCGGTAATCATCGCTGCGGAGCGGCGGGTGCGCCGCGGCTCCGCAACCCTTCTCCCCCTAACCCTAACCGTATCTCCCCCAGAGAGGCGCCGGCAACGGCGCCTCTCGCCTTTTGGACAAGCGGGATCGTTCTCGATGTCGATGCGGTTGACGGGAGCCGGTTTCCGGATCGTCAACCAGTTGACGATGGGACTGGGTCAGCGGGCCACCGGAGGCTTCAGACGCCTGCAAATCCGAGAGAAACCACGACGGCCACGGCGTCCACGAAGAAATCTGCACTGGCACTGAACTTGCTATACTGATTGGCGTCCGGTCCCCTCGGGCGTCATTGGTCCGCACATCACCGGCGCTGTCTGGGATTTATCGGGTCACGGGCTGTCATCGGGATTTTCTGGAGGGTCAACATGTCAAAAAAAATCATCATCATTCTCAGCATCGTAGGCTTTATCTTGGTGGCCGGTCTGGGTGCGGGATTCTTCATCATGTGGTCCAAAATCAGTCAGCTCGGCGCGCCGCCACCGGAGAAAGAAGTCGCGGAAGTTGCGGTGGTTGAGGAGAAGGTCCCCAAACTGGGCCCCATGATGGCGCTGAACCCCTTCGTGGTCAACCTGGCCGAGTCGGGTGGAAGCCGATATCTCAGAATGACCGTTGAGCTGGAACTCAGCGAAGAGCCCGTGAGAAGTGAAATCATGACGCGGCTTCCGCAGATCCGCGACGCCGTGCTGATGATCTTGCCCAACAAAACCCTGGCCGACATCAACAGCAGTGACGGGAAGGAAACCTTGCGGGAAGAGCTCATCACCGCCTTCAATGAAATCCTCTCAAAAGGTGAGATCAAAAACATTTATTATACCGAATTTGTCGTTCAATAGGGCGGTGCCCCGGAGGCCTTGCCGCTGAGCGCAGGGCCGGAAGTCGAAATGCGCTTGCGTAGAACCTTGATGGAAGTAAGACATGGCTGAAAACGTACTGTCACAGGAAGAAATCGATGCTCTCCTTTCCGCCATGGACAGGGGTGAAATCGATTTCGAGCCGGAGTCAAAATCAGACGCTGCACCGGAGATCAAAGACTTCGATCTGACGGCCCAGTCGGTGATGCTGAGACACCAGTTCTACGCCTTGGAGGAAGTCTACGACAAGTTTTCCAGTCTGCTGGATCATACGTTGGGCGCATTGCTGCACAAAAACATCGATGTGGAGCTGGTGTCAACGGAAATGGTCAAATACGGGGAGTTTATCCAGGCCTTTTCAAATCCCACCAACTTCACGATCTTCAATATGGAGCCGCTCATCGGCTCATCGCTTTTGGCCATCGAACCCAGTCTGGTCTTCTCTCTTATCGACTGTATGTTCGGGGGCGCCGGAAAACCTTACGAAGACGTCCGAGAGTTTACCGCCATCGAGCAGCGGATGATGCGCAAATTCGCCGGAGAGGTGCTCCGGAATCTCGAGAAATCCTGGGAGATCGTGCATCCGGTACGGGTGGTCATCAAGAAAACAGAAACCAAACCGGAGTATGTGCACCTTTGTACACCGGATGACCTGCTGATCGTCATCATATTATCGGTCACCGGCGCGGAGTTTACCGGTAACCTGCACCTGTGTGTGTCATACCGGATGCTGGAGCCCATCAAAGAGAAGCTCTCTTCCCGCTACCTGCGGGAAAAAGAGATGGAAGACGCATTTAGCTCCCAGCTGCAAGCGCTGGTGAAAGAGACCAAGGTCAACATCGTCTCCATTCTGGGCAACACGCATCAGACGGTGCGCGATCTGTTGAACCTCAAAATCAATGACGTCATCCGCCTAGATACGGGCCCCGATGACCCCATCTCGGTTGAGGTCGAGAAAGTGCCAAAGTACCAGGGTTTCCCCGGTATCATCAAAGGCAACCGAGCGGTCCAGTTGACCGCGTTGGTGAAGTAGTGCTGCTGCCCGGATCAGCAATGCCGAACTGATTGTAAACAATCAACAATCCCCAGATAGGATAAGCCTCATGACAGCCCCTGATGCCACCGCAGACAACGCTTACGATCTGCCCCATGCCTCCCCCATGAAGGACGCTGGTAGACATTCGTCAGGCGGTACCGATGCGAAGAATAGCCCGAAAGGGCACGCCATCGAGGAAGATCTGGAGTTCATTCTGGACATTCCCCTCGAGGTCACCGTTGAACTGGGTCGAACGAAGATGATCATCAATGAGTTGCTCAAACTCGGGCAGGGCTCGGTCATCGAACTCACCAAGACCGCTGGTGAAACTCTTGAAATCCTGGCCAATCAAAAGCTAATCGCCAGGGGCGAAGTGGTTTCCATCAACGAGAACTATGGTGTTCGGATCACTGAAATCATCAGCCCGCTGGAACGGGTGAAGAGGCTCAAATGAATGCCACCACCGACTTGACCACTGCCATGGTGACGATGATCGCCGCGTTGGCCGTGGTGGTAGGTATCATCCTCTTGTTGTTTTATGCAGTTCGCCGGTTTTCGATCATCTCCGGTGGGCCCAGACATCAGCGGCTCGTGACGGTTCTGGGAAACACCCATCTGGGTGTGAAAAAACACGTTTCGCTGGTAGAAATTCCCGGCGCCGTGCTGGTGCTGGGTGTTACCGCCGATCGCATTTCACTGCTTGCCACCATTGACGATCCCGCCACCGTCGAGGCCATCCGTCGCCAGCCCGAGGCCGGTCCCCGTCCATCCTTTCTTCGCCAGTTGCAGCAGGCCGCCGGGAAAAAATAGTCAGCTGATCATGTCATGGCAGTGTGTCCGGAAACGGCGCCATTGCCCTCAAGGGCTTCTTTGACCGCGACTCCGATGGTTTCGATGGAGTAGGGCTTTCGGATATATCTGCCGGCGCCGAGTTCTTGGGCCGCCCGTACCCGGGCCGTTTCGGAATACCCGCTGGCAATAATCGCCTTTTGCGCGGGATTTATCTCGATGATTTTCTGATAGGCTTCCAGACCGTCCATCCCCGTGGGCATGATCATGTCCAGAACCAGCAGATCGACCGGGTTGTTCTTCACGTATTCCACGGCCTCTTCTCCGCTGGTCACCATTGAGACGGTGTAGCCCAGTTTTTCCAGCACGCGCTTGGCGATCTCCCGTTGCACATCAGAATCGTCCACGACGAGCACCCGCTCACGGTTGCCCTGGTATTTTTCAATGAGAAAAGGCTGGCCATTTCGTGGCAGGAGGTCCCCGGTCGTTGGAAAGTAAAGGGTGAACGTGGACCCCCGGCCTTCTTCACTATCGATATCGATGTGCCCCTTGTGATCTTTCACCGTCCCCCAGACCACCGCCATGCCGAGACCGCTGCCGCTGCGCCCCATTTTTTTCTTCGTGTAAAAAGGCTCGAAGATCCGTCCCTTGTCGCCTTCCGAGATGCCCACGCCGGTATCCGAGACGGACACGGCAACGTAATGCCCATGGCCCAGGCGCTCGTTACCGGTGATGCGCCTGTCCAGCGTGACATACTGCGTCTCAATGGTGATGGTGCCCCCCGATGGCATGGCTTCCGCCGCATTGGACAGCAGGTTCATGAAACACTTGGAAAGGTGGGCCGCCGACCCTTTGATGGGCGGCAGATCGGATGCCAGGTGGACATCGATGGAAACCAGGGGGGCAAATGACAACAACTGGTCGAATTCAGGGCTCTTCAGCTGATCGGAAAGAATCTCATTGACATCGATGACGTCGACAATTGCCACCCCACGCCGTGCCATGGTGAGCAGGTCTTGAACGATGGCGGCGGCACGTTCACCGGACCTTTGAATGGTCAGGATCGGTTTTCTCAAAGGGCTGTCCTCCGGTAGCTCCAGCAGCAGCAGTTCGGGGTAGCTGACAATGCCCGAGAGGATGTTGTTGAGATCATGGGCCACACCGCCGGCCAGGGTGCCCACGGCTTCCATTTTCTTTGCATGCTGGAGTTCCGCTTCGAGACGTTTGGCTTCGGACACATCCGATAAGGCGATGATGAGGCCGTCTGTCGGTGCGGCAGGATCCAGCGGATAGGCCCGAATCACACAATCAAATAGTGTACCGTCCGAGCGCACCAACCGGGTTTCAGCCTTGGCGATTTCCCATTGCGTGGATTTGGTATAGAGCACCCGGCCCACGCGTTCGTATTCGCCATAGTCCGGATAGAGAATTTCCACGTCCTGTCCCACCAGGGTCCCTGGGGCATAGTCCACCATGCGGTATAGGGTCTCGTTGGCCCAGTCCAACCGTCGGTTGATGACCAGGGCAATCCCCACGGGCGAGGCCCGGAGTATGCCTTTCATCCGATGCTCGCTGGCGCGCAGGGCCTTTTCGGCATGCTCGCGTTCATCGATCTCCTCCCGGAGACGGGTGTTGGCCCGGAGCAGCTCCGCAGTGCGTTCTGCCACCCGGTGCTCCAACTCCAGCTGATATTCGTGGAGCGCCGCTTCGGCGACCTTGCGTTTGGTCACGTCGCGGGAATTGACCACAATGCCGTGGACGGCCGGATGATCAAGGAGGTTTTTGCTGGTGGCTTCCAGCGTGCACCATGATCCGTCTTTATGGCTGATGCGCCATTCAACGGATGCCCAGGTACCCGGGGTCTTGAGCTGCTGTTTGAACAGTTTTACAAATTTAGTTTTGTCGTCGGGGTGAACGAAATCGAAAACAGACTCACCGATGAGCCCGTCGCGGGTGTATCCGAGGATGCGTTCGATGGACGGGCTCTGATAGACAACGTCCCCGTTGGCGTCCAGGATGGTAACCAGATCCGAGGCGTTTTCGATGAGGGCTCGGAAATGCTCCTCTTGATGCTGCAATGTGATGAGGCTCTCCTTCAACCGGGAGGTCATCTGGTTGAACACCTCTCCCAGCCGACCGATTTCATCGCGGGAGTCGATGGTGATTCGCGTTTCCAGGTCACCGCTTCCAATGCTCTCCGCTCCACGAGTGAGGGCCCGCAGGGGTTCTGTTAACCGCCGGGTGAGCAGCATCAGCGCTGCGGACATGGCCATTGCGCAGAAAAGACCCAGGTAAAAGACATAGGGCTTCATGCGATTGGCCGACCCGTAGACCTCACTTTCCGGGTCGGCGGCGAGGATATACCATTGCCACGGTGTGAAATAATCATAGATGGCAAGGTTTTTCTCGGCACCGGCCTGGTATACAATCCTGCCGGGCCCTGGTTTCAGGGACTGAAACCAGGGCTCACCGCGGACGGATTTGCCGATACTGGCCTGGTCGGGGTGAATGGCGACGACACCGTTTACATCCACGGCGACGATGTACCCGTGCTTGCCCACTTCGATGGCCGAGACCATGGTGCCGGCGTCAAGCTTGGCCTTGGCGATGCTGGCGGGGATGTCTGCCAGCCCGTAGGTGTGGAGCAGATCGTTTTGATCGGCGGCTATTTTGACGGCTTCAGACAGTCGGGTTTTGAGCCAGGTTTCGGCCAACTCGGTAATCGCCTGCCTGGAAAAATAGTAGGCGGTGCCGACGGAGGAAAAGAGAAAGAAAAACACTATCGGCAGCGTCGTGACCAGTATTTTCCCGAGGATGTTCATTGAAGCACCGCCCTCAATTTCTCATCGATTCTGAACAAATCTGGTTTTTTCGGTAAACTGCGGGTACAGCGCCATGGTCGATACCAACGGGTGCCCGTAATCGACGTTCTTTTTGCGCAGGTAACACTGGTTTGTGGTCATCACCGGATAGGCGGCCATGTCGTCTAAGATGCGAATCTGGGCCTGGATCCAGAGATTGACCTGCTTTATCGGGTCGATTTCGATGCGGGCGGCCTCGATGAGTTTGTCGACTTTATCGTAATGGGAAAAATTGGTGTCCGGATTGGCGCCGGTCACCACGATGGAATCGGAGTGGAAAAAGCGGGTCAGATAGACATCGGCATTGGGACGCCAGGCGCCGTAGATGACGATGGGCTGGGGATCTGTCCGGATTCGTTTGTGCATTTCACCGTGGGGAAGGATATCGATGACGAAGGTGATGCCGATACGGGCCAGGTTATTGCTCAGCGTCTCATAGTACCGGCGATAAAGCCGTTTTTCCGACGATACCATCGACAAGGAGAAGCCTTCGGGATACCCCGTTTCAGCCAATAGGCGCCGGGCCTTCTTGAGATCGGTATCGTAGGCCAGGCCGAGGTGCTCCGCCTCTTCTCGGGTCAACCCTCCCGGAAGCAGATTGGCCGGCACCGGCGAGTAGGCCGCCCCCCCGACAAAGGTGGCGTCCATGTCTGATATGAAGTCCTCTTTCGTAAGTGCATAGGCGATGGCCCTGCGGACCCTGACATCATCAAGGGGCTTTATCGTCGTGTTGAAATAAATGGTGGTGATTTCTCCGACCCCGTGAGGGTCGATGGAAATGCCCTTTTTCCCCGCCATCATGTTGATCCAGCCGGTGTCGCCGGAGGCGATCACCACGTCCAATTTGCCTGAGAGCAGATCCTCGGCCCGTTTTTTTCCATCTGGCGCGAAGTGGATTTCCACCCCATCGAGCAGCGGTCGGCCCCGAAAGTATTCCCGGTGACTGGCCAGCACGACTTTCTCTTTCATCTCATAGCGCTTGAAACGAAAGGGGCCGGTGCCCACCGGGTGTTTCTGAAACGCCGCAAGGCCCATGGTTTCCACGGCGCGCTTGCTGACGATGAACCCGCCGCCGTAGTTGGTGAACTTGGCCAGGAAAAGAACGGCGGAGAGTGGCCGCTCCGGGGTGATGCGCAGCGTGTAGGCATCGACGGTTTCAAACGTCATGCCGGCGTACTCTCCCGCGTAAGCGCTGGTGGTCTTTTCGGCCGATTTTCGAAGGGAGTAGACTACGTCCTCCGCCGTCAATTCATAGGGGGCCGTTAGGGGGCCTGGATGGAACAGAACCCCTTTGCGCAAGGAGAACGTCCACACCTGGCGGCCATCGATCATTTCGAATTCCGGGATGCTGGCGGCCAGATCCGGTTCTATGGTGGGCGCGTTGCCCGGCTGGTAGCGCAGCAGCCCGTTGAAAACCATGTCTGCTAATGCCCGGTCTTGTGATCCGGCGGCGAGATGAGGGTCCAGGTTTCCCATTTTGCTGACGTTCACCCCGAAGCGCAGCACCCGATCCACCGGGCCGGCATTGGCGGTACCTGCGAAAAACAGGCCGGCACTCAGTATCGTGCACAACGTTTTCATCTTCATAGCGTGCGCTCCATGGGGGGCGATGGTGTGAACTGCCTGGCAAATACGCAACCCCACCGATGGGGGGACACATATTCCACTACCTGGTTATGCACTTATTTGCGTTTCGGTCAACCGCTTTGGATCTCGACAGATACGCTGTAAACAAGACAGCCGCAAGACGCCTGAGTGGAAAGGTGCCTCGTTCACCGGCAGCACCTGCCAAAAAGACGCGCGCGCCGTCAATGCCTTGTCGGGTGCGTCATCAATATCCCGCAATACCGCCGTCGAGAATCAGAAATATGGAACGGCCATCAGAAATTGGTTTCTGCAACAATTTGAAAAGACGTTGAAAAACGGTGGCAGTGCCGGATCCTCGCCCCATGACGCAGGGTTGGCACACCGCTTGCGTTTGCCCGAAGGCAGTCTCGTCAGGGGAGGGAATGCGCACCCGCTCTGAGGCGGGACCGATCACAACCGGAGAATCCATGACACGCACCATGAAAACCGCTGCTTTGATCGTGCTGTTGACCCTGATGGCCGTGATCGTTCCGGCCGGGCCGACACCCCTTTATGCCGAACCGTTGAAGGTGGATACACCCTACCTGAGCATCGGTGTGGACACCGGAACCGGCGGCGCAGGGCAGCGGTTCCCCGCGGTGCTGGAAATCTTTCTGCTGATGACGGTGCTGTCTCTGGCGCCGGCCATCCTGATCATGCTCACCTCGTTTACCCGCATCGTCATGGTACTGTCGCTGCTGCGCCAGGCCATGGGAACCAACCAGATGCCCCCCAATCAGGTGGTCATCGGCCTGTCGCTCTTTCTGACGTTTTTCGTGATGATGCCGGTGTGGGAGAATGTGAACCAGGGCGCCATCCAGCCTTACCTGGAGTCCCGTATCGACCAGAAACAGGCCCTTGAAAAGGCCATGGGACCCATCCGCGAGTTCATGTTTCGCCAGACCAAGGAAAAAGACCTGGCGCTGTTTATCGATATCGCCAAAGCCGAGCGGCCGCGCACCATGGCGGACGTCTCCACGGTGGTGCTGATTCCGGCCTTTATTATCAGCGAGGTCAAAACGGCTTTTCAGATCGGCCTCTTGCTCTACGTGCCCTTTCTCATCGTGGACATGGTGGTGGCCAGCGTGCTGCTGTCCATGGGTATGATGATGCTGCCGCCGGTCATGATTTCACTGCCCTTTAAACTCATGCTTTTTGTCCTGGCCGACGGCTGGTATCTCATTATCGGCTCGTTGATAAAGAGTTTCGCCTGACCTGAAGTTGCCATCTGAGTTTGCGCACTAAGGAGTTGTTATGACCCCGGAATTTATAACCGGAATTTTTCTTCAGGCCATCAAGACTGCCATTCTCCTGTCGGCGCCCATGCTCCTTTCGGGACTGGCGGTTGGTATTCTGATCAGTATGTTCCAGGCCGCCACCCAGATCAACGAGATGACGCTCACCTTCATCCCCAAAATGCTGGTGGTGGCGCTGGTCCTGCTGCTGCTGTTTCCGTGGATGATCCAGACCATGATCGATTTTATGCAAAATATCGTGACGATGATTCCCACCGTTGCCCGGTGAAGAAGCCTGGCGGTATCAAAAAAATGGATTTCAGAACCACGGAGAACACGGAGGACACGGAGATGAAATCTCAGTTGTCTCTTTCAGGGGGTCTCTGCGAACTCCGTGTTCTCCGTGGTGAATTCGTTTCTTTTGTGACGAATCAAACGGCAGCGGGGGGTTGAGCATGGAAACCGTCACCGTTTTAATGCCCCGGTTCGATCTCTTCGTGTTCGTGTTTTTGCGGATGGGGGCCATGTTCACCGGGCTGCCGGTGTTCGGCAGCCGCAATATCCCCATTATTTTTCGCTTAGGGCTCGCCTTTGCCACCGCCTTTTTACTGTTGCCGCTGCTCAGCGGCGTGAGTGTGCCCCCGGTGGGCCGGCCCCTGGCCCTGGCCCTGGCCGCAGGGGCCGAAATTCTCATCGGCATGGTCATCGGCCTCACTGTGCGCCTGCTCTTTTCGGGTATTCAACTGGCCGGGCAGATGGCCGGCTACCAGATGGGGCTGGCGCTGGCCAACGTGGTGGACCCCAATACCAGTGACCAGGTGCCGATTCTTGGCCAGCTCTACAACCTGATCGCCACGCTGCTCTTTCTGGTCATGAATGCGCACCACTGGTGCCTGAAGGCCATGGTGGAAAGTTTCTACAGGATCCCTATCGGCGGCATGTCCGTGAGCCCGCAGCTTATCCATGATTTGATGGGACTGGGCGGGCAGATGTTTGTGGTGGCCGTCAAAGTGGGCGCGCCGGTGATCATCGCCCTGCTCCTGGTGAGCGTGGCGCTGGGACTGGTGGCACGGACCGTTCCCCAGATGAATGTGTTCATTGTGGCGATGCCGCTCAATATCATGGTGGGGCTGGTGTTTGTCGGGATCACCCTGCCGCATTTCATCAATTATCTGGAGGGGCTGTTCACCGAATTGCCCAAAATTTTGCTCAGACTCATTACCCTCATGGGAGCCTGACGATTCATGGCTGACAGTGATCAGGAAAAAACAGAACCCGCGACGGGGAAAAAACTCGAAGATGCGCGTGGCAAGGGGCAGGTGGCCCTCAGCCGGGAAGTGCCGTCGGTAATGATCCTCATCGCCGTCATGGGGGTGTTCTACTTCACCGGCGGGTGGATGCTGGCCCTGCTCTCGGGTACCATGACAGACATCTTCGCTCACCTCAACAGCTATCGGGCCGGCAGCATCCCGGCAGCCCACCGTCTGCTCATGCATATCTTCAGTCAGATCCTGCTGCTGCTGACGCCAGTGCTGCTGGCCGTGATTTTTTGCGGCATCACGGGCAACGTGATGCAGATCGGGTTTCAGGTCACGACCGAGCCGTTGATGCCGAAGCTGGAAAAGCTCGATCCCATCAACGGCATCAAGAAGCTGATCTCCCTGAAATCCTTGATGGAACTGCTCAAAAGCGGGGTGAAGCTCATTGTGGTGGGATCCGTGGCGTATCTGGTGGCCAAGCGTCAGATCGATGACATCCCGGGGCTGATGAATATGACGGTAGGGCAGATACTGGTATTTTTTGGCGAGGCCGCCTTTCAAATCGCCTTTTTCGTGTGCCTGGCCCTGATCGCCGTGGCCGTGTTGGATTTTGCTTTCCAGAAATGGCAGCATGCCAAGGAATTGCGCATGACCAAGCAGGAAGTGAAAGACGAAATGCGCCAGACCATGGGCGACCCCCAGATCAAAGGGCGCATTCGAAAAATGCAGCGCGAGATGTCACGGCAGCGGATGATGGCGGCCGTGCCCCGCGCCGATGTCGTCATCACCAACCCCACCCATCTGGCCATTGCCCTGGAATTTGACGCCGCGTCAATGGACGCGCCGCGGGTGTTGGCCATGGGGGCCGGAGAAGTGGCCCGCCGCATACGGGAAATCGCCGCCGAAAACGGCATCCCGCTGGTGGAGCAGAAACCGCTGGCCAGAGCACTATTCAAGACCGTGGAAGTGGGCGGCACCATCCCCGTGGATCTTTACCGGGCGGTTGCCGAAGTGCTGGCCTACGTCTACCGGCTCAAGGGCAAGACCGGGGGGCGTTCAGAGCAGGCATGAAAAGTGCATCTTTCCATTTCCGATTGCCGCGGTCACGCCCGCTATCTGACGCACGTAAACTGAATTGGAGTTGAATGGATATGGAGCTCGCCAAACAAAGACCTTACGCCGGCCAGATTCCGTTTCTCACCAACAACAGCGAGCTCCTGATGCCGCTCGGGCTGGTGGGCATTCTGTGTGTGATGCTGATTCCGATCCCCGCGTTTTTGCTGGACCTGATGCTGTCGCTGAACATCACCATCTCCCTGGTGATCCTGCTGGTGGGGATGTACGTGCTCAAGCCGCTGGAGTTCGGGGCGTTTCCTTCGGTCCTGCTGCTCACCACACTCTTTCGGCTCTCACTGAACGTGGCCTCCACGCGAATGATTCTGCTCCACGGCAACGAAGGTACCAGTGCCGCCGGCAAGGTCATCAACGCCTTCGGTAATTTCGTTGTCGGCGGCAATTACGTCATCGGGATCATCGTCTTCATTATTCTGGTGCTGATCAATTTTATGGTTATTACCAAAGGGGCCGGCCGTATCGCCGAGGTGGCCGCCCGGTTTACCCTGGACGCCATGCCCGGCAAGCAAATGAGCATCGATGCGGATCTGAACGCCGGCATCATCGATGAGGACGAAGCAAAGGCCCGCCGCCTGGAGATTGCCCGTGAATCGGAATACTACGGGGCCATGGACGGCGCCAACAAGTTCGTCAAGGGCGATGCGGTGGCCGGCATGATTATAACGGGCATCAACATCGTGGGGGGCCTCATCATCGGTGTGTTCCAAAACGACATGTCCTTTGCCGACGCTGCCCAGAACTACACCCTGCTCACCGTGGGTGACGGCCTGGTGAGCCAGATCCCGGCCCTGATCATCTCTACGGCGGCGGGTATCATCGTCACCCGCGCCGGCGCCGAGGCCAGCCTGGGCCGGGAAGTCGCCGAGCAGATTTTCAACCAGCCCCGGGCCATTGCCGTGGCATCCGTCGTTCTCATCGGTTTTGGTCTGATCCCCGGGCTGCCCACGGTGCCGTTCATGTCGCTGGGTATCCTGTCGGGCACGCTCGCCTATTTTCTGTTCAAGGCCGGCAAGGAGGGCGAGGCGAGTGAAAGGGATATGATCGAGGCCGCGGAAGTCAAGGCGCTGCCCGGCGCCCAGGTCCAGCCGCTGCCGCCGCTGGACATTCTTTCCCTGGAAATCGGCTACGGGCTCATCCCCCTGGTGGACATGGAGCAGGACGGAGAACTGCTGGACCGCATCAAGGCCATCCGCCGGCAAATGGTCCAGGACATCGGTATTGTCGTGCCCTCCATTCACATTCAGGATAACATGCAGTTCCGGCCCGGAGAGTACGCCATCTTTTTGAAGGGTAACGTTGTGGCCAAGGGCGAACTCATGACCAATCATTTTCTGGCCATGAACGCCGGTACCGCGGTGGATACCATCGACGGCATCCCCACCACGGAGCCCACCTACGGGTTGCCGGCCCTGTGGATCCGGGAATCGGTGCGGGAAAAAGCCATTGCTGCGGGCTACACGGTGGTGGACCTGGCAACAGTGCTCACCACCCATCTGTCGGATGTCATCAACCGGCATGCCCATGAACTGCTTGGCCGTCAGGAAGCTCAGCACTTGCTGGACAAACTCAAGGAGACCCACCCCAAGGTGGTGGATGAACTGGTACCCAATCTGGTGAGTCTGGGCGGTGTGGTGAAGGTCCTGAAGAACCTGCTGCGCGAACAGGTGCCCATCCGCGATCTGCTGGCCATTCTGGAAACCCTCGCCGACTGGGCGCCGGTGAGCAAGGACTTCGAACTGCTGACCGAGTATGTGCGTCAGGCGCTGAGCCGGACCATCACGGGCATGCATCAGGGCCATCAGGACACTCTGGCGGTGATTACCCTGGACCAGAGCGTGGAAAGCGCCGTGGCCGATGCCATCCAGCACACCCAGCAGGGTTCCTACCTCACCATTGACCCAAAGACCGCCCAGTTGATTGCCGAAAAACTCTCAGTGGCACTCAACCAATATAAAGAGCGGCATGAAAACCCGGTGGTGCTGTGCTCGGCACCCATACGCCTCCATGTGAAAAAACTGCTCGATCGGTTTTTCCCGAACCTGTCGGTGATTTCCTACGAGGAGATCCTGACCAACGCCAACATTCAAGCTTTGGGGACGGTGACACTCTAAGATGCAGATCAAACGATTCGAAGCCAAAGACATGACGGCGGCCCTGGCCGTGATTAAGCAGGAGTTCGGGCCTGATGCAGTGATCCTGTCTGCCAAGAGCATCCGCTCTTATGGGGTGCTGGGCGGTGCAAAGACCAAGGGGGTTGAGGTTACGGCCGCCATCGATCCGTCGTCGATGGGTCGTGCGGTCTCACCGGCGCAACCGCCCGCGTCCGGCGATGATGTGGTGACCCTGTCGATGGGTGCCGCGCGGCGACGCACCAGCGGACGGATCATGTCATCGATCAATAATGGCATCGCCGGTTTGAAGGGCAGGGCGGGGCGAGCGGCCGCGGAAGAAACGCCGCCGGCCGCCCCGCGAGACGACAGCCGTTTCAGAAGGCATCTGGACGGGCAGGGTGTCAACCGCATCCTCACGGACAAATGCCTTCGCCGCATGGGATCGGCGTCGGCGCATCCGGCAGCGGCTCTGGCCAATGCCCTGGAATTGGAAGGCATTCGCACCCGGGCGCCTCAGCAGACATCGGCTGCCCCGGCCGTCATGGTTTTTGTCGGTCCCTCCGGAGTCGGCAAGACTACGACCGTCATCAAGTTGGCCACGCGGATGGCCGTCGACGAGGGCCTGACCGTTGGGTTATTGACCCTGGATCACCAGCGCATCGGCGCCGTTGAACAGATGCAGCTCTATGCCGATATCCTGCAGGTGCCCATGGCCCCGGTGTTTGATCCGAAATCACTCAAACACGCCCTGTCCGCCCTGTCCGGTTGCGAGGTGGTACTGGTGGATACCCCGGGCATCGCCCCCGGCGACGTCAAGTCACTGGCATCCCTCCAGCAACTGCTCAAGGGTGCCCGGCATGCGGAGGTCCATCTGGTCATGAGTGTCGGCACCAAAGAGGAAGACCTGGACCGGATCATGAACGGGTTTCAACCGCTGGCCGTTGGCGCTCTGGTTTTTACCAAATTCGATGAAAGCGTCAGCTGCGGCAACGTGCTCAACGTGCTGCACCGGAGCCGGATGCCCCTGGCCTTTGTCAGCGACGGAAGTGAAATTCCTGAAGACCTTCACGATGGCACGATGGTCTGGCTGGCCCGTCGCCTGGTGGCGGACTACACGCCCGGGACGACCGAGGCGCACCCTATGACCGTGACACCGGCTGACGGGCAGCGCCGGCAGGACGTGCCGCGATCTGCCCGGGCCATCGACAACGCAGGGCAGCCCTTTGTGGCCAACAGCAACTCCGACATTTTTCACCGCACGGACTGCAAATGGACCAAGATGATCAAATCGGAAAACTTCATCTCTTTTGATAGTATGGAAGATGCGTTATCGCAGGGATTTAACCCCTGCCGTTACTGCAAACCGAGACCGTTGGCTTCCGGAACCCGGATGCCGCCGCCCGCCAGAGTCGGAAACCTGGCCTGATATCGATAACGACCGTTCCCCCTGGGAGTCTGTAAACAATGGAAAAACGTTCATCGGAAAATGGTGGAAAGGTCATCAACCTCTCCCGCAAACTGATCGCGAAAAATGGTCATGGCCGGGAAAACGATTCCACGGCGCACCGATCCAACACCCGCGTGGTGTCGGTCACCAGCGGCAAGGGCGGCGTGGGAAAAACCAACATCGTCGCCAATCTGGCATTTACGATGTGCACGGCCGGACTGCGCGTGCTCGTTCTGGATGCCGATCTCGGGCTGGGCAACGTCGATGTTCTCCTGGGAAAGGCCCCGCGCTATAATCTGTCTCATGTCATCAACGGGGAAAAGCGCGTGGCGGACATTCTGGTCACGGGGCCGGGAGGAATGCAGATTCTACCCGCTTCCTCGGGCATCCAGGACATCACCGCATTGACACCAGCCCAACGGATGCGGCTCATCACATCGCTGGATGCGGTCATGGACACGGCGGACATTCTGCTCATCGATACGGCAGCGGGGATTTCCTCAAATGTCATGTACTTTAATGTGTCCGCGCATGATATTGTGGTGCTGGTGACACCAGAACCCACAGCCATTACCGATGCCTACGCCCTCATGAAGGTCATGCGACTCAAATATGGCGAGGATCGGTTCAACGTGGTCGTCAATATGGCCGCCTCGGAACGGGAAGGCGAAGAAGTGTTTCGGCAGTTGGATCTGGTCAGCCGCCGGTTTCTGGACATTTCCATGGAATATTGCGGCAGTGTGATGCGCGACCAGGCGCTCGTCACAGCGGTGCGGCGCCAGTCCCTGGTGTGCGACGTCAACCCGGAGGCCCCTGCCAGCCGAAGCATTCGGGCCCTGGCCGACGTGATTGTGGCAATGCCGGCGCCGGTGGTGCCCGAAGGATACGACAACCATTTCTGGCGTTACCTGCTGGAAGAAAAGTTCGAGAGAAAACAGCCGGTACGCGCTGAAAACGACTGATCGGGAGCGGCTCCGACGCTGCCCCACCACTTACCGAAAGAGAGCAGCCATGGCGGCGAAAGCATCTCTAACTCCTGCGCAACCGACGCGGGAAGAGATCATCGAGAGTTACCTGCCCTACGTGAAACGGGTCGTACACCGAATTGCGGTTCATCTGCCGCAGCATGTTGAGGTGGACGATCTGATCCATGTGGGCGTCATCGGACTCATCCAGGCACTGGACCGGTACGATCCGACCAGAGACAACAGTTTTCTTACGTATGCCATCTTCCGGATCAAAGGCGCGGTGCTCAGCGAACTGCGCTCCAGGGATTTTCTGTCCCGCTCCAATCGGAAGAAAGTGCGCGAAATGGACCAGACGTTCATGGCCATGGAAAACCGGTTCGGTCGTCCGCCGACAGCGGAGGAACTGGCCCATGAAATGGGCGTTGAGCTGGATACTTTCCATGATATCAAGCGGATGTCGAGCATTTCGTTTGTCAGCTTCGAGGAGATGGGTGTCCACTCGGACGATGAAAAGACAACCATCTTAAATGCCTTGATGTCCGGCGATGGGGCTGACGCCCTCACCATGACCCGGCTAAAAGAGTTGCAGACCGGCATCGCAGAAGCCGTCGAGAATCTTCCTGAAAAAGAAAAACTGGTGATTTCCCTTTACTACATGGATGAACTCACGATGAAAGAGGCCGGCAAGGCGCTCAATATCACCGAGTCGCGGGTTTCTCAGATCCACAGCCAGGCCATTATCCGAATGCGCAACCACTTGCGCAAGCAGGGGCTCATCGATGTTAGTTAGTGCCCATCCACAGCGCTCGCCCGGCGCCGAAAGATTGCCGGTGCCGTCAACAGATTGGCGGGAAGAAGACAGATGTCAGATGTCAGAGGTCAGAGGTCAGAGGTCAGAGGACAGATGTCAGAGGACAGAAAAGACAGAGAAAAAGCAATGCCAATCAACAATCAACAATCGCCAATCAACAATCCCCGGCGGTTGACGGCAAAGGAGAAAGCCCATGCCCACTGAGATCCTGACGATTCTTGAAATGGCCGTTGACGGCGTCGCTCTGGTCATCTGCCTGGCCAGTGTCGCGCTGATTTTTCGCTCACAGCGTCTTTACCGCCGGCAACTGGCGCTCCGGCCGATGATGCCGGCCAATTTTCACACCATGATGGACTCGCGCCGCATCGGCCAGGTCGCCGAAAATGCCTTTTCGTCCATTATTACCGCCGTGGACGCCCACCGGCAGCAGTTCATGGCCGCCGTTGAAGACGCCGCGCCGATGCATTTTTCGGCGGCGCGCGCTGCCGCTTCAGAGGCCCAGGCTGCAGCGTCACCTCTCGACGACTGGCCGCCAAAGGATGACCCGTCGCACGAACCACCGGTGCAGCACGCACCGGCCACCATGTCCCTGGCCCGCAAGATTCAGCAGCGCCAGCAGAACCGCCGCATCCACTGACTCGTGGTGAAGCGGTAAATTCTGCCGCCCGGGCACCCAAAAACCGGGCGCCATCTGATCGCGGTCACTGCGGCAGCCGAAAGCGGGTCATCTCGATCAGCGGCGACGGCTCGCTGGAAAATACACCATTGCCCGTCAAGTGGCCGGTCGCCCTGGTTGCCCTGTCACCGCGAAACGGCGGCAAACGCCAGCCGCTGATGATCCTCACCCGCCATCCCTTTCCCATACCGCCGACAAGACTTCCAACCGGTGCCGTCAGATGTCGCGGCGCCCCCGGTTACTTTCAGTGGTACGGAATTTGCTACCTTCAACTGCAGAGCGGGCGGTCGACACGACCTGCCATTCGCTTCCACCGACATGGAGGATGTTCATGAGCGATATCGTTTACTCAGTTGCTTCGGGAACTACCGCACAGATGCAGCGGCTCGAAATTCTCTCCAATAACCTGGCCAATGCCAGCACGGCCGGGTTCAAAGCCGATCACCCGGTCTTCGGCAGCTACCTGCCCATGGAAGACACCGCCGATAGCCAGACACTGGCCGATGGGTCCCTCCAACTGCCCGACAACTATCACGTAAAGATTGTCGCTACGCGCACCGATTATTCCTCAGGCCCTTTGCGGCGCACCGACAACCCACTGGACATCGCCCTAGTGGGCACCGGGTTTTTTGTGATCCAGACCGGCGCCGGGGAGCAGTACACCCGAGACGGTCAGTTCCGTCTGGACGAGAACGGAAGCCTTGTTTCCTCCGATGGTCAACCGGTGATGGGTGACGGGGGGGAGATTCGATTGGCAGGAGATCAAGTCAACATTGACGAGCAGGGTGGCATCTGGGTGGGCGATACCAAGGTGGACACCATCAAGATCGTCGCCTTTGACACGCCTGAACGGCTTGAAAAAATGGGGCGCACCCGGTTCAGCGCCCCGAAGGATGTCACGCCAACGCGCCCCGAAAAGCCGGCGGTCGTCAAGCAAGGCCACGTGGAGCAAAGCAATGTGGACACCATCATGACCATGACCGAAATGATCGACACGCTGCGGGCCTATGAGTCTTACCAGAAAGCCATGCGGTCGGCGGATGATACCACCGGAAAAGCCATCAACGAGGTGGGGCGGCCGGTCTAAGACCGCCCAGACAGGAGACCAGCATGATCAGAAGTCTATGGACCGCGGCCACCGGGATGCAGGCGCAAACCCTGAACATCGATGTGATCGCCAACAACTTGGCCAACGTGAGCACCACCGGATTCAAGAAAAGCCGGGCGGATTTTCAGGACATGATTTACCAGACCCTGAAGGAGGCCGGATCGGCGTCTACAGCGGATACCGAAACGGCCGTGGGTATCCAGATCGGTCACGGCACGGGGCCCTCCAGTGTCAGCAAGAGTTTTATCCAGGGGGAGCTGCAAAATACCAAGCGGGAGCTCGACATGGCCATCGAGGGCCTCGGATTTTTTCAGGTCACCTCCCAGGGTGGTCAGGCCTCATACACCCGAAACGGCGCTTTCCACGTCGACAGCGAAGGACGGCTCGTGACCGCCGAAGGATTTGCCATGGAGCCGGAGATCACCATCCCTACGGACGCAACCTCCATTTCAATCGGGCTTGATGGCACCGTGTCGGTGCTCCAGCCCGGTCAGACCGAGCCCGCAGAGGTGGGTACCATCACGATGGTACGGTTTCCCAACCCCGCCGGTCTCAAAAGCATGGGGCGCAACCTTTATGAGGAAACCCGCGCTTCGGGCAGCCCCGCCACCGGTACCGCCGGCGAGGACGGCATGGGGTTCATCGCCCAGGGATACCTGGAAGGCTCCAATGTGAGCGTGGTGGACGAGATGGTGAAAATGATCGCGGCCCAGCGGGCCTATGAAACCAACAGCAAAACCATCCGGACCGCCGACGAGATGCTCCAGATGGCCAACCAGTTGAAGCGATAACGCCATGCATCGCAATGGGGAGGGTGAACTTGTGAACAGCCGACGGAAACGCAACACGAAACACCTTGCAAGGCCGCTTTTGGCGGTGCTTTGCCTGATGGCCTCGATGCTGCTTTGCGCTGCGACCGATGCCGGCGACCGGGTGAGTGTGCGAGCCCCGGACAACGTCTATATCGACCCACAGCACCTGCAGCTGATGCATGTGGCCGACGTGACCGGCGGAGCGGCCGATGTGCGTCAGGCTATTGGGGCGGTGTCCATCGGGGAGGCTCCGGACCCGGGGCAGACCCGGATCATCGACAGGGCCGACATTACGGCGTACCTGCAAAAGGGCGGCGTGGCCATCGACACCGTTTCTCTGCAGGTGCCCGAGCGGATCCTGGTTCATCGAAACGCCGTGACAATTTCCGACGCATTTTTGGAACAGATCGTTATGGGATACCTTCTGAAACGGACTCCCTGGCCTTCCGATCGTGTTCGCGTGGTGAAATTTACGGTAAACGGAGAGACCGTACTGCCTTCCGGCAAGATCACCTACCGGGTTCTGCCGCCGCCGCGACTGGACTTTCTGCGGACGATCCCGTTCACGGTTGAGTTTTACGTGGACGGCATCCTCAGGGAAAAGACCTGGGTTACCGTCAACCTTCTCGTGACAACCCAGGTGGTGGTGACAAGCCAACCTATCGGGCGCAACCAGTCCATCTCCGAGGCGGACATCAAGCTTGTGGACATGGATCTGGCCGAGCTGCCGACCGGGGTTATCACCAGCCCCGAAGACGTGATCGGGCTTCGGGCCCGGCGCACCCTTCATATCGACACGCCGCTCAGGGAAGACCTGGTGGCGCGACCGCCGTTGGTGGATCGGGGCGATATCGTCAAGATCGTACTTGAAATCGGCGGACTCACTGTGAGTACCCTGGGCGAAGTGAAGGAAAAGGGACGACGCGGTGAGCAGGTCAGCGTAATCAATCTTGAATCCAATCGGCGTGTTATGGCGCGTGTCGTTGATTCTAAAACGGTAAAGGTGGCGTTCTGATGGAAAGGAATACGACGATGACGGCAGCCTCAGAAAAATGGCACTTGGGCCGGGCATCCGGCATTATTCTCCTCCTGGCGGTTTTATCCGTCTCCGGGTGCGTGACCGACAGTATCCCCAAAAAACCGCCCCTGGCTGCGGCGCCAGTGGTGTTGCAGACACCGGAGCCGCCTTCAGCGTCACTGGAAAGCATCAACCCGGGCTCTTTGTGGCAAAAGGATGCTGCCTTAAACGATATGTTTTCCAACGTGAAGGCCCGTCGGGTGGGCGATATCGTCACCGTGCGCATCGTCGAGTCGGCCGAGGCCATCAACAAGGCCACCACAAAGACCGACCGGGATTCAAGCATCAACGCCCAGCTCAACGCCTTTTTCAACCTGGAGAAGAAATTCCCAGACACCCGCACGGATTTCAACCCCTTTGCCCAGGTGAAAAGCGGTATCCAGAGCGACTTCAAAGGCACTGGGGAAACCAAGCGCAGCGGTGAGTTCACCGCTTATATCTCCGCCCGGGTCAATGCCATTACCAGCACCGGCAATCTGCTCATCGCCGGATCGCGCTCGGTCACCATCAACAACGAGGAGCAGATCATCAGCTTGAGCGGCATTATCCGCCCCAAGGATATCTCCCCAAACAACGAAGTGCTCTCCCGGCATGTGAGCGATGCGCAGATTTATTACAGCGGTGCCGGTGTGATCAACGACCGTCAGAAACCGGGCATGCTCACCCGGGTGTTTGATACGATCTGGCCCTTTTAAAGGGTGAGGAGACGGATACCATGACGTTATTGCCCGGATACTACCCTCGATGGATAACCGGCAGCGCCTACCTGGTTGGGCGGATACGGGCCGCCACCGGTGTGATGCTGGTCGTGCTGATGTTGCTGGCGGAGCCGGCCAGCGCCATGCGCATCAAGGACATGGCCGATCTTAAAGGGGTCCGGGCCAACCAGCTCGTGGGCTATGGACTGGTGATCGGTCTGGACGGCACCGGTGACGGCAGCGCCGAAATGACCGTTCAGACCATGAGCAATATGCTCGATAAAATGGGGGTCACCGTCAAGCCGGGCGACATCGCCGCCGACAACGTGGCCAGTGTCATGGTCACGACCGATCTGCCGCCGTTTGTCGGCGTGGGCAGCCGCCTCGATGTTTTGGTGAGCGCGATCGGCGGCGCCAAGAACCTCCAGGGCGGCACCCTGATCTATACGCCCCTTAAAGGCGGCGACGGCAACATTTACGTCATCGCCCAGGGGCCGGTCAGTACCGGCGGATTTCAGGCCACCGGGAAATCCGGAGGCGGGATCCAGAAAAACTTTCCCACCGTGGGCCGTGTGGTCAATGGCGGCACGGTGGAGCAGTCGGTGCGCACTTCCTTTGCCCAGGACCACATCATGACCTTCAGCCTCAACCGGGCTGATTTCACCACGGCGGCCCGGGTGGCGGCCGCCATTAACGCGGCGCTGCTGGGTAGCTATGCCAACACGCCTGATGGGGGCACCGTCAACGTGGTGATCCCTGGCCCCTATCGAGACAACCCGGTGTCTCTGGTGACCCTGATCGAAAACGTGGAGGTCAGTCCCGACAATGCCGCCCGGGTGGTCATCAACGAGCGTACCGGTACCGTGGTCATGGGCGCCGATGTCAGGATATCCACCATCGCCATCGCTCACGGCAATTTAAGCATTCAGATCCGTGAAACCAAAGACGTCAACCAGCCCCTGCCGTTTTCTCAGGGGCAGACGGTGGTATCGCCCGAGTCCAACGTGGCCGTGTCAGAGGAACGCTCCCCCATTTTTCTCGTGGAGTCCGGAGTGAGTATCGGCGACGTGGTTCGGGCCTTGAACACATTGGGGGTCTCCCCCCGGGATCTTATCGCCATATTCCAGGCCATCAAACAAGCCGGCGCTCTGCAGGCCAGACTGGAGATCATGTAATGAGCCCCTTGGCACCCACAGTGCCCGTCGATTCCGTGGCCGGCGGCAGCACCCACCGCGTCCGCACCGCCGCCGTCCGTTCCGACGCTCCCCGCTCGCCGGATGAGCTCAAACGCGTCTGTCAGGAGATGGAATCCTTGTTTATCAATCAGTTGCTCAAGGAGATGCGCCAGTCGATTCCAAAAGGCGGACTGTTTGAAGAAAACAATGCCGAGGAGATGTTCAAGGGCATGCATGACGAGGCGCTGGCCGGGCAAATCGCAGGGTCCGGTGGTCTGGGGCTGGCGCGGGTGCTTATGGCGCAACTGTCCCAAAACCAGGCGTCTGCCGATGGTGCGCCCGAAGGACCGGCCGCGCCGCCGCTAAAGGTTTCAGCGTCCGGGACCGATAACTCAAATGAGCGTCAACCGAGGTCAGGGGACGAAGACGCCATTTTAGTGTCGCCAGATGGCCCTGACCTGCACCGACAAAAGAGAGGGACCCCATGGAAATAACTGGAAAACTGAATTCTGACGCCATTGACGTTTATACCCCGGACCCGCGCAGCAGCGCCCCCGCGGCCGGGCGACATCACCGTCAGGCTTCAGGCAGCAGTGCCGACAAAGTGGTGCTCTCGCCCAAAGCAATGGAAATCCAGGACGCCCGGCAGCGGGTCTCATCACTTCCCGATGTGAATGAAGACAGGGTGCATCAGATTCGCCGGCGACTCACGGCCGGTACCTATTCCGTCAATGGCGAGAAGATCGCATTCAATATGATCAAGGAATCCGTATTCGACCAGATGGCATGATCCATCGGGCAGAAGCCGGCACCAGTGGCATGGAGAGCGAGCCAATGGACAACCCAATAGATGCGCTCATCGATATTTTGACGCAGGAGACCGTCATTTATCAAAGAATGGTGGAAATCTTGCATCAGGAAAGCGTGGCAACCATTGCCTCCAGCCTGGACGGCCTTCATGCCGCCCGGTCCGATAAGGAGATGCTGATTAACGCCATTTCCCAGTTGGAGCGACGTCGCGTCGTGCTGACCCATGCCCTCAATCGGGATTGGTTCAATGCATCCGGCCCGGTTTCGTTTTCGCGTTTGGTTGCGCGCCTCGATCTTCCCACGGCACAGCGGTTGACACGATCCCGGGAGGCGCTGGTGACCACGCTGGTGCGTGTCAATGACATGAACACCCGAAACGCATCATTGCTGGCCCATTCTGTGAAGTGGGTTGCCGGGGCCATGAGATTGCTCGATCACCTGTTGAACCCGCAGGCCGTTTATCGGCGTTCCGGCCGATTTGCCCCGACAGGGCGCACCGGCAGAGTGCTGAGTGGGACATATTGACTGAAAACCCTTGGATCGGACACACCATCAACTTCAGGGACAAACGATGACACGCAACACCGACACCTGGATCGAGCGTCTGCAGAAAACAGCTGAAGACATTGAAGCCATCAGTCTCAATGACATCGACGGCTGGACCATGGCCTACGGTGCCATTTGGCGGATTCGGGAGGCGCTCCCGGAAGACGCATCACATATTGCCGGGGTGCTTGCCGCGTGCGAGCGCGCGGTGCGGGTCATCGCCCATAAGGCGGCGGGCGACCTGTTCTCCGTGGTAGCCGCTTTGGCCGATGCCCTCACTGCGGCCGCCCGGGCTTTGGGCGATCCGGAATCCGGCGAGGATGATCTCGACGGCGCCGTCGAAGGAATCGTTGCGGCCACCGCCGGCGCCGACGATGTGCCGGAGTTGGTGGCGCCGCCGGATCCAGAGGACGATCGCCTTTCGTACAGTCTGGACGACGCCGCCGCGATGCTGGTCCAGTTGGAGCCTGGCGACCTGGCGGATATCGCTGCACTTGCCGATTCGCTGACCCGGCTCTCCGACAGCGATGCCTTGGACATGGTGCCGGCAAACATGGCCCGAATGGCGGCTTCCCGTCTTCGGGACCTGTCGAGCGGCGAAGACGAAAATGCTGAAACGGTCCTTGCAGAGGTCTGTGAAATTATCGAACTGGCCATGGAGGCCCGCGAAACGCCAGGCGCCGTAGCCCCTAAAGCACCGGCCCCGTCCGCACGCGCGGCTGCCAAGACTCAGACAGAATCCGCCGGTCGCGATGCCAGCGTCGCGGCGAGTGTCGCTGCCGATCGCGATGATTACATGCCCGATGAACCGGACCAGGAACTGCTCGGCGAATTCATCGCCGAGGGATCGGATCTTATCGCCCAGGCCGAGGATGCCCTGCTGGCCCTGGAAAACGATCCAGAAGACATGGACTCGGTGGGCACCGTATTCAGGGCCTTTCACACGGTCAAGGGAACAGCGGCCTTCATGGAACTCACCCTCATCGCGGAGATGGGCCATCACGCGGAATCACTGCTCAGCCGCGTGCGAGACAAGGAAATCAGATACAGCGGCGGATACGCCGATTTGAGCCTTCGGGCCCTGGACATGATCAAAGATCTGGTGGGCCGCGTTCATGAAGCGTTGACCTCTGGTGGTCCTTTCACCAAACCGGGCGGCTATGACGAACTGATGCAGGTGCTGGTCGATCCGGAAGCCGCAGGCATCTCAGACGATGTCGACGACATGGAGACCCCGCGTCTGGGCGATCTATTGGTGGCTCAAGGCAAGGCCAACCGGGAAGCGGTTGAAGCGGCCGTAGGCGCCGATGGTGAGGCGCCCATCGGCTCGCGCCTGGTCAAGAGCAAGGCCGCCTCGGTGACGGAAGTGGGGCAGGCGCTTCGGGCCCAGCGAAAGATGAAGGCCGGAGAATCCACGATGGACGCGTCCGTGCGGGTGAGCACCGTGCGCCTGGACCGTCTCATCGATATGGTGGGAGAACTGGTCATCGCCCACTCCATGGTGGCCCAGGACGAGGTCATCAACCAGGGCCAGAACCACGAGCTGGCAAGGAAAGTGCTGCACACCACCAAGATCGTCAGGGAACTGCAGGACATGAGCATGTCCATGCGCATGGTTCCCCTCAAGGCGACTTTTAACAAAATGGCGCGCCTGGTACGGGACCTGGCTAAAAAAATCGGAAAGAAAGTTACCTTCCACACCGAAGGCGAGGACACCGAAATCGATCGCAACCTGGTGGACGTGATCAGCGACCCGCTGGTGCACATGGTCAGAAACGCCGTGGACCACGGCATCGAACCTCCGGAGGCGCGTGCGGCGGCCGGAAAATCCGAAAACGGCACTGTTCAACTGTTGGCCTACCACTCCGCCGGCCGGGTGGTGGTGGAAATCCGTGACGACGGCAAGGGGCTGGACCGGGACGCTATCCTAAAAAAGGCCCGAGAGCGGGGACGGGTGCCGGAAAACACCACCCCCAGCGATAAGGACATTTACAATCTCGTATTCGAACCGGGATTTTCCACCGCCAAGGAAGTGACGGACGTCTCCGGCCGCGGGGTGGGCATGGATGTGGTTCGCCGGAACATCGAATCGCTGCGGGGGCAGGTGGAAATCAATTCCGAGCCCGGGCGCGGCAGCGTGTTCAAGATGAGCCTGCCCCTGACCCTGGCCATCATCGACGGTATGGTGGTGCGGGTGGGCAAGGATCGATACGTGATTCCCACGGTGTCCATCATCCGCTCCATCAAGCCCGAGCCCTCGGATATTTCCACGGTCATGAGCAAGGGGCAGATGCTGCGTCTGCAGGGGCGCCTGATTCCCCTGTTCAGACTGTCATCCATCTATAACATTCCCGCCGACACCACCGAACGCGGATACGATCTGGTGGTGGTGGTGGAAGATGACAACCACCAGGCCGGTTTCGTCATCGATGAGCTGATCGGCCGCCAGCAGGTGGTGATCAAGACCCTCGGCGACACCATGCAGGACATCCCCGGCATCTCCGGGGGCGCCATCATGCCCAACGGGCGCGTGGGGCTGATCCTGGACGTGGGAAACCTGGTTAAATTCGCAAACAGCGAAAACTTCGAGCAGACCCATGATGTCCAAAAAACAATGGACAAACATGTTGCCTGAAAGGCTCCCACAGTGCAGCCGGCGCCCTTTGGGAAAACGCCATGCTGATCAGAAACAGACGGGTTAATGCCAATGAGACACGTCGTAGTCGTCAGTGACATGAAGATCGGAAATAATGGAGACGTTCTGGTCACCCACGCTCTGGGAAGCTGTCTGGGGCTGACGGTCTGGGATCCGGAGCTGAAGATCGGCGCACTCTTGCATGCCATGCTTCCCTTGTCCAAGATCAACAAGGAAAAGGCCGAAAGCAATCCCTACATGTTCGTCGACACCGGTGTGCCGACACTGTTTCGTCAGCTGTATGATCTGGGGGGGCAAAAGAAACGGCTGGTGGTCAAGGCCGCCGGGTGCGGCAACCCGCTGGGGAAAAACGAGATGTTCAAAATCGGCGAGCGCAACCATACCCTTTTGAAAAAGCTGCTGTGGAAGAACAATGTCATGCTGTCTGCAGAGGACTGCGGAGGCACCAAAAGCCGAACGGTCTATTTCGATCTGGCCACCGGCAAGGTGGTGATCAGCAGCGGCGGCAAGGAGAGTGACCTATGAGCCGGGATCGCATCGAAGATATCTTGGCATCGGTGGCAGCCTTCCCGAGTATACCGGGGGCCGCGGCCCGCCTGCTCACCATGCTCAACGATCCGGAGGTCACCGCCGCTGAAATCGAAGACGTGCTGCGCTATGATCCAGGGTTGACCGCCGGCCTGCTGAGACTGGCCAACTCCTCGTATTTCGGGTTCGCCCAGAAGATCGGTTCACTTCGGCAGGCCATCGTCACTCTCGGCTCCAAACAATTGATCCAGATGGTGATGACCACGTGCATGAGCACCGTTATGAACAAGGGCGTCCAAGGATATGACATGGGCGACGGCGATCTCTGGCGGCACTCCATCGCCGTTTCAGTCGCCTCCGAGGGTCTGGTCCGGGTGCTGAAGATAACCCCCAACGAGGAAATCTTTACGGCGGCATTGCTTCACGACATCGGTAAACTGATTCTGGGATCCTATGTCAAGGACGATTATGCGGCGATGGTTGCCGACTCAGCGCCGGAAGAAGAATTCCAGGCGTCGGAAAAGCGAATACTCGGTGCGGACCACGCGGAGATCGGCGCCCGCATCCTGGAAACATGGTCGTTTCCGCAGCACATCATCACGGCAGTGCGGTTTCATCACCGCCCCGACGAGGCCGACCCGACGGATGCCATGATCGATCTGGTCCATGTGGCCAATGTGCTTTGCCGGATGATCGGCGTGGGCATCGGCAACGACGGCCTGAAATACGCCCCGGCCCCGGGAGCCACCCAGCGTCTGGGCTTGAAAACAATGCATCTGGAAACAGTGGCCAGCGAGACCCTGAAGTGGATAGACGAGCTGGCCGAAAATCTCACCGTGGGTAAGGAAAACGGCTAAGAGGTAAACCATGGCGTTGAACGTACTCATCGTAGACGACAGCAAGGTCATGCGGTCCATGGTGTTGAAAACCATGAAAATGGCCCAGATCCCCTTGGGAGATGTCGTCCAGGCCGGCAACGGCCAGGAAGGGCTGGACGCCCTCGCTGAAAATTGGATCGATCTTGTCCTGGTGGACATCAACATGCCCGTAATGAATGGGGAGGAAATGATCCGCCAGATGAAGTCGAAGCCGGAGACCGCGGGCATTCCCGTTGTGGTGATTTCGACCGAAGGCAGTGAGACGCGCATCTTCCGGTTAAAAGAGCTGGGCGCGGCCTTTGTCCACAAGCCGTTCACTCCCGAGGAGATTCGAGACACCATAAGCGCCCTCACCGGCATAGGAGGCGATGATGCGTGATCGCGTAACTGAGATTCTAATCAATGAAACCATCGACACCCTGGAGAAGTTGGCATTTATTTTCGCAGAAGCCGCAGACGCTCCGGACGCCATCACCGGTGTTGATCTGATCAGCGTGAGTGCAGACTACTCGGGTCCATATTCGGGCCGCCTGGTCATGGGGTTTGCGGCGGACGGCCTGATCGCGCTGGCTGCAAACATGCTGGGGCTCGACGAAGACGACGAGATTACCGACGCCGAGCAGCAGGACGCCCTTAAAGAGGCGCTCAATATCATTTGCGGCAATGTGCTGCCGGCCGTCGCCGGATCCGAGGCCGTCTTCAACATTGCCGCGCCTCAACTGATCGCGGGCGTCTCCGCCGAAGACGCGGCCGCAGCGCGCGCCGTCGCGCGGCTGACCATGGATGAGGGCGCTCTCATCCTTTACCTGTTTTGCGACGGAGACCTGCCGCATTAGCTCGGCATGCCCACCGGCGAGGTGCCGGCAGCGGCCGTCAATGGAGATAAAGCGCATGATACGGGTTCTAATCGTAGATGACTCCGCAGTCGTCAGAAAGAAGATGACCGAGGAATTGAGTCGTTTTGACGACATAGACGTCATCGATACGGCCGTCGACCCTTATGTGGCCAGAGACAAAATCGTGCGCCTCAAACCCGACGTCATCACGCTGGACATGGAAATGCCGCGGATGGACGGTCTGTCTTTTCTGGCCAAACTCATGCGCCATTACCCCATGCCAGTGGTGGTGCTCAGCTCTCTGACGCCCAGAAACAGCGAAATCGCCATGAAGGCACTGGACCTGGGCGCCGTGGAAGTGCTGTGCAAGCCAGGGGCATCGTATTCGACACAAAACATCGCCAATGATTTGGCCCGCGCCATACGGGCAGCGGCGGCGGCCGATATACGGAAGGCTCAGATGATGCGGCAACCCGATGATAACAACCGCGTTTCCGCGACCCCGCTGTTGACCCAGACCACCCACAAGGTCATCGCCATCGGCGCTTCCACCGGCGGCACCAAGGCCATCGAATCGGTGCTCCGTGCCATACCGGGCACGGCGCCCGGGATCGTCATTGTCCAGCACATGCCGGAGAATTTCACGAAGTCGTTTGCCGAACGCCTTAACGAAGTCTGTCAACTGGAGGTGCGGGAAGCCCGCGACAACGATCACGTCGTGCCGGGGGTGGCTCTCATCGCTCCGGGCAACTATCACATGATGCTTCGGCGCAGCGGGGCCCAGTACCTGGTCGCCATCAAGGACGGGCCGCGGGTGCACTACCAGCGGCCGGCAGTGGACGTTTTGTTCCAGTCGGTGGCCAAGGTGGCCGGTAAAAACGCCGTGGGGGTGATTTTGACGGGGATGGGCGCCGACGGCGCAAAAGGGCTATTTGCCATGCGCGAAGCCGGTGCCCAGACCATCGCCCAGGACGAGGCTACCAGCATTGTCTTCGGTATGCCCAAAGAAGCCATCAAGATGGGTGCGGCCATTGAAGTGGTGGCGTTGCCCAAGGTACCGCAAGCCATATTCAAGGCGCTGGCCGTTTAAGGCCGCACCGTTTGACAGCGAAAGGCCATAACCCATGCCAACCATCAACGGCATCCTCGACATCGGGCGGCAGTCCCTTTTCGCCCAGCAGCAGAATATCCAGGTCACCGGCGATAACATCGCCAATGTGAATACCCCCGGCTACACCCGCCGGCGGACCAACCTGGTGACTTCCCCCCAGCTGGACGATCCCAGCATCGGCCAGATCGGCACCGGTGTAACGGCCACCCATGTGGCGCGGGTGTTCGACCGTTTCATCGGCGGGCAGATCAATGACGCCGCCGGTGATCTGGGGCGGTGGGAAGCCCAGGAAAATTCACTGAGCCGGGTGGAAATGGTATTCAACGAGTCTCAAGGCTATGGCCTCAATCAGGCCATGAGTGATTTCTGGAACGCCTGGCAGGATCTCGCCAACAACCCGTCCGGAGCGAGTGAGCGGGCTGTGCTGACTGCAAAGAGTTCCTACCTGAGCGATACTTTCCAGAAGATGCGCTCCGATCTGAGCAGTGTCCAGCAGGACGTCGACATCCAGATTGCCGGCACCGTGGCGGACATCAACACCATGTCCACCCGTCTTACCGAGTTGAATACGGAAATTGTCAACATCGAAAAGAACGGCCAACATGCCAATGCCCAGCGCGATCAGCGTGACACCCTGCTCAGGGATATGGGCGAGCTGATTTCGTTTACCAGCACCGAGTCCGCCGACGGCCGGGTCACCGTGACACTCGACGACGGCAATCAACTGGTAGGCATCAGCCCCTTCGGGCAGTTGACCACGGTGACCAACGCCGCCACCGGGCTGAGCGACATCGCCTGGGACACGGCACCGGGCGCCCCTGTCAACGCAACCATCACAAGCGGCAAACTCAAGGGCTGGCTGGACACCCGGGACACCATTGTGGCCGGGGCCATTGGACAAATGGATGCACTGGCCGGGGATATGATCACCCGGGTAAACACGCAGCACGCCGCCGGGTTCGATCTGACCGGCGGCGCAGGCGTCAATTTTTTTACAGGGACTTCAGCCGCTGACATGGCGGTCAATAGCGTCGTTTCCGCCGATCCCCGCCGTATCGCGGCGGCATCGGATCTGGGGGGGCTTCCCGGCGGCGGCGGCAACGCCATCGCTCTGGCCAACCTTCAATACAGCGCCACCATGAGCAGCGGCAGCGCCACCTACGACGACTACTACAACGGCCTCGTCAGCACCGTCGGCATCGAAAAGGCCAAGGCCTCAAACTACCGCAGTTACCAGGAGAGCACCCTTTCGCAACTGGCCAACTACCGGGATTCCATTTCGGGGGTCTCCATCGACGAAGAAATGGTGAAACTGGTGGAATTTGAACATGCGTACAATGCGGCGGCCAAGCTGATCAGTACCGTGGATCAGATGCTCGACACCCTGTTGAAGATGTAGCGTGCCCAATTTGAACACGGCCTAAAGCGAGGAGCACACCATGCGCATCACTCCTAACCAGATCAGCAATACGGTCACCGGGAATCTGTTTCAGCGGGCAGGAAAGCTCGTGGATGCCCAGACACGGGTGTCGACCCAGAAACGCATCAACCGGCCATCGGACGACCCGGCCGGGATGTCGTCGGTGCTCAATTATCGTAAAACCATCGCCAGCATCGATCAGTACCAGCGCAACGTGGGCGTGGCCAAAACCCGGCTGGACATCGTGGAAACCACCCTGGGCATGGCGGACGATCTTGTCAACCAGGCCAAGCGCATTACCGCAGCCAACGCTTCGGGCTCCAGTGACGCCGCATCCCGCGCGATTGCTGCAGACCAGATCACCGATATCAGGGATCAACTTTTGGGCTTGGCCAATACCCAGCAAAACGGCGTCTACCTGTTCGGCGGTCGCAAAACAGATACCCCGCCGTTTACGGCCGATCCGGCCACCGGGGTGATTACCTATGTCGGTGACAACACGGCCGGCGCTGATGCCCGGTACATCGTGGGAGAAAATTCTGAGGTCTCGGTCAGAGCCAACGGTGCCGAAATCTTTACGGGGGCCGAGGATGTTTTCGCCCTGATGGCCGATGTCGTGGGCGAACTCTCCAGCGGTGCACCGGATACGGCCGTTATTCAGGACCGACAAAACCGGATGGTGGACGCCATCGATCAGCTCCGGCAAATACGTGCCGGCAATGCCGCCACGTACGGTCGACTGGAATCTACCGAAAACCAACTCTCCCGCTTTAGGCTCGGATTTGAAACCGCCCTGGCGGAGACCGAAGGGGTGGATCTGGCTGAAGCGATTCTGGATTTGAAGGCGGAAGAATCGGCCTACGAATCGGCACTGGCCGCTTCTGCGCGGGTTATTCAACCGAGCTTGCTTAAATTCTTAGGGTGATCAGTCATGCAGATTTCAATAAAACATTGGGGTGCCAGAAGTCTTTTGCTGGCGGCGGCCGTGGCACTCGCCGCGGGAATGAGCAGCCAACAACTGTCTGCGCTGAGCGCCGCCGGAGTGGGCGGTAGCGTCATTGAAGCACTCATTGCCGAAAAATCACTGGAAACGGCCGCATTTACGGTTGATGACATCGTTTCGCTCAAGAAATCAGGCATGTCCGAGGATACCATCGTCATGCTGGTGCATGAGCGCTCATTTATGAAAAACGCCGGGACCACGGTCTATGGCAAGGACGTTCAGCCGATCAATGCCGCGAGCATCAACGATTTGATGGCCTTGAAGGAAAAAGGCATGAGCGACGAGGCGCTCCGGGAGTTGATTCGGTACCAGTCTTCACGGACCTCCGATGATGATCGCCGGCAGTCCTGGGAAATGCTCAAGAATATGGGCATCGTCATCGATGGGCGGTGAGTCTCGTTTGTGTCCATTTCTGGATAGACACTATCTATCAAGGCGCAATGCTGAAGGTTCAGTAAAAGGCAGGAACCTCTCGCATCAGGCGCCGCTCTGCGAGCTATGCCTTGACAAGAAGTCGCCGTTCGACAGGCTCACGGCCCTAAGCGAATTCGAAGGGCAAAGATCGCAAAGTTAACGCATTGGTAAAAATTTGTTTTTCTTGGCGGGCTTGGCGCCTTTGCGAGAAAATCGCTTTTTTACCAGTTTGTCAGCATTGACTCTCGAACAGTTTTCTACTTCTACTGGAGGCATCCAATGGCAAAACAAAACCGAACCATTTCCGTGACACGGGCCGCCGTGTTGTGCGGGGTCGGTCGAACAACGGTGGGTTACTGGATTCGGTCCGGAAAGCTGCGCGCCGTTCGCACCGGGCGCAACTACACGATCCCTGTTGAAGAGCTGATTTACTTTTTAAAGGTTTCCGGGCAGCGTGTCCCCGAAGCATTGAATCAGGGAGAAGGGCTCGCGCCGAGTTTCCGCTCGCTCCAGCCCTGCTGGGATTTTTTCAAGGGCAATGCTCACGGTAAGAAATGCTCCCGGTGCGTGGTCAGGAGCCGGCATCTTGATGCCTGCTTCACCGCCCGCTACACGGACGGTTTGGCCTGCCCGGACCCGTGCGGCACCTGCCGCTATTTTCTGACCACTTACCACGAGCGACTCCAGTTCATACACCAGATTGATTTGCCGGCGGCCGTATTTTGCGGCATGGTGTTCTGGTCCGCCAATGAAGCCTGGAGCCGGATGGGCGGGCGCCAGGCTGCCGATTTCATTGGTATGGGTCTGGAAAAGGTGGTCCACGCCGAATCATTGGAAATGCTCATTGCAGACAATCGCAAGCGGGCGCTTGGCCTTCAGGAGGTTCCCCGGCTGTTCAATCTCAGCCTGAAGCACGCCGACGGCACAAAGATCGCAACCGCCACCTGGGTATTTCCCCTCACCGAGCCGGCCGAGGCCTTTCTCATGATCGGCGATACGGCGGCGGCGAAATAGGGGACGGGAGACGGTGCACGTGGAAATAACGAACACGCTTGTCCGGAAAGTTCACCACGAAGAACACGAAGGTCACGAAGATTACTTTGTACAACAATGGGGTATTAAAAACTTCGTGTGCTTCGTGAACTTCGCGGTATAAAAAACGCGGCCATGAGGCAGCGGCCGTTGAGAGCATACTGGAGCTTCATAGGCAAGCGGGAAAAAAATTCGCGCAGAGGCGCAGAGGCGCTGGGAAAAGCACTCGCGCAATTTCATTTTCCGCAGTTCTCTGCGTCTCGGCGCCTCTGCGCGAGAAATATTCTTTTTGGGTTAAAAACCCCCCATCTAACATCTGGCAGTTCCCGGCCGCAGGCCGCTAATCTGCGTAATCTGCGTAATCCGCGCTTCATTCTCTTTGCAGTGGCAGTTGCCCTTCGCCCCCAGGCCGCCAATCCCCATCTGCGTTCACTTGTCCACCGTCGCTTTTGCCTCAAAGAACTGGCAATTCATTCCCGGTGTGGCCTGTTGCACCGCGCGGATGGGAATCACGCGGGACTTGAATCCGAGGGCATGGCAGCCGTAGGGGGCTGTTTTTTCCCAGGTGATGAAAAAATGACGGCACTGCCGGCATGCGATCATAATGGACTCCCGAACCAGGCGAATGTAATGGTGTTATTCAAATATATCATCACTACATGAAAGCAATCCCCGTGCCTGCCCGACGCACCCCGTCCTTGCCCAGTGGGTAACCCCTGGCGTAACGGCAATCAGCTCATCATTTGGTGTCCCGCCAAAGGCCGCCCAGGCACAATCCGCCACAAACCATCGGCGGCACGTCCCTGAATACGAAGTCAACCCGCCGCCTTTGATCCCGGCGTTTTTGTGTGGTAGCCTTGGTTGCCGAATGCTCAAGCCTTGCATTGAACCAAAATCTACCGTTTATGGATAGACACTATCGAGCCACCGCTCAAAACCAGGCGCCAGCGGCGCCAGAAATGAGACCCCCTGTCAGGGCCCATGAAACCCAAAGACGCCAGAATCAGCGCAACGGACACCGGGTTTTCCGCAAACTTTAAGATTTACCACGAGCTCATGGCCAATAAGGTGCGTCAGATCCTTCTGGTGTCGAGCCCGTACGATGCCTTTATTCTTGAGGAAGACGGCAGCCTGGCCACTCGCATCATTACCGAATACAGCGGGTTGAATCTGAGCCATCCGCCACGGGTCACCCGCATTGCCAGCGCCCGCAGGGCTCTGGAAATCATCGGTGAAATGACCGTGGACCTGGTGCTCACCATGCCGCACCTGGATGACATGGACGCTTTCTCCTTTGGCGCGGCGGTCAAACGGCTGCGCCCCGAGTTGCCGGTGATCCTGCTGGCCCACAGCACCCGCGGTATTTTCCCGGTGCCTCCCGGCAAGCATCGAAGGGGCATTGACCGCATGGCCATCTGGTCCGGTAACAGCGACCTGCTGCTGGCACTCGTGAAGAATGTCGAAGACCGCATGAACGTGGCCCGCGACTGCCGGCGTGCCCAGGTGAGGGTGCTGCTGCTGGTGGAAGACAACCCGGTCTATCAGTCGCTGCTGCTGCCGCTGGTTTACAAGGAAGTGGTGCGTCAGACCCAGGGCATCCTTATGGAAGGACTCAATGAAGACCATCGTTTGCTGAAAATGCGGGCACGACCCAAAATACTGCTGGCTGAAACCTACGATGAGGCGGTGGCCGCTTACGAGCAGTACAAAGACTACATGTTCGGGGTGATCTCGGACACCCGGATGCCGCGAGGCGGCGCGATGAATCCAGATGCCGGCTGGGAGCTGCTCACCCGGGTCCGGGCGGAAATCCCGGACCTGCCGCTGCTGCTTCTCAGCGCGAACCCCGAAAACGCCGGCCGTGCCGCTGCCGTGCCAGCCGTGTTTCTCGACAAGAACGCCCCCCATCTGCTGGCGGAGATCCATGCCTTTTTTCTTTCCCATTTAGGATTCGGTGATTTCGTATTCCGACTGCCGGATGGGACCGAGACGGCACGGGCAGCCAACCTGAGAGAGCTTCAGGAGCGTATCGCCGAGGTGCCGGAGGCGTCTTTGCTCTACCACGCCCGCCGGAACCATTTTTCCAACTGGATCATGGGGCGCTCGGAAATCGCGCTCGCGTCGGTGTTTCGGACGGTGCACGTGGAAGCGTTCGAAAACATCGCCGGGATGCGTCGGTATCTCATCGACAACATCCGGGCGCTGCGGCGGTTGCGTCAAAAAGGGGTGGTGGCCCAGTTCAAGGGCGCCCACTACGACCCGGAGGTCATGGACTTCGTTCGGATCGGATCCGGCTCCCTGGGCGGGAAGGCCAGAAGCCTCGCATTCATGTCGGCCATGCTTCAGGAATCGGCGGAGCTGCACGAAGCCTACCCCACCGTGGACATTCAGGTGCCGCGCACACTGGTGATCTGCACCGACGGGTTCGAGGCGTTCCTCGAGTACAATCAGATGGGCGATCTTGCCGCTGCCGAGGATCTGGACAATCGTGAGGTCACCCGGCGATTTTTGGCGGCAGACATGCCGCCCCCGCTGCTCGAGCAGTTGACGGCCTTCAGTCGACAGGTGACGTTCCCCTTGTCGGTGCGCTCGTCGAGTCTTCTTGAAGATGCCCAGTTTCAGCCCTATGCCGGTCTTTACGAAACCTATATGATCCCCAACAACGCCCCTGACCCGGCGCTGCGTCTGTCTCAGTTGGTTGATGCCGTGAAACTGGTCTACGCCTCCACCTTTTACGAGAACCCGCGCGCCTATTCCCGGCACATCGCCACTCAACCCCAGGAAGAGGCGATGGCCGTCATCATCCAGGAACTGGCCGGAAGCCGCTACGGGAAGTATTTTTATCCCACCTTCGCCGGGGTGGCTCAGAGTCACAACTACTACCCGGTCGCTCCCATGACGGCCGATGACGGCATTGCCCTGGTGGCACTGGGAATGGGGCGAACGGTGGTTCAGGGGGAGCGGTGCCTGCGCTTCTCTCCCCGGCATCCCGGCGTGATGCCTCAGTTTTCTTCTGTGGATGATATGCTCGAAAACGCCCAGCGGTATTTTTACGCATTAAAAATCGAGGATTGCCCTGAAGCGCTTAACTATCTCACCAATGCCAACCTGGAAAAGCGTGACATCGACGACGCCGCTGGAGAGTACCCGGTCAACACCCTTGCCAGCACCTATATTATCGACGAGCATCGGATCAGGGATTCCTTTACCGGAAAAGGCCCGACAGTCATTACCTTCGCTTCGGTGCTCAAATACCGCCGTTTTCCCCTGGCAAATCTCTTGGCCGATCTACTCGCTCTTGGGCGAAAAGGGATGGGGTGTCCGGTCGAGATGGAGTTCGCCGTGGACCTGGCCCCGGAAGGCAGCGATCGAAAGGATGCGTTCTACTTTCTGCAGATGCGTCCCATGGCCGCCGGGGGAGATGTCTTTGAAGTGGATATCTTGGCAGAAGAGCTGCAGACCGCGGTCTGCAACTCGTCATCGGCGCTGGGAAACGGCCGCCTGGAAACCATCCGGGACGTGGTGTATGTGCGGCCCGATACCTTCGAGGCCGCCGCCACCGCCCAGATGGCCGAGGCCGTGGGCCGCATCAATGCCGACTTATCCGCCCAGCACCGGCCCTACCTGTTGGTGGGGCCAGGCCGCTGGGGCTCGGCGGATCGCTGGCTGGGGATTCCGGTGCAGTGGCACCAGATCTCGGCTGTCGGCGCCATCGTCGAGATCCGAAACCAACTGCTTCATGCCGATCCGTCCCAGGGCTCGCATTTTTTCCAGAACATCACCGCCCTGGGAATCCCCTACATTACCATTACCGAAGGCGCCGACGGATGTTTCGACTATCAATGGCTCGACGCCCACCCGGCCGCTGCCGAATCGCAGTACATCCGTCACATCCGGCTCGACGCGCCGCTGGTCATAAAGATCAACGGCCGCACGGGGCAGGGTGTGATCCTGCCTGGTGAGTCCCCGGCCTGAGCACCATCCGGCAGCTGTATCGCCTCAACCCTCAGGCGTTTGCGCTGCAGGCCGGATTCGGCAAGCCTCTCGGCGTTGCCATAAAAGGACGCCCGCCGGGCGCCGGCAGGCGTCCGACCCGTCTGCACGGTTGCTGCTGCGTCACCGCTTAGACGTGTCCCCCGAGAAACCCGGGCGGCGCGTTACGGGCGCTTGCACTGGACACCCTGGGGAACGTGTCCGGCCAGTCGCCGCCTTCGGCATTGATAGCGGACTGTCGGTTCCGGTAACCCTCGTTTACGGTGTCCTTGCACTCGCCGACACATTCACCGGTAATGTCGCGTTTGAGAATGTCCTTCATGGCTGAAACTCCTTTCTGTCGCAGGCCTGTTGTCTAACAGCAACAGGAATATCTCGTCATGCAACCGCACGGATCCACATAGCAGCCGCAGGGATCGACCACAAAGCAACAGGCCCTGTCGCCATCTTGACGGTTGTCGGATTCTTCGCTGACATCTTTTTTGGATTCATCATTATCATTGCTCATGGCGCTCCTCCATGGTTGATCATTGAATTCATGCGCAACGCCCTGCTCAGTTCACGGCGATCGCCTTACCGGCGACCGCAGCCTGTGCGCTTTTACGCCGAAAAGGTCAAGAACGCTCCCGGTGGCGGCCCGATCCGCTGAATGAAGCACCACCATGAGTATGCCGCTGCGTGGCGCCGACTGGCTCCGGGAAGGGCCGTCTGTCTGAGAGGGGTCGCATCGCTTATATCCTTTTCAATTACCGTGCCGAATTCAGGCCGATGCGCGATGCCCCGGCATTCGCGGCATTGAGCCATTTGGGGCGCCACCGGAATTAATCAAAATTTTGATGCGATCAAGATTTTGTTGAGAAACTCCAAAATAATGCTTATCGACAGGCAACGGCGTTTTTCCCTATCTGGTTATGCACAGAACACAATTACCGTGCCGGTGACTCGCAGCCCCTGATGTTTTTGATCACCACGCAGTGCCGCAGGTAAAGTCAACTTGAGAACTGTACATAAGCAGGTCCCCCTGTTATCGGAAATGACGACATGGCTCGAGCCAAAAAGACCGGCAAACAACAGTTTCAGGAGACAGAAGCGCTGCGCAGACGGGTGGCCGAACTGGAAGCTTCGGAGCGCGTGCTGCGTGAAACCGCAGACGCGCTCAAACTGGACTGCAGCATTCACGTCGCCGAGCTCAAGAAAAGCGAAGAGAAAATACGCGCCGCCAATGATGCGCTCGAAAGCACGGTGGCCCTGCGCACTGCAGAGTTGAAGGTGCTCAAGGACCGGCTTCAGGCGGAAAACGTCTTTCTTCGGGAGGAACTCGAGGGGCTGCACGCCTGCGGGGACATCATCGGGGAGGCGCCCGTGCTGAAGACCGTGATCCAGCAGATCGAGCTGGTGGCGCCGACCGACGCCAGCGTGCTGATTTTGGGAGAATCCGGGACCGGCAAGGAACTGGTGGCGCGGGAGATCCATCGGCGCAGCCGCCGAAACGAACGCCCCATGATCAAGGTCAATTGCGCCACTATTCCCAAAGATCTGTATGAAAGCGAGTTTTTCGGACACGTCAAGGGGGCTTTCACCGGGGCCATCAGGGACCGGGCCGGCCGTTTCGAGGCCGCCGACGGCGGCACTTTGTTTCTGGACGAAGTCGGGGAGATCCCGCTGGAACTTCAGGGCAAGCTGCTGCGTGTCCTTCAGGAAGGCGAATATGAGCGGATCGGGGAAGAGCGTCTGAGAAAGGTCGATGTCCGGGTGATCGCGGCCACCAATCAACATCTCAAGGAAAAGGTCGACAGGAAGCATTTCCGCGAAGACCTGTTTTACCGGCTCAACGTATTCCCCATTACCGTTCCGCCGTTGCGGGAGCGCAAAGGCGACATCGTACTGCTGGCCCATCATTTTCTTCAGCAGGTCGCCAATCGGATGAACCGTCCCAAATACGCACTCAGTCGGGCCAATGTCGCTGATCTCACGGCCTACGACTGGCCGGGTAACGTGCGCGAGCTTCAAAACGCCGTTGAACGGGCGGTGATCCTCAGCGACTCAGGTCGGTTGCGCTTTGATACGGTCGGCGCTTCGGAAGACGGGGCTGCCGGACGCCGCCCCCCGGTGATCCCAGCGGATGCCATCGCCCATGCGGTGCTCAATGAAACCCAAGTAGTGGATTTCGTGCGCCGAAACATGATCGCCGCCCTGGAATCGTGCGGCTGGAAAATCTATGGAAAAGGCGGCGCTGCGCAAGCCCTCGGCATCAACCCCACAACGCTCATCGCCCGAATGAAGCGCCACGGCCTCCAGCGGGTGCAGGGCCCATGACAAAATGAATCTAAGCCCGATTCATATCGACGACCGCGACCCCCACGTTCGAAAACCGGTCCATGGCCGGCAGCAGGGCGGGCACCGCCGTGAGCGGCACCGTTTGGCCCACGAGTTTTTCAGGCGCCAGCTTTCCGGAGCGGATCATGTCCAGCAGCGGTCCGTAGCGATGGGCCTGGATGCCATGGCTGCCGAGGATCACCAACTCGTTGGCGATGATCTGGGCCATGGGGATGGCCGGCTGGCTGAGAGCGCCGGTCATGAGTCCCACCTGAACGTGGCGGCCGCGTTTTCTCAGGCCGGCGATGGAATTAAGGCAGGTGGCGGCGACGTCGGTGATCTCGTCGGGCAACCGGACCAGATTAACATCGGCGTAGTCGATGGCCACCCATTGGGCAAAGGACCCCCAGTGAGTGAATCCCGGTTGAAACTGGCGATCACAGATCTGGTGATTGCCCGATGCGCACTGGGGACAACCGCCGCAGCCGCAGACAAAGGGCAGTGTCACCCGATCACCCGGACGCCACCGGGTGACGTTGCGGCCGACCGCTTCGACAACTCCGGCCAGTTCGTGACCGGGTACGTGGGGCAGGGTGATGTCCGGGTCATGGCCCATCCAGCCGTGCCAGTCGCTCAAGCACAGGCCGGTGGCCGACACCCGCAGAACGACCCCGCCGGGCGACGGGCTCGGATCGGGCAGATTTTCGATGGTGACCGGGCCCTTGAATCAATTGTAGTAAACCGCTTTCATATAACCCGCTCTCCTTTTTAAGTCGTCTTTTCGATCGGATGACGCGATGAATGATTGGCGCCGTCATCGCTTTTCTTGTTGTCGGTCGATGATTCCGGTGTTGCGGCTTTCGATCAACCGGTGAACCATCCATGACGCCAGACCGACCGCGGCCATCCCTGCCAGTATCCATTTTTCATAGTGTTTGATTTCATCCAGCAGGACTTCGATGGCATTGCCCAGAAGGTATCCCGCAGAACCGACAGTCACGGTCCAAAAGGCTCCGCCGATGAGACTGAAACACAGGTATCGCCATGGCGATATTCTGCTGGCCCCGATGACGAACGGGGTTACTGACCGCAGGCCATAGAGAAATCGAAAACCCAGGATCAGCTTCACCTGGTGCTGGTGAAGCAGTGCGAATGCCCGCTGGGTGCGTACTTTCCAGTGAGGCCGTTTTTCCAGTATTGCCGTGCCTTTGTATCGGCCGATATGAAAAAACAGTTGGTCACCGATGAATGTGCCGACAAAGGCCGTGGCCAGAACCACCGGCAGGGACAGATAACCCCGGTGGGCCAGAAAGCCGGCCATCACCAGGGTGGTTTCACCTTCGAGGAAGGTCCCGAGCAAAACGGCCGGGTAACCGTAGGCGCTAATGAATGCTTCGATGCTCATAATGGCGGTAACGGATTTCGCTATTTGAGGATTTCTGAAAAGGCCAGGTCCATGATGGGGTATCGCTGCCAGTTGCGGTAGTCGAAGTGCCACCACTCGTTTTCGTAAACGGTGAAGCCTTCGTCCGCCATGGCTTTTCGAAGGAAATCCCGTGCCGCCCGCGCAGCTGCCGTGCCGCCGGTGTATTCCGGATGGGCCCGTTCGGTGAAATCGTCGTAGGCGCTGGGCATGGTCACCGCTATGCCGGTTGAAAGATCGTAGAGTGTGAGATCAACGGCGCAGCCTCGGTTGTGGCGCGAACCGACGGCCGGATCTGCCAGGTACTCCCGGAAATCGGGAAAACGGTCCCAGAACAGTCGGGTCACGTGCCATGGGCGATAGGCGTCAAAGATCATGAGGCCGTATCCACGGGTCTTTACCGCCGCGAGCACCCGTACGAGTGCCTCGGCTGCCGGCCGTTGCAGAAAAGCACGCGCTTCAGGATAAACGGCTTCTCCCACAAAGTTGTTGGCCGTGGCATAGCGGATATCCAGTTTGAAGTCCGGATTCAGGGTGACGAGTTCAACCAGTTCCGGTGTGCTGAAAGAGCCGGTTTCCACCGGCATCGCACCGGCAGTGCCGCAGGGGCCCCAGAATAGGAAAAATGACAAAAGGAATATCAACCGGTGCTTCATGTCATCAGGCCCCGCTGTTGAGTATGGACACCTGCTCGTTCAGGGTCCAGAAATCATAGAGGAGCCCGATGCCGACGAGGCCCCCGGTGAGCAGGTAGATGAGGCCGGTGAACCATTTTCCCATGTACATCCGGTGGATTCCTAACAACCCCAGGAATGTGAGCAGAATCCAGGCCAGGTTATAATCAACGATTCCGCCATGAAAGCGCCGGTCGGCCTCCTTGTCCATGCCCGGGATGAGAAATAAATCCACGATCCAGCCGATGAGAAACAGTCCGAAGGTGAAAAAGTAGATGGTTCCGGTAACCGGCTTGCCGTAGTAAAACCGGTGCGAGCCGGTAAAACCGAAGAGCCAGAGGATGTAGCCGATGGATTTGAGATGGGTGTCGGAAGAAGATGGGGGCATGGGAAGACCTCACGATAAAGGGTTCAAGGGGCCCGGGGGCCAAGGGTTCGAGTTGGAAAAAAGCCAAACCGGCATATAAAAAAAGTCCATGGGCTGTAACGGCCGGTGACCGTTACAGGCGACAACGGTGTCAAAGACTGGACGGCAGATCCAGGTCCGGATAATGCGCCTTGGCGCAAGTGGGGCAGATGCTGTGGGAGAATTCGGCATCGGAGTGCCGTTCGATATATGCCTCCAGACGGTTCCAGTAACCTTCATCGTCACGGATGCTTTTGCAGTGGCAACAGATGGGCAAAAAGCCCTGCAGCGTCTTGACCTCGGTCAGGGCTTTTTGAAGCTCACCAATGAGTTGGTCGCGTTCCTTTTCGGCCGCCCTTCGGCGCTCGATTTCCTGCTGAGCCAGGGTGAGTTCCATTCGTATTTCGGCCACTTGTTTCATAATGGCCAGGACGGGCCGGCTTTCAATAGAGAGACCTTTGAGCCGGCTTTGCCACATGAGGTACCCGTAGAGAAATGGCAGGGCAATAGCGGCGATGATAAATCGGCTGATGGCGGTGCCCTGCATGATTGCAAGGTAGGACGGCGAGCCGGCAAAGGCACCGGTTGCAAATAGCAGCACGTCCAGCCACATAACCCCCAGAAGGGTCAGATACGCCCGAATCCAGAGCGGCAGTTTCAGGGTGCCTTTGCCCAGGTATTCCCAGGCAATGGCCAAAAAGACGAGATCCAGCAGGGTGGCTACAACGGATGCGGTGTTTATGCGCAGATCCGGCAGGGGGACATTGGCGATTGCGGCACTGCCCATGAGCCCAGCCTGAAAATGCAGGGCCACCGCGATGATGGGCACCATGATCGATACGCCGACGACAGTGGATATGGCGATGCGTGTCGCCCGTGGACCATCAAATACATAAACGACGAACACGCCCAACAGCAGCGATGTATAAAATACCGTCGAGCCCACGACAAAGGTGATCCCCGCCACATGGACGGCCAGACCGGCATCGGTGACCCAACTCATGATGGCGGTGATGCCGCCCATAAGGGCATAAAAATGCACCGGCCCGAACCGGTGGCGCAGCGAGTGCGCCCACAGCACCAGAAAATATACAATCATGGCCTCGGCGATCAGAATGATTACTTCGTTTCCCATGATGATCCTATCCAGTGCTCAATTGCTCAGGGACCCTGAGAGGCGTTTTCTTTGTCAGCGGGGGCGGTACGGTTTTCGGCATCCAGGGCGCTTTTTTCCAGAGCCATTGCGGCCGCTTCGGCTTTCACCACGTTTTGTTCGGCTTTCAGAAGTTCCAACTGAGCCTCTTCCGCCGATGCTTCGCTCAGCCTGGCCCGCCGGTTATAAACAGAGCGTTTTTTTTGGTTCCTTGGCGCCAGTTTGGTGGCATAGTCGTCTGCGGTTTTCTGCGCTTCCTGCGCACGCACCTTGGCAGCTTCAGCCTCCTCGCGGGCTTTCTCCAGTCGAACGTTCGCCTGCCGGGTTTCCGCGTTCTCGATGGGAGCCTCCGGCGTCACCGTTTCCCCACCTGCAATAGGCGAATCCGGGTAGACAATAATCTTCGGCGACCTGACTTCCTTGGGGGGGCGGATATTGGTGATGACAACCACCCCGTTTTTATCGGTCCATTTGTATATTTCGCCGGCCTGCAATTCTAATTGGAGTGAGAGCGTCAGCAGCAAGACGATCGCTGTGGTTACATATCGCATGACAGCCTCCGGGTGACATCAGTGGTTGATGAATGCCAAAACATCGGCTGCGTCGCAGCCCTTCTGATGTTGACCATTGGTCTGTCATCATTTACCATTGTGATCTTCAAAGGTCCATCACCAAAGGGGGGATGATGAAATCCGAAAAGGCCGTTGACACGCAATATGTCAAATCAAGGCTGTTGGCGCTGATTGATAACCTTTCCGACAAAAGCCTGCTCCTTCTGTTGAAGAACGCAGAACAATTGCCTCTGAAAGGCAATCGCAAAGAGCTGAGGAAAGTCTGCTTTATTAAAATCAACATCACCACTCCCGATGATCGGCTCAACGGAACGGCGCATGATATCAGCTACAGCGGCATTTTTGTCGAAAACAGCCGACCGATGGCCCTCGGAAGAGAAATTTCGCTCTCGTTTACGGCTCCGGGTATGGCCGGGCCGATCGAAATCAAAGGTGAGGTCGTGAGGATGAACCCGCGGGGCATCGGCATTCAATTCAAGGATATGACCGAGGAGCAGGAGCGCGGCATAAAAAAACTGGTCGATTCGATATGACGGCGCCCTCATGTCCGCAGCGTGGTCTTCCCGAAACGATGGGGATCCTATCATGAAAATATCACGCAATGGCAGTGAAATCGCGGGCTCGGGGAAAGAGCGTCTCTACCTTGATTTTTTCAATCTCCAGGAAGCCCCGTTTTCAATTACACCAGATCCGGAGTTTCTCTACTTTTCCAATACGCATCAGAGCGTCATCGACAAGACCCTTTACGGCATCAGTAATCGCAGCGGATTTATCCTGCTCACCGGAGAAGTCGGGACCGGAAAGACAACGCTGTGCCGATCCATCCTGGACCGCCTTGATGGACATGCCGAAACGGTCTACATCATCAACCCGTCCGTCTCAAAAATGGAGCTGCTCTCCGGCATTCTCGATGATCTCGGTATCGAATACCCGCCGGATGCCACCAAAAAGGTACTGATCGATCATTTGAACCGGTTTGCACTTGCTGCCAGCGAGCGCCGCCCGGTGGTGATCATTATCGACGATGCGCAGACCATGCCCATCGACGCCATGGAGGACTTGCGTCTTCTTTCAAACCTGGAGACAGATAAGGAAAAATTGCTGCAAATGGTGCTCGTGGGGCAGCCGGAACTCATCGATATCATTTCCCGTCCGGAGATCCGGCAACTTCGGCAGCGGGTGGTCATTAACTGCCATCTCGAGCTTCTATCGGCCTCAGAGGTCGAGGGCTACATCGACAGAAGGCTGTTTGTGGCCGGGAACAAAGGGCAGGTCCGGTTCACCCGAAAGGCCAAGCAGCAAGTCGCCAGGGTGTCCGGAGGGATTCCCCGCCTGATCAATACCATTTGTGACTATGCCATGACCGCCGCTTATGTATCCAATTCATTCACCATCAGCCCCCGACATGTCAAAAACGCCGAGCGGGAAATCGGCAGCCTGGAATTCCGGCATCTGGCGCCGGGGACGGACGCGATGCGCAAGAGCGCTCTGCTGACAAGCCCCCTGAGGAAGCTGGCAGCTGCGTGTGGTGTGCTGCTGGTGATCGGCGCCCTGTGGGCGGCGCTGTTTTACAAGAATGGTTTCGGGGTGATACCGAGCGCCCGTCTGAAGCCGGAAGCCCCTGCTGGGATGGCGATCGCGCGTGCGGGCGCCGCGTCGGCGCCTACCGCTGCCGAAGGACCGGTGGTTTCAGCGACAGCGCCGGCGGCCGAGCCGTCTTCGCCTTTCATGGGTGAGCGACACCGGGTGCCGCCGCCCCTGACGAATGTTCCGTCCCAGCACGCCGCTGCTCCGAGTGGCGAAGACAAAACGGTTCAGGAAAAGACACCTGCCGATCTGCCGCCATCGGCCACTTTTGGAGCAGGAGATGACGGGACCCTTGAAAAACCGGTTCCGGTATCCCATGACGGCATTGCGTCCATCCAGCCGACTGTATCCTTCATGCTTCAGTTCGGATCCTATCGAACGCTGCAGCGGACCCAAAAGGCGCATCAGCAGTACGCAGCGGCAGGAATCGATACCCATTGGACCCGCGTCGATTTAGGAGATAAAGGGGTCTGGTTCCGGCTGTTTGCCGGCCGGTTCAGCTCCCGGGCGGAAGCGTTTGCCTTCAGGTCCGCCAAGGGGCTCGGCGAGGCTATGGTGGTCATGGCGCCCTGGACGGTACTGATCGCGGATGGCGCGTCCTCTCAGGGTGTGACCGCGATTCGTGAAACACTGGAAGGACGGCAGACCGAGGTCATTGTCCGGGCGGTCGGTGACGATCGTTACAGGGTATTCTCCGGCGCTTTTGTGACCTATGACGGCGCGCAGACATTGGCCAGTGACATCGCCGCCATGGGATTGGAAGCCAGCGTGGTGCCGCGCTAAAACACTGGCTGCGCGCCGAACCGGTCTTGCTTTGTTTCGATGGATGGGTGATTGCCGATGAGCATGTTAAATGAGGCCATGAGAAAAAAAGCCCGGGAAGGAGACCGGAAGCGCGGTTCGATACCTCCGGGGCTGCGATCACCGTCTTCGGGCAGCCAGAAGAAGACGCGGCGCTATATCGTGGCGCTTGCTGTGGTTGCCGCGGGTATTCTGGGGGGGCTGGCCGCCATCGATTATTTTTACTTGAAGGCTCCGCCGGCAGACATCGTGGTGGCCCACCCACGCGACCCCCTGCCACCGGCGGCCCCCGCCCCACCGGCAGCGCCGCCATCGGCACCTCCGGAGACGGTGGTGCCATCGGCACCTCCCGAGACGGTGGCAGAGAGCGCAGGGGGGCGCCAGGGAGAGACGAAAACGCTTGAACCCCACACGGAAGTCACCGCTCTTGTCCAGCCAAAACCGACGGTGGCCGCTGTCCCTGCCGTTGTTCCCCGGTCGCGGGTATCGGCTCCGGTAAAAAGCGCCCTCCAAAAAACCCCCCATCGCCGGGTCACAACGGCGGCAGATTCCCGAACGGCTGAGATGTTTCTCCAAAAAGGGCTCTCCTATCACCGACAGGGGCGCTACGCGGAGGCGATCCGGATGTACCGGGACGCTCTCGCGAGAGATCCCGGACACACCGGCGCCGTTATCAATCTTGCTGCGGCATATATCGCCGTATCCGATTTTGCCCGGGCCATACCCGTCCTTGACACCGCGGGCGCTCTGGCGCCCGACAACCCTCAGGTATTGATCAATCGCGCCATTGCCGAAATCGGCCTTGGGCAGCCGGAGCGCGCACTGGCGCATATCGATATGGCTGAAAAAATGAACGGTGCGCCGCCATGGGAAATCGCCTTTCACCGCAGTGTTGCACTGAGCCGGCTCGGACGCTTCGATGAGGCAATCGCAGGGTATCGAAAGGCGGAGATGCTGCAGCCGAACGACCCGCGGCTGCTCTTCAATATTGCACTGGTGTATGACAGTCTGGCGGATTTCCCGACAGCGGTTAAGTATTATACCCGATTTCTTGAACACGGAGCGGTCTCGAGTGATGAAACGACGGCCGTTCAAGCCCGTATCCGGGAGTTGACGGCCTTCATTGCCGTTCAGGCGCGATAAAGACAGCCACCATTTCAACAGGGGAGCACAGATGAAGAAAAGGCTCGGAGACCTGATGGTCGAGATGGGCTACATCGGCGACGATCAGCTCAGCATGGCACTGATGGAAGCCAAAAAGACCGGTACAATGTTGGGCGAGGTACTGAAGCGGCTGGATTGGATCACCGACGAGCAACTGCAGATGTGCCTTGCCGTACAGAGCGGTGCCCAGATTCTGGATACAAAAACCGCCACCGTCGAGCTCGGCGTCATTGACAAAATTCCTTTGAGCTTTGTCACCGCACACGGCGTCTTTCCTTTTCAGATAGCCGGCGGGATCGTCAAGATGGCGACGACCAATCCTTTTGATGTCATTTCGAGAGATGAACTGGCCCGCTTGACCGGCTTCCAGGTCCAAACTTACATTGCGCCGAGGGAATGGATTCAAAATGCCATTGAACGTTACTACAAAATGGCAAAAACCATCGATGAGGACATCGAGCGCATCGCTACGGCCGCCCTCACCGGCAAATCTTCCGAGGAAGATGAGATCGTCAAGCTCGCGGACCTGATCATCGAAAAGGGCAGCATGCTGGGCGCCAGTGACATCCACATCGTGGCCGATGTGAATTTGACACGGATCTACTACCGGGTCGACGGTGTTCTAAATCAGACCTATCTCTTTCCCAAATCGTTCCATCAGAGCCTGGCCACCCGATTCAAGATCATGGGCAACATGGACATCTCCAACCCGAACATCCCCCATGACGGGAGAATCAAATACACGGGGCGCTTTAGCGAGTTCAACCTCCGGGTTTCAAGCTTTCCCACCCAGATCGGCGAGACCGTCGTTATGAGGCTTCTACTGTACCAGGAAGTCGTGGGAGACCTTGAGCGGCTGGGTTTTGATGCCGCGGACCTTGCCCTTTTCCGGCGATCCATAAGGCGGCCCTACGGGTTGATCCTCACCACGGGACCCACCGGATCCGGCAAAACGACGTCACTGTACTCGGCGTTGATGACCATCAACAGTCCCAACATCAACGTCATGACCATCGAAGATCCCATCGAGTACGTGATCCCCACCATTCGGCAGACCGCCATCAATCCAAAAGCGGGCCTCACCTTTTCCAATGCATTGAGGGCCGCCATGCGCCAGGACCCGGACGTTATCCTCGTGGGGGAAATCAGGGACCAGGAGACGGCGGAACTGGCCATGAGGGCGTCGATCACCGGTCATCTCGTCCTTTCGACGCTTCACACCAATGACGCGGCCTCCGCCATCAATCGGCTGCTCGACCTCGGCATCAATGCCAGTCTGCTCGCCACCGCGCTGGTGCTGGTGGTCGCCCAGCGGCTCATCCGGAAAATCTGCCCTCACTGTCTTGCCATGACGCCGCCGAGCGTCGAGGAGACGGAAATCTTCGTTCGCAACGCACTTGAGGCGCCGATCGCGGTTCCCCGGCCCAATGGATGCGACAGCTGCAACCAGAACGGATATTCAGGTCGGATCGGCATTTACGAGGTCATCAAAATCAACAAGGCGATGGAGGAACTCATCTTCACAGGGGCGCTGCACAGTACCATCGAGGCCGCAGCGGTGGCATCGGGCACCAGCCTGCTGATCAAACAGGCCCTGAAAAAAGTGCTCGCCTCTGAGACATCCCTGGAAGAAGTCCTGAGGGTGGTTGCTGCAGATGCCTAAGTATCAATACAAAGCCATTGACGCCGGCGGAAAAATCAGGCGGGGGACCATCGTCACACTCAGTGCGGAGGATCTCGAAGACACGCTGTCGCAAAAAGGGCTGACCCTCATCAAAAGCAAGCCCGTCAAGGAGGGGATCCGCGGCAGGATCGAAGCGGCCGGTAAGATCAAACCGAGGATTCAGATCGAGTTTTATCACCGGTTGTCACAAACGCTGGAAATGGGTCTGCCGCTGCTGTCCGCGTTGGAAGAAAACGCCAAGATACTGCCGTCCAAGTTCTTCAGCCGGGTCATCACTGAAGTCAAAATCGCAATCGAAGGCGGACGGACGCTTTACGAGGCCATGAGCCGATATCCAAAAGTCTTCGACAAGCTCGAGCTGGCCATCATCCGCATGGGGGAGCAGACGGGCGTGCTGCCCAAATCGTTGAAAGACCTTGCCGTGTTTCTCGAGTGGAAGGAGGACATCCGATCCACCATCAAACGGGCCACCATCTATCCCAGCTTCGTGATCCTTGTGATTATCGCCGTGATCGGCGTTTGGGTAGGCTACGTACTTCCGCAGATGGCTGTTTTGCTTTATGAAATGGGGGTGCCCCTGCCAGCGCTCACACAGATCGTTCTGGCAACCAGCAAGTTCGCCAGGCAATACTGGTGGCATGTCCTGTCAGTGGCGTTTCTTGCCGGCGGGGCGTTTTACGTGTTTCAGAAGACGCCGCGGGGCGGCATTCTGCTTCACCGCATGGTCCTGGAAATCCCGATCATCGGAGACATCGCCCGGAATATCGCCATCGCGCGGCTCAGCCACAATTTCGCCACCATGTATGAATCCGGCATCACCATCAACGCGATATTTGATATCCTCTCCAAAGATGTCCTCGGCAACCGCTACCTGGAATTGCAGGTACAGAAAGCCTACCGGGAGATCGAGCGCGGACAGTCCATCGCCGCGGGCTTTGAGTCGTCAAAAGCGTTTCCGCCGCTGCTCTTGGGGGCCATTCGAAACGGAGAGACGACGGGAACGCTGGATGCATCATTCCACCGGCTGGGAGACTACTATGACGGAGAAGTCAAACGCACCGTGCAGGCGCTGGTCAATGCCATGGAGCCGCTGACCACCATTTTGCTGGGAGGGGTATTTGCGGTGATCGTGCTCTCGATCATGTTGCCGCTGTATGACGTGATCAGTGAATTCAAATAAATGGCGCGGCGCGAAAATGAATTTTCGAGCCGCGCCATTTATTAGTACGTTTGCCGGATTTCATCGGCAGTGAGGGCGATATCGTAGACGGCGACGCCATCGATGAGCCCTTCAAAGAAATTGCCGGTTCCCTCGGAGTCTCCGCCGATGGTCAGTGCAATGCCGGCCATGTCCGGCAGGATGATGCTGACGGCGGTTTCATCAACGATCCCGTCATAGTAGATATGGATCGTTCCGGCCGCCTGGCTGTAGACAAAGGCAATATGGTGCCATTTGCCCGGCGCCATGGCGATGGATTTTCGCGTTACCGCAATACTGGTGCCGTCGCCGATGCCGCCGTAGGGGTGGCCGCTGTCGACGCCCAAAAAGTAAAAGTAGCTTCCGGATCGCCGCGAGAGCACCTTGGCAAAAGCGCCGGGGGTGGTTTCATTGACCCAGGCCATCACTGTGAGCTGGCCGGTGAGGCGGAAGTCGACGTGATCGCCGATGCGGACGGTATCATTGCCGTCGAAGGCCATGGCCTTGTTGCTGTTGCCGGATCTGTCCTGTGTGAAGGATGCGCCGGTGATTACGCCGTCGTGCCCATTGCCGCTGCCGTCGGTGGCATCGCCATTGAAGGCGTACAGGGCCACTGGGGGCTCATTGAGCGTGCCGCGGGTGATCGCCCTGATTTCAGCGGCGCTCAGGGCACGGGCGTAAACGGCCACGTCATCGAGGGCGCCGGTGAAAAAGGCGGCGGTGCCGGCCGAATCGGCGCCGATGGATATATCGACACCGGCCAGCGCCGGGAGCACCAGGGCCGTGGCGGTTTCCCGTTCGGTGCCGTCGAAGTGGATGAACATCGTGTCCTCGGCGTGGTTGTAGACAAAGGCCATGTGGTTCCAGGCCTGCAGTGACATGAGCAGCGATTTTCCGGTTACCGCGAATGTGGTCCCATCGCCGACCCCGCCGTACGGGGACCCGTTGTCGACTCCCAGAAAGTAGAAATAGTTACCCGATCGCCGTGAAATTACCTTGGCGAACGGGTGGTCGGCGGTTGCCTTGACCCAGGCCGCCAGGGTCAACTCATCGGTGATTCTGAACTGGTCGGGGTGGGCGATGCGAACGAAGTCGCCGGTGCCGTCGAAGCTCAGGGCCGCGCCGGTGCCGTCCGGGGTGTCGCCGGTCCAGGCAACATCTCCCACTATAGTGCCGTCATGACCGCCCACCCCATCGCCGGCGGTGGTTCCCGATCCTTCATTAAAATCCCATTGGGAGACGGGCGGCGGGCCCCCGCCGCAGTTGTTAACGGTGACCTGATAGGTCATCTGGACGCAATTGTCGGATGATGTGCCGGTGTTGCCATCGTTATTGTCGCGGGCAAGGATCGTTACCGCGGCAGCGCCGGCGCCGCTTGGCGTGCCGCTGACCTGAAGGGTTGTGGCCTGGGACCACTGGGATGCGGCCTCGGTACCCAGTGCCATGCAGTCGGCGGTGCCAAGGCAGGCCGGGGTCGTTGGCAGTGTCGAAAGACCGGCAGGCAACGCGCCCTTGAGACACCATTTATAATTGCCGCCAGAGGAAAATGGTACGCCGCCGTCTGCATGGATGTCGGCGACGTACGCCTGTCCGGTGCAGGCTGTGGGCAGCTCCTTGTTAATCAATCGAAGCCGTCCGGCAGTGCCGCCGTAACAGCCCGCCCTGGCTTTCAGATCGGCGAGCGTGACGTGATGGACCACATCTGCGGCTGCGGCCAGGATATTGCCGGTGAATGCGCCGCCGGCGTTTGGTGTTGAGCCGACGCTGTAATCGTCGCCGCCGCTGATGATAACAAAGGCCACATCGGCAATGGCACCGTAGGCAATGCCGGTGGTCTGTCTGCCGCAGATGCCTCCTGAGGGTGCTGCGGTCAGCGCGTTGTCATAGACATACACCAGGGGGCGGCGCCACGGGTCCTCGGTGTCTTTAACCACCGAGGCAAACAGTGCACTGTCGGGCAGCCTGCCGTTGGCCGCCGACCAGCTGACGATTGCATCGATGGCCGAATCGATACGACGGCCCGCTTCGTTGTATTTGGTTTGTTTTACCAGCGGCGCGAGGATGGTCATGCCGACACCAATCAGGGCCCCGACGATCACCACGGTGAGAATCAGCGGCATGAGGGCAAAACCGTTGTCGTGAGATTTCCCTGAGGATCGGTGCGGAGCGGACCGAAGTCGATTCATGGCTGGCGGTTACGGGTTGATGGTGATGACAAAACTTTTTTCGGCGCAGTTGTCGTTGGCCGCCGCAGTGCTCCCATCGTTGTTGTCCCGGGACAGCACTGAGAAGAAATAGGCGCCGGCGGTAGTGGGCGTTCCGCTGATCTGAAGGCTGTTCGCCTGTGACCACTGGCTGGCAGCCTCCGAGCCCAGCGCGCTGCAGTCGGTTGTCAGTGGACAGGCCGGGGTTGCCGGAGTGGTGGCGACGCCTGGCGGCAATGTGCCCTTCAGGCACCACTTGTATGTGCCGCCCGCGGTAAAAGGGACACCCCTGCCGGCGTAAATGGTGATGTTGTACAAGCTGCCGGCGTTTCCATAGGGCACTTCGTTGTTGACGATCACCATCTGCGGCCCCTGGCAACCGATCTTGCTTCGCAGTTCATTGAGCGTGACCCACTCGACGATGTCTTCATATTCCTCGACGCGGACAAAATCGCCGTTGTAGTTGTCCGCGCTCACGCCGATGGTATAGACGTTGATAGTGACAGGGGCCGCCACGGCACGACTGCCGGAGGTCTGGTTGTTACGGTTGGCGGCGCCGCTGATGAGCATGAACGCGACGTTGGGGACATCGGTGAACGTGGCGCAGGCGCTGTCCGCGCAGCGTCGGACCGTGATGAGCGCGGTCCGGCGGCCGCAGATGGTGGCCCCGAGGGTGTTGACGTCCAGGTTGCTGTCATAAATGTATTCGATGGGGTTTTGCCAGGAATCGACCCGCCGTTTGATGGTGCCGGGAAACAGGGCGGCATCCGGCAGGCGGCTGTTGTTGGAGGCGGCGAACCCGATCACCGACGCTACTGCGGCGGTGGCAGCGCTTTGGGTTTCATTTCGCTTGGAACGCTCCATGAGCGGTCTGACCAGGGAGGCCCCGAAACCAACGAGCAGGCCCACGATGACGAGGACAATCGCCATTTCGATGAGCGTGAATCCATTGTTGTTTCGACAGATCACCACAGGCATGGCCCCCTGTGCCTCGGCAGTGCCACACGCACCGGCGGCACCACCGATCACTTGTAAAAAACCAATCCGCCGAAAGGCGTGCAGGCGGCCTTCACGGCGGATCCGATTTTTTTATCCACAGATGGATGGGTACGGGTTAGAACCGCCAGGCCAGTATCGGGACGGTGGTGCCCGCCGTGTAAGCGGCCGTTCCCCGGATTTCGCCGGTTGTCTGTACGCCGTCGTCATATTTGGAGTCAATCTCCTGGCAGACTTCACCGGGGACATTGAGGGCCTCAATCCAGTTGACATTGCCGCTGCCGCTGATATTGGCCTGGATAAACTGAAGGTTGCCGCCGAAAGCGTGCTGGGGAAGGGTGAGTCCCGTTCCGGGAAGGATTTCTGCCAGTCGCATATCACTGAAGGCCTGGCCGGCAGCTTCATTCATGAGGCCGTTGTTGTTACCGTTAAAAGTGTCGCCGCTGGGGGTATTGGCGTCATTTTCGTCGCCGGGGAGCATGCCGAATTTGTCCTGATAGGTGAGAATGGCGGCGCGCAGGCCGTCCACATCGGAGACCAGCCGTTTGACCTTGGCATTCTTGATCATGGCCTGACCCTTGATGATCCCGCCGATCAGAAGACCGATGATGATCATGACGATTGCAATTTCCACCAGGGTGAACCCTTCCTGCGAGTGACACATCTTTCTGATTCTGTTCATCGAGACCTCCTAATACTGATTTTTATTGAATCCGTCGTGATTTCTAAATTTCGGGCCGCTGCTGTTTTTTACCCGGCTCTCGGCATCTAACGGGAGACTGAAAAAAAGATATCTCCCGGCCTGGGCGATGAGAAGCGATTGTGCAGTGCCCACATGCGTACCAGAAAGTAAGCAAATTTAGTGCCAATAGATCCGGATGTCGAAATGCTTTTTGAGCCAGTGCTGTCATGCCATTCCGGTTGTCCATCTTTGGCGCTGCGGCGCCGCTGGTCGCTACGGTGTGCTTTATTGAATGGCGATGGCGGTTTCCCTGGAAAAGTGACCGCCCGTTTCCGGGTTAAGCACAAAAAGCCTATCACTGAATCATGGAGAAACCAAGACTGCAGCAATTTTCTATAAAAAAGAACGATTATGTAAAACCCATCAAATATTGAAGCCTGGCACATAAAAATATGTAGTGCCTGAGCAGAAGTTTGATGAATTCGTAAAAGGTGATTTTGAACCACAGAGACCGCAGAGGACCGCAGAGAACATACCGAATAGTAAATAAGTTATCTCTGCGCTCTCTGCGTCCTCTGTGGTGATTTCAGACTTTTTACGGTGCCATCAAGTGTGATGGCCCTGAAAAAGGGTCGGGATCGACAACAGGATCCAAATCGTTGCTTACCCCGCTGTTATTTCTCCTTTTTAATATATGGGGTGATGAAAATGACCAGCTCCCGCGTTTCCGATTGGTCTTCGACATTGTTGAAAAAATATTTGAGCCCCGGGATGGTTCCCAGCCACGGCAGGCCTTTCTGGTCAATGGATTTCAGCTGACTGATCAGACCGGCCAGTACGACGGATTCGCCTTCCCGAACACGGACGGTGGTGGCGAGCTCCTGAAGATCGATGATGGGATTGGAAATGGTCTGCGTGGTATCGGTGGATGTGGGAAGCTGCACATCCTGTTCGCTCTGGATACGGGTAATGGTGGGGACGATGTTGAGCGTGACGTTGCCGTCACGCGATATCTGGGGCGTAAGACCCATCTGCAACCCCAAAACGGTGCGCTTGATGGACGTGCCGAAGGTGACCACGCCGGTCTCAGGATCGCGATCAACGCCGTCGACATCACCGTAAGGGAATTGATAGCCAACGGTCATGACCGCGGAGCGACCGTTCATCACCGAAATGTGCGGGTTGGACAGTACTGTGACATCACCCTGGGTGCGCAGAAAATCAAGGATGAGACTGAGGCTGGACTGACTGGCCTTGGCGATGCTGCCGCCGCTGTTTAATTCAATCTTGAGCAAATCGGGATCCGCTGCGGATTTGAAGGTGGCATTAAAGGCGGTCCAGTCAATGCCGTATTTGTAGGTGTCGCTGAGGCGGACTTCCATGATCTTGGCCTCCAGAAACACCTGGCGGTGCAGCGACTCGGTCATGGAGTCAAGATATTGAACCATGGTGGTCAGTTTGCGGGGGGTGTCCGCCATATAAATGACACCGGCGTTTCGGTTGATGCGAAGGATGCCGGCCTCGGACTTGAGACCTTCCAGATCGCTTTGAAGCGAGCTCCAGACATCAGATTTTTCGGCCAGGCGCTCCATTTTTACCTGAAATTTGCCGGTGACACCGGAATCCGCAACGCCGGCTGTCAGCATGTCGCCACCGACCTGAACCGATGTCTCCCCGGGCATGTCCAGATAATCGAGTTGATAGATACGCTCGTCAAAGCGCCGGATGCTGATATTGCCGTCAGCGATTTTCCAGACATAGCCGGCACTCTTGACCACCACCATGTCCAGGGCTTCCCGGAGGGTCACCCGGTTGAGTTTCACGTTGATGGCTCTGGTGAGATCGATTTCCGATTCCACCGTGAGATTCAGATCCGTGTCGAGGGTGATGGCGCTGATCACCGACCCCAGGGGGGCGTTATTAAAAACCATGGTGTAGAGTTTGGTTTCCTCGACAAGGCCCGTGGCCGCCGGCGCCAGCTTTTCTGAAAAGGGCGGCGGTCCCGGTGCGTTGATGATTTTCTCCTTCTGGATGATCGCCTCCGGGCTCTCCGATAACAGGCCCTTGTCCTGCACTGGACGGGGCTCCGGCATGGCACAGCCGGTGACACCCGCAAGCAGTAGGCAACCCGCCAGGAGGACGAATCGGCGGGCGGTTGCTTCAATGAGATGAGTCATGATTCCCCTTAAATTGATACCGGTGTCATTTCCTCCGGTGAACCAGTGTGGCACACTGCGTTCAGAAATAATGGCCGCATGATGTCGCCGTTTCCCTCATCCGCTCTGATCTTGCATGAAATAGACTTTTGGCGCGGGTATAAACCACTGTTGTCCACTGTGTGTCAGCTCGACACCTTCCAGTGTAATTTTTTTCACGTAAAAACCGCGGATGCGTGTTTTTTCAGCCCATTGCCGGCCTTCCATCATGGCCGACAGGTGTCGACGCCCCTGAGCATCGGTCACTTCCATGATTCCCATGAGCGTCGGAGGAACCAGTTTTTTCTCCTCAACGACGTCTCCTGATGTGAGTGACGGTGCGGCAACAGGCTTCTTTATTTCAATGGCCGGCCAGTCCGGGGAAAACCGCTTCAACACCGGTGTCACATCGACATGCTCGACGGATTGATTGACCTGGGCAGCTATTTTGGTTTCCAAACGCAGCCATTTCTGACTGGCCAGACGGGCGTCTTTTGATTGTCCGACAATGGGGGGACTGAACAGGGAAGACATGGCAAGCCCGTTGATTGCGGCAACGATCAGCGCGGCCACTATCCATCCCCCCGAAAACATGCGCTTTCTACCCCCGGTGCTGATCATGTGTCCATCCGGTTGCTGTTGCGGGTGGCGGGTCCGGTCGCTGCCGGGTCAATCATCGGGTTCGACCGCACGGCCTGGTTTGGTTCGCTTGAAATCCGGTATCGGAGAATCAACTGGATCTGGTATCGGGTCTCCCGATTGATCGGATCCGTAGTGATTTTCACTTGGCTGATGGGCAGGTATGGGAAGTTCTCCTCAATGGCTTTCAGCCACGGCAGGATACCGGTAAAAGAACCCTTGAAATAGATCCAGATGGGGATGCCCGATCCAACGGATTCCGTCGGGCTCATTTCCACGAGGATATCCGTGAAGTGATGACGCTGTGCGAGATCGGTAAGGTTGTTTTCGATCACGAGGTAACCCAGTTTCAGAGACTCGATGGGCCGGACCATCGTGTCCATTTTGGGGAGAATTTTCGATATTTTTCCGGAATTATACTGCCAGAACAGGTCGTCCATCCGGTAAATTTCTTCCTGTTCGATATCCATCATGATGACCGATATTTCGTTTGTGTTCCAATACGAGAACGCCAGCGCAGCGGCCCAGACCGCACAGACGATTACCCACCGTGTCGTCAGGTTGGATGTCATGGCAGATTGAATCCAAAGTTAAAGGTATACATCAGCTCGGGCTGCCCGACACTCTGTTTATCGACACTGAAATTGATGTCCTCAAGGGCCAATGATCGAGAACCTTGAAAATACAGGTTCAAATTCTCCAGTATTTTTGTCAGTGTCTCTTTAAGTTGCTGCACCTTGGCAGCCCTGATGATGCCGTTGATGACCACGCCGGGTGTGTCTTCGCTTTTGATTTCGATGCCGGTGATCCAGGTGTTTTCAGGAAGGGAGCGCCCCACATTGATGATGACACGCCGTGGGGAGGGGCGGTCCTCCTCGGCCAGCAGCAAATCGAGCACTCGATTGTAATCCTGGATGATCTGTTTTTGCGTGTTCCCGCTCATGCTGCGGCCATGGGCCATGCGGTTCCGGTTGACGCCCGCCTTTTCCCACAAAAAGAGCCCTTCCATGGACAACAGCACGATCAGCAGCGCGCCGATGGCGATCCCGACCCGTTGCACCGGTCTCCACTCGAGCAGTTGACGGAGTCTGGCGTGGGTAAGGTTCAACTCTTGAGCGGCGGGGGCGAGATCCTCTGCGTCGAAAGACAACACCGGTGCGAGAAATTCCGAGACGCCGAGGGCCGTCTTTGCCCCTTTGGGGGCACCGCTCCCAGGTTTGTAGTAGATGACCTCCCGGCCCAGTTCACGTGACAGTCGCTCGGCATCCTGCGGATCGGCAGCGGCCATATGGATCTTGCCCATGTCAGCTTTCGTTTTCTGGGCAAACAGATACAACGACTGGTTGATTTCGAAGGTGAGAACGCTGTATTTGCCAGGCGTTTCCGTCTCCGTCGCCATGGACAATCCGTCGCCGTCTTCGAGCGGCGGCGCCGTTCGCTGCTCTGGAAGAATGATCCGTCGTGAGAACAGAAATCGTCCCCTGAAAAAGAAATAGAGAAAACACTCTGCGGAAAGCAGATGCACAAGGCAGGTGCCGCCGATATCAAATTCAGAGACGCTCTTTAGCAGTTTCTTTTCCCAGATCAATGCCGGCGTCAATACCCGGGTCGGATCCAGGATGTGCTCCGAGAGTTTGTTGTAAAGCTGGAAGGCGCGGGCGTCCTGCAGGAAGGACACGTTGACCGTCCGTTCTTCCAGGCCGGCTGTGGAAAACTCGAAATCGAAGAAATTGACGATATCGGGCGTATCTGGATGCTCGGATAGCAGTTTTCTCTCGATGAAGGCTTTGGCGAGGGATCTTTTTCTTGAAAGGAAGGGGTAGGATACATTGCCGACCCAGTAATCCGGCAGGATCAGCAGTGCATTGGTTGCGCCCTTCAGTGCTGCCGGAAGGGGTGAGGCAATGGCGTCGCCGGTTAAAAACGGCTCTAACTGAGTCTCGAAGGCGATATGACCGTTTTTGTGCCGATCAACCTTAATGAAATAAAGGCCTTCATTGACGACGACCGTGGTGACGGTATTTTTCTGGCGTTTAAATGGGAACATGAGTGAATAACTATACGTAAAGAGGCGTTTCGGTGTCAAGGCGAATAGCGCCGGAAACCAACTTCAACCCTTTGGATTGCCAGGAAAATTTATACTCGCAGGGGGCGGTATGAACGCGTGGCTATACGTGCCTGTGGGGCCGCTTGCCCATGGAATGGGCATGATGATGGGTGTGGATATGCAGTTCTTCATCCAGCAGGATCCGGCCCTGGTCCAAGGTGTAGATATGCCGGGCGGTTTTTGAGAGAAAATCGAACTCGTGGGAGATGAGAACAAAGGAAAGATCCAGGGTGTTGAGGATGTCGATGAGTGTCGATTTGGTGGCGGCGTCCAATCCGGTGGACGGCTCGTCCAGGAGTAGCACTTCCGGCGACATGGACAGTACGGTGGCCAGTGATACCAGGCGTTTCTCGCCGCCGGACAGCTTGTAGGTAATCCGATCCTCGAATCCCTCCAGGCCCAGAAAGGCCAGCGTCCGGAGCGCCACCGCGGCGGCCTCCTCCGGTGGTTTGCCCAGGTTCAGCGGTCCGAAGGCCACGTCTTCGAGGACCGTTGGGGAAAACAGTTGGTCGTCGGCGTCCTGGAACAGAAGGCCGATCCGTCTTCGCACTGCAGTGAAATCCTTTTCGCTCCGGCACGGTGTGCCGAAGACGGTTACCGTACCGGCCTGGGGCTTGATCAGGCCCATGATGACGTGAAAAAGCGTGGTTTTACCGCTGCCGTTGGGCGCCACGATGCCGATTCTGTCGCCCTCGTGCAGGTGAAAGTTAAGGTCGTCCAGCACGGGAGGGCCGCCCGGGTAGCCGAAGCGGATTTTGGAGAGTTCGATGATGGGCTGGCTCATGGGCGGCACGCCTTCAGGGGATGTCGGGCCGGTTGGCTAACGCTTCGGATCACGCGCCTGTGTAGCACGGTGCTCCCCGGGCTGCAAATCATTTCCAGTACTGGAGGGTGGCGAGCAGCACCAGGCAAAGCGCCACGGTCAGGGAGAACACGCGGTTGAGGCCGTCAGCGGGGTAGCTTCGGAGGCTGATGAAACGGCCGCTGAACCCCCGGCAGATCATGGCGCAGTGAACCCGGTGCGCCCGCTCTGAGGCCCGCACGAAAAGCATGCCCACAAGGTAGGCGTAGGTCCGGTAGCTGTGGAGGTTGGTGCCCGGATGGAAGTTGCGGATTTTAATGGCCCGCACGAGGCGCTGGTACTCCTGTTCCAGGACGAAGATGTAGCGGTAGGTGATGAGCAGCAGGTAGACTGCCTTGTCGGGTACCCGCAGCCGGCTCAGGCTGTGGCCCAGGGTGTCTACGCTCATGGTGGCCACCAGGGCCATGAAGGTCACGAGCAGGGCAGTGGTCTTCAGGCTGATCTGGGCGCAAAGAGCGACCCCTGGCCGGGTGAGGGTTAAGGGGCCGAGGTGCGCCAGCGCCGGGCCCTCGTAGGACCAGGGCAGGACGGCCCACAGCATGAGCACGAAGAGCGCCGGACCCTTAAGGTGGCGGGCCACCTCGGCGGCGTTGAGCCGTGCGGCGGCGGCGGCGACGACAGAAAGCCCAAGGGCTGTGAACAGGGCCGGCGGCGCGTCCGCCACGGCCACCAGGACGGTGAAAGCCGAGGCGCCGACGACCCGCAACCGGGGGTCGATGCGGTGCATCCAGGAGTGCCCCTCCGCGAACGGCTCCCGGATCACGGCCGAAGCTCCTGTCGGCGGTACCGGAGGTAGGCGCCCAGCCCCACCAGCCCGATGATGTAGCCGATGCCGCCGAGGATATCGCTCACGGACGGTCCCTTTTCTTGCTCGGCCACCATCATATGCATGATCGGCGCGATCTTGCGGTCCAACTGGCGGGCGACAATAGCCTCGACGATCTCCGGGGTGAGCGCTCCGGCCCCAGCGGCGGGCGGCGGGGCCGGCAGGGCTGGCGGACCACCGACTGTGGACGCCGGGGTGGTGTCGGGCGCTGGCGACGTGGCCGCCGCCGGGGCCAGTTCGGAGGCCGGCAGGGTCCACGTGTTCTTGTGTCCCATGCCGGCGGTGAGTTCGATCTTCAGGTCGATGATTTTCGGCGCCTTGAAGGAAAATGCGCCATTGTCGTCGGTTTCCCCTTCCAACAGCCGATTGCCGGTCTTGTCGAAGACTTCCACCTTGCCGTGTTTGACCATTTTTCCACCACTGAACTTGCTCTCGGTGTGGACCGTGTCACCTTCGGCCCAGGCGAAGATGGTGACTTTGTGGGCGTGGGCCATGGGGGCCAGCAGGAGCGTGGCCAGGACGATGACCGGGATAAGGGCTTTGCACGATGGGTTCATAGCGGATCCTTGGTATTTACCCGGACGGTGTCCCGGCGGGTCGGTCGTCGGTGCCGCCGGGCAGCATGTCCGGTTTGACTTTCTTGAGGAAGGCGACGCAGAAGACGGTGATCACGCCCTCGATGACCATCACCGGCAGATGGGCCGCAACAGCCAGCGCCGCCACCTCCATGAAACTGCTCTCGGTGAGCATGAGGCTGGCGGCCACGAGCAGGGTTCCGAGAAAGACCGACCCGGCACCGCAGGCGAAGGCTGCTGCCGTGGATACCGACGGCTTCCGGCTCACCAGGGGACCGAAGAGATAGTAACAGAGCACCGCCGGGGCCGCCATGACGACCGTGTTGACGCCGAGGGTGGTGATGCCCCCGAACTGAAAGAGCATGGCCTGGAGCAGCAGCGCCGTGAAGATGGCGGGAAACGCCCCCCACCCCAGCAGGAGCCCCACGATGCCGTTTAGGATGAGGTGGACGCTGGAAGGGCCGACGGGAACATGGATCAGCGAGGCCACGAAAAAGGCGGCTGACAGCATGCCGGCCTGGGCCACCCGCTCCAGATCCAGCCGGCGGAGGCCGATCAAGATGCCGGTGGCCGCAACTGCGGCCCCGGTGACGAGCACCGGGGCACTGAGAACGCCTTCGGAGATGTGCATGGCTTTATTTCCAGGGATGGAAAAAGACCCAGAGGACAGCTCCCAGCTCCACGTCTTTGTCTACGCCGTCGTGCTTGATCGTATAGTCGGCGGTGTTCAGGGCAGCGAATCCCCACCAACCGGGGGCTGGCGGCGCGTAGGTGAAGATGCCGGCACCGTCGGCCTTGACGGTCTGCGTCACCATGTAGTCGGTGGGGGCGTGGGCGATCTTGTCCTTGTTATAGAATTCCACCTCCACCTCAGCAAAGGGGACCGGCTTGCCGTCCAGTTTCACGATGCCCTGAAAGACGTTGCCGGCATAGAGACCGTAGGGCTTGGCCAGTGGCACGATCTCCGTCTTCAGCCCCAGCTCGGCGTCCCAGCCCTCGTCGTCGCCGAAGGCGGTGACGACGCTACGGGTGAGGTGCACGATGTAGCAATCCTCGGCCGGCTCCCAGTAGGGCTGCGGCTCCATGACGAAGCTATAGACGCCGGGCCGGGTGATCTTGTAGTCGGCCGTCCAGGCCGCGTGGTCCATGACACGGAAAGGCCTGAGCGCGCTCCGCAGATCCTCGGGGCGATGGCCGACGTAGACGGAGAAGACCTTGGGCTTGGATAGGTCCATGCCCTTCATCTCCATGGGGTGGGAAAAAGAGAGGGCGACGCTCACGGTACGGTTGTCTTCCTGCATCACCATGGTGTCCGACGGGATCACCATGCCGAAATGGGCTGATGCCCCAGTGCAAAAAAAGAGGGTCAAGACGATCGCGACGACGGTGGCGGGCAGAGCCTGACGCTGAAGCATGGTACCTCCTTTGACGATGCCTATCGGGATTGTGTGGTGTCGCCAAAAAAAACCACGAAAACGCGTCCTTTCGGACGCCGCCTTCGTGGCTGGAATTCACTGCGTGGCGACTATGACAGCATGATCAAAACAGGCTTCAGCCTGCCGTTTTATTAGCGCTTTTCATATCCCATGCCCGGAATCGCGTCAAGTGTTATCGGCGGCGTCAGCGCCGACAATAACAACAACAGGGCGAGCACCCCGCGCATACCGCATCGCATCATCGCGTCACTTCCTTTGCCAATGCCTGCTGCATGCGGGTCAGCGCCGCGTGCAGCGTCGACGACGGACAGCCGAAGTTGAGCCGCACAAACCCCGGCAGGCCGAATTCGGTACCGTCCGAGAGTCCCACGCCGGCAGCTTCGAAAAATTTAACCAGCTCTTTAATTCCGGTAGGGCGCATGTCCAGCCAGGCGAGATAGGTGGCTTCCACAGGGGTCATGGTGACGCCGGGCATCCCGGCGACGGCCTTTTGAACATGGCGGTGGTTTTCCCTCAGCGCTTCCAGAAGGGCGGCAAGCCATGCGTCGCCGTGTCGATAGGCGGCCAGGGCGCCCACATATCCAAAGCAGTTGATCTCCGGTACGATGCGCTGCATGGCGGTCTTGAACCGGCGCCGCAGTCCGGTATTGGAGATGACGGCAAAGGCGCATCCCAGGCCCGGAATATTATACGTTTTGCTGGGTGCAAACAAGGAAATGCACCGATCGGCGGCCTCGGGCCCCAGCGATGCAAACGGGATGTGCTGTTTGCGCTCGTCCAGAATCAGGTCGCAGTGAATCTCATCCGAGCAGATCACCAGATCGTGGGCGCAGCAAAAATCGAGCAGCGCCGTGAGCTCGCTGCGCTCAAACATCCGCCCGACCGGATTATGGGGGTTGCACAGGATGTAGAGCCGGGTACGTTCGGTGACGGCCTTCTCGAAATCGGAGATGGCCATGAACCAGCGGTTCTCCTCGTTTCTCAAGGGTACGGTGATGAGGGTTTTATCATTGTTGCCGGGGCCGGATAGAAACGGAGGATATACCGGAGTGGCGGTCATGACATGGTCACCCGGCGCGCCGATCCCCCGGCAGACGACGTTGAGGCCTGTCACCAGCCCCGGCAGCCACACGATCCATTCCGGCGCGATGGACCAGCGGTAGAGACGTGCAAAGCGGGAAATGATGGTTTCCGTCAATTCCCGGGAAGGTACGGTGTAGCCGAAGACGCCGTGGGCCGCACGCTCTTGGAGCGCCGCAATGACCGCCGGTGGTGATGCAAAGTCCATGTCGGCCACCCACAGGGGTAGAATACCGGTGCCGCGGTATTTCTCCCATTTGAGACTGTCGGTGTTTCGTCTGTCGATGACGGTGTCGAAGTCAACGTCGATCATGGGGCCTCTTGCCGATCCGCCACGTGGCTCTCGGGGGAGATGTCGAAGTGTTTTCTTAGGTAGCGCTCCAGCGAGTCGATTACTGCCGTATCCAGATCAGAGGCTTCGGGATCGGCACGCAGGGCGGCGATTTCGTTGAGGGCGGCCAGTGGGGTCAACCGCTGCTGGCCCCGGTAGTCCACCATGGCCTCGGCACTGGCGCCGGGATGAACGCGATCGGCGAAAAGAGTGGCCTCTTCCTGGAGCGCGCCACTCAGCAGCTCGGGGGTGTTTCTCATGATGATTCGCCCTGCCAGTTCCCTCAGGTGTGCGCTGTCGAAGCTATCTACCAATGCGCACCGCTCCGGGCCCTTTGCCCGGTGGAATTCTCTGCAGAGCCCCTGATCACGCGGGGAGGGAAACCCGTTGAGGTACAGGGCTGCGTCAACGTCGACACCGGGCACATCCGGGTACCGGTAGTGGCGGTGGTAGCGAACGATCTGCTGGAACGTGGTCGGAGTGCGCTTCAACCAGGCGATCGTGTCCTGGGCCAGCTTCCAACGATCCGGCGCCATCCGTTTCAGGTAACGCTCCAGCGGCGGGAGGAGCATCGCCGGCTCGCCCGCCTTCTTGCGAATCACCCAAGTAGTGGTGTCAACCGACTCAGGCGTTGTATCCGAAATCTCCGGTCTATCCAGCCGCAGCCACAGGCTCTGGTTTTTGTATGGGATGGACGCGCCCAGCGATAGCACCGGCGCCGTGAAACCGGCTTCGGCACCGAAGATCGGTGCGATCATCAGGCCCATGGCGTGACTACCGGAGGCGGCGCTCAGTGCTTCCGGCAGCCGGTCCATGCGATCCTGGTCAATGGTTTTTGAAAACGAGGCTGTCAGGTAGTTCCACATGTCTGTTTCAGCCGCCAGCCGACGGGTCAGCGCCACTGTGGCCTCAACATCCACCATGGCATTGTGGGCACGGCCGGAGGCCAGTGCATTGGCGGCGTTGAGATGCTCCAGCTTCAAAGACGTTTTGCCGGTCACCGTGGGCCAGACCAGGACTTGGGGCCGGTAAAGATAATATACCGTCGCAATGGGAAGAATATCCATGCGCGCGCAGCCGGAGGCGTACTGGTGCGAATAGGGGGGCAACAGGTTGCGGTAAAAGGCGAACCGTAAAAACGCATCATCAAAGCCCAGGCTGTTGTACCCTACGCTCACCGTCTCTGGAGCGTTCGCCAGATCGTGGATTTGTTTGACGGCATCGATTTCCACAGTACCGTCGAGAAACGCTTCCACCGGGCGACCCTGCGTCAGCAGGGCACGGGGGGAAGGCACCACATCGGGACGCAGGCGCACCATGATATGGTGCCGCGACAGCTCCGCGAATGCCGTGTCGGTGCGGATGGCGGCGAACTCCAGGATCTGATCGAAGGCGGGGTTGAGGCCGCTGGTTTCCAGATCGTAGAAGAGGAAAGTTTTCATAAGTCGCCGTCAGGAGAGTCACTTGCGCAGTGTGCCCGGAGTGAGACCGAAGGACAGTGGAAATGTTTTACAGCCAATATTGAGGAAACCGTAAAAAGTGTATCCGCTTATGCAGAATGCTCCAGCGGAGCTCTTCCCACAGTGATGTTGAACCAGTCATGGAGGGCACATTTTATAATTCATATCTCGCGCAGAGGCGCGGAGACGCAGGGAAAGACACTCGCGCAATTCCATTTTTTGCAGTTCTCTGCGTCTCCGCGCCTCTGCGCGAGATATATTCTTTTTGGCTTAAAAAACCTCCGTGTGCTCCGTAAAGTCCGCAATGGATTGTCTCTGCGCGCTCTGTGTCCCCTGTGGTGATTTCCGACTTTTTACGAAGGCATCAACATCGCATCATCAGATCGTCCGGTGGCTGACACGAATGATCAGAGGAAACGTGGTCTGGGATTTGGCCGGTCCTGCAGTGACGCCGTCCACGCCTTCGATGATAGAGAGAATGGCGGTGAGCGGGAACGTGTAGACCAGGCCTTCGGCCTCGGTGACGACGCTGATGTGATCGTCGTTGATACTGGCCAGTTTTACCTCTTTGATCATGGTGGGATTGTCGTAGTTCATGCCGATGAACTGGTCCGCGTACGTCTTGAGAAGTTTTTTGAGGGTGCCTTTGGGTTTTACCAACTGGCTGAGTATTTCCATGCGGCGCGCCTCCTCTCTGGCCCGTTCTTCCTCACTTTGCTGTCTGGCCGTCACTTCCTGCTGGAGGGACGCCAGTTTGGCTTTTTCTTCCGACTCGCGCTGAAGCGCTTCCTGCTGGGCTTTTTCGGCTTTTTCCCGTTCACGTGCGTCTCGGCGCTCGCGCTCCTGACGCTCTTTTTCTTCCTGTTTGTGCTTGAGCGCGTCCTGGCGCTCTTTTTCTTCCTGCTCGCGCCTGATGGCTTCCTGGCGCTCTTTTTCTTCCTGCTCGTGCTTAAGCGCTTCCTGATGCTCGCGTTCCTGGCGCTCTTTTTCCTCCTGCTCTCGCTTGAGGGCGTCCTGTCGCTCACGCTCCTGGCGCTCTTTTTCTTCCTGCTCTCGCTTGAGGGCTTCCTGGCGCTCGCGTTCCTGGCGCTCTGCTTCCTCTTTCTCTTTGCGCAGTTTTTCCTGTCGCTCACGCTCCAGGCGCTCTTTTTCCTCCTGCTCGCGCTTGAGCGCTTTCTGGCGCTCACGCTCCTGGCGTTCCGCTTCCTCTTTCTCCTTGCGCAGTTTTTCCTGGCGCTCGCGTTCTTTGCGCAGTTCTTCCAGGCGTCGGCGTTCTTCGGCCTCTTTGCGCTTGGCCTCCTCCTTGAGATCCCTGCGGCGCTTTTCCTTCATCGACTCATGCCGGGCGATGGCCTCTTCCAGAGCGGCCAGTTCGCCGGACTTGTCCGGATCTTCGGCCAGGTCTTCCTTCATGGAGTCGTAGTATTTTGCGAAAACGATCCCGCATTTGAGGCAGTCAGCCGTCAGCGGGTCATTGAGATGGGCGCATTTAGGGCAGGGGACGAGGCTCTCTTGACGGGCTTTTTTCTGGGCTTCAGCTTCCATGCGGGAACGCTCTTCAGCTTCGGCCCTGGCTTTGTCGGTCTCCGCGCGGGATTTTTCCGCCTCGTAGATGTCAAAAGTGATTCCGCAGTTTTCGCAGTCGCCGGCACCGCCGGGATGGGGATGCCCGCATTTGGGGCAATTTACCGTATCGGTCATGTCTCCCTCCCTCGCTGATGGGTCGATTTGTGCCCGATAAGGTTTTTTCCTAATGAATTTAGGAAGATTTGTCAATTGCCATTAGATAAAAGCCGGTTTGAGCATCTCCGTGATCTCTTCAGGGTAGGCCATGCACAGGGTTTCGTTGAACAGGTTCCTTAGAGCGCCGATGTCCGGCGTACCCAGGGCCTGGTTAAAAAAAGTGCGCGGCGAAAAGAGCAGATGAAACCGGGCATGATCGTCGCCGGCGGCGCCGGTGAAAAAGTTCATGTTGAAGCTGTAGATGCCCATTTTGTCGTAGGCGGCCATGGCCCGGGTGAGCCCTTCGGAGATGTCCGCCAGGTCCGCCGGGGTGAGCCCAAGGGTGGTTTCGACACCGTCCACGATGGCCAAAACGTCGCCCGCAACCCCCATGGGTGCGTAGGCGCTCAGCCACGACGTCCGGCCGATCCGGCCCAGGTATCGACGGCCGGCGGCTTTTTCCGCACCGACCAGGTCATCCCAGAAATTGTGTCCGGTCTTTGTCATGTAATCGGCCGCCGCCGAAAGCTCCTGCCTCATGAGATTGGGGGCCGAAGACGATGAAAACACCTGAAGATGCGGGTGGATGAGCGAGCTGCCGGCCGGCGGCATGAAGTTCCAGTTCACGATATGGTAGACCCCTTCCGGGTGGCCGGCGGCTGCGACCCGGCCGAAAAACGTCATGGCGAGCGAGAGCGCCCGGGTGATCCGTCCTGCGGAGATTTCGGTCATGGGGATGTAATGGCGACTTCCCATGGTGGCAACGGCGCCCAGGGCATCGTAGGGCGCCAGGTTGGGAAAGAGCACCATATCGTCTGAAGTGAGGCGCCCCTCGGGAATGAGCGCCGGGTCAAAGTGCGGCGTGATCTTCAAGATCCGTTCCGGGCAGAAGGGGCAGTGCGTTTCAGTGCCGGCCAACAGTTTCTCAAAGTCGGGCTTTGCCCACTCCAGCTTCATGAAGTGGCAGATGCGGGCGGTTCTGCCGGTGAGCGGGTCGCTTCGGATCTCGCTGGGAACCCGGCGCTCGGCCATGTCCTTTAACGGGTTGACCATGACGGTTTCTTTGGTTACGGCTGTGAATTCCATGAATCTTCTCCTCTATCCATTGACACGCTTAGATTCGCGCGGCGATGGCATCGCCCATCTCGGCGGTGCCCACCGGAGCGGCGCCCTTTCGGGCGATATCGGCGGTGCGGGGGCCGTCATCCAGAACGGATTCCACTGCGGCGGTCACCCGGTCGGCGGCCTCGGGCATGCCCAGACTGTAGCGCAGCATCATGGCCGCGGAAAGGATCTGGGCCACCGGGTTGGCGATGCCTTTGCCGGCGATGTCCGGGGCCGAGCCGCCAGCCGGTTCGAACAGGCCGAACTTGGCCTCGTTGAGGCTGGCCGAGGCCAGAAGCCCCATGGAACCGGTGATCATGGCCGCCTCATCGCTGATGATGTCGCCGAACATGTTGCCGCAGAGCATGACGTCGAACTGGCCGGGGTTTTTCACCAGTTGCATGGTGGCGTTGTCCACGTACATATGGTTGAGGGCGACATCCGGATAGTCCCGGCCTACGGCGGTGACCACTTCACGCCACAGCACCATGGTGGTCAGCACGTTGGCCTTGTCTATGCTGGTGACCCGGCCCCGGCGCAGCCGGGCGAAGTCGAAGGCCAGGCGCGCGATGCGTTCGATCTCCCGCCGGGTATAGACCATGGTGTCGAATCCGCGCTCCTCGGGTCCGCTGCCGTCACGTCCCTTGGGTCGGCCGAAATAGATCCCGCCGGTAAGCTCGCGCACCACCAGGATGTCGAAGCCCTCGCCCACGATGTCGGGCCGGAGCGGGCTTTCAGCGGTCAGCGACGGAAAGATCCGTGCGGGCCGAAGGTTGCAGTAGAGATCGAAATGTTTGCGCAGCGGCAGCAGGGACCCGCGCTCGGGCTGAAGCTCCGGCGGCAGGGACTCCCACTGGGGGCCGCCCACGCTGCCGAAGAGAATCGCGTCGCTCGCTTCGCAAAGATCCACGGTTTCCTTGGGAAGGGGCGTGCCGTGCTTGTCGTAGGCGATGCCGCCGACATCGGCGAAGGTATAGGTCAGCCGGACCCGGCATTTTTCCTGTACGACGTCGAGCACTTTGATGGCCTCGGCCATGACCTCGGGCCCGATACCGTCACCGGGCAATACGGCAATGTGTTTCATTCAACGCTCCTTTGCAGTGGGCGCCCGCTTGACGGACGCTTCAGGGTGACTGCGCCGCTATAACAACCCGGCGCCGTCAGCGTCAACCCGCATCCCCATGTCATGACGTGCAAATGTCGGCCGAAGGACTTAGCACCACCCACCGTGCCGCCCGAGGTTGATGCTCAGGTACCATTTCGACTGGACCATTTTGATGAAAGCGCCCTACGGCCAGATGCTGCTCGATGGAATCGGCACCACGATCCATTTGTCGCTGCTGGCCTGGGTCGTTGCCCTGATCACCGGTATCGCAGTGGGGGTTTGCGGTCATGGCGGCCATGGCCCGCTACGCTGGGGGGCGATGGCCTATGTGCAGGTTTTTCGCAATATCCCCGCCTAGGCACCGATGCCGTGGACATCGGCGTCAGTCCGTCCATTCTGGCAAGGCCCATGCCGGCCGAATGATGGGCATCAGGCGTTTTGACTTTGTCATCGGCGGGCTGCATCTGCTGGGTGCGCCCGAATGGGCCCTGGAGCAGGCCGCCGACACCCTGCGCGCCTTCAATGTACAGCGGATCTACCCTTGCCACTGCACCGGCGCCGCAGCCCTGGAATTTCTCAAAACAGCCTTCGAGGACAGGGTCCGGCCCCTGGGCACCGGGTCGGTGGTAAGCTGGTAACGGCAAAAACAGGCTTGCCCAGGGCAAACCGGGTTTTTCGCGCCGCGGCCCGGATGAAAGCCTCGGCATGGGGCGCGCCCGCCGTGGCGCCTTGGGGCTATTGAGGCCGTTTTCTTTCCAGGAAATCCGCCGCAGCGCGCTGGGCAGCGGGACCGTTTTTATTGATCCAGAACCCGATGTGGGAGCCCTCCTCGATCCAGAACCGCTCGCTGTCGGAGATGTTCTCGTAGGCGTAGACGCCGTCGTAGAATTTTACGTCCGCATCGTGAGTGCCGTGGATGATGAGGCTGGGGCAGGTGATTTTCTCCACGGCCATATGCCCCATCTCCCGATAAATGGCCATGTCGTTATCCGTGCCGGGTTTGCGTGTATTGTAGGGGTTCATGGTGTTCATGAAGGCAGCGACGAAGGCCTTGCCCGATACGCTGCCCAGTGCGTAGTCCATGTGCGCCTTGAGCTGTTTTGGGGTCAGGTAGGCCTCGGCCTGGAAGATCTGCTTGAGGAAAATGTCGGGTCGTTTTTCACCGATCATCTTCAACAGTTTCTGGCCCAGATTGGTGGTGAAGATCATCTGGGAGACGGGTCCCGTGGTTTCAGGAAGGTCATAATAGCCGCTGACGGCGTCGATGGCGATAAGCGCCCAGATCCGCTCAGGGTGACGGATGGCAAACATATAGGCCGGCGGCCCGCCCGCCGAGCATGAGACCACGGCCACGCGATCGATTCCGAGATGGTCCAGCAGGGCCGCAAACAGGTCGGCTTGCGCTTCGAGACTTCTACCGCTCTCCAGAGGCGTGCCGAGATAACCGGGACGGCTCACGGACAGAATGCGGAACCGTGTCGTGTCCACCCAGTTGGCCATGACCCGGGCCTGGTCCACACCGCCGATGCCGCCATGAGAAATCAGGATCACCGGACTGTCGCCTTCGGTCAGTTCGTATTCCACCAGTCCCTGGGGGGTTTGGGCAGCGACAGGGTTGAGGGTTATGCCGGGATAGATTTCGCTCGTCATCGTGTTCCTCCGTTTTGGTCAATTCTTGATGAATGAATCCACAGTACCGCAGCCAAACCTTCTACAGGTTGCCCGCCAGGGCAATGTGTTGTTTGGTGATGGTGACCCCGACCGCGTCGTTGGTGTACTCGTGAGGGCCCTCGCGGAAGGGGAGATAGATAAGCAGGGCGCGTTCGGCGGTGATCGTGATGTCCGGCAGTCGCGGCAGCATGGCCTTTGCGGGCCTGATGAAACTGGCCAGGCTGATCTTGAGGCTTTCCACCGCTTCGCTGACCGGCAGGTTGACCGGGTGGATGTTGCCCTTTGGCAGCTTCGGGGCCTGCAGGGCCGGGTCGTCGCCGGTCGGCACCGATGGCTGGCCCAAATTCATCTGAAGGGAGAGCTGCAAAAAGGTTTTGGGGCGAACCTTGAACGCCAGGGACCAGAACCGGAACGGTTGGCGCTCCCAGTCGGGCTGCACCACCCGGGGCAGGTTGGCGATGCGCACGAGATCGGCGTAGCTTTCAAGCGGTATGCCGCTGACCGCCGCCTTGAAGCGCCAGAAGGGCAGGTAGAGCACATCGGGCGCGTCATCGGGTACCGAGGCGTATCGCGTTCTCTTCAAACCGGTGCTGCCCGCGCGCCAAACACTGTCACAGTTCCGGCAGATCAGCGCCAGTGAATCGCGCTGCCCCTCCATGTCCCAGCCGCAGCCGGGGCACAGCGTGGGCAGAAACCGGATTTTCCAGGTGGGCGCCCCACCGGGCAGACGGGCGAGCTGCTCGGCTTTGTCTTCGCCCCCCAGCCGCCGGTTGAGCACGGCATCATGGAGCCCTTTCTCTCCATAGAACGGCGCGTAAATCAGGCTCACCGCCTCGCCGATATCGGTCTGGTGAAATATCGTGCCGCCGCCGGTGGGAACGGCGATGCTGTCAAATAGTCCCGACACCGCCGTGAAGGGTTTTTCCGGAGTAATGAAGCGGCCTGGGGTTTCGGGTGTGACGAAATGAAGCGTCATGGCCTGGCTGCGGACCCCCAGGGATGCCGGCACGCAGGAAAGATCCACGGCCAGTCGGCTGGCGTCGATAAAACGCTCCTGCATGCCCCGGTCCGTGGCGAAAAAGAGCATCCCCTTGTAGCGCCAGTAGGGCACGTAGACGAGGCGCTTGTCTTCTGGCGCCGTGTGAGGGAGCATATAGCGAAAGAACAGCTGGGGCAGCAGATAGGAACGCACACGGCAAAACCCGCAGCTCACCAGCCGGTCGGTTTCGGCCAGGGTGACGGGCGCCCCGCACTGGGGACACTGGTGCTTTATGAGGATGTCGGTCATGGATAATAATCAGACGACAGAGGACAGTAAAACCTCAGATGACAGACGGCAGATGACAGATGACAGACGATAGAAGATAGAAAAACCGAAACCAACCCCGGAACCGCAATAACAAGCCAGATAATCATGTAGCAATTCTTTGATGTTTTTGTTTCTGCCCTCTGGCGTCTGTCGTCTGTCATCTGTCCTCTCGCAGTTCCCGGCCGCAAGGTCGCCCTCCCTCTCTTTTCATCTGCGTTATCCGCGTCATCTGCGGTTAATTCTCTTTGCAGTTGCCATTGATTTTTGTTTTTGGTTTTTCTGACCTCTGACCTCTGACCTCTGACCTCTGACCTCTGACCTCTGACCTCTGACCTCTGCTGTTAATGTTTTTCTCCGCACTGGTTGCAGAAGCTGGCATCGGGCAGGTTTTCCGTGCTGCACTGGCTGCACACCCATGGTACCGCGGCCTCCTCGGTCGGTTTGCCGCACCGGGAGCAGAACTTGGCGTTGGGCGTCAGGTTCTTTCCGCAGCCGGCGCACTGGGTGAAGACCAGTTGCTGGTGGCCGCAGTAGGGGCAGAACTTGGCATCGGCCGGTATAGCGCTGCCGCATTCCTGGCAGGATGCGGCAGGCGGGGCGGCGGGCTGCGCCTGCCCCTGGGCCGGTGCGTTTGCCCCGCCGGCAAAGTACTGGGCGAACATGGCGGGCATCATGAGCCCCATGGACGTGCCCATGCCCGATGCCGCGCCGCCGCTGTCCGTTGCGGCCTTTTCCATGGCCATGGCCGCCTTCATCTGCATGAGCTTGTTCATGTCCTGAAACACGCCCATCCGGCTGCGGTCGTCGATGGCCTGCTGCACCTCGGGCGGCGGGGTGATGGCGTTCATGTAAAGGTGGGTCAGGTGAAGGCCGAAATGGCTGAAGTCCTTTTTGAGCCGCTCCTGCAGCCCTTCGGCGAGTGCGTCGTAGTGTTCGGGCAGGTTCACGATGGAGTCGAGCTTTTCCCCCATGTAGTCGTTGAAGCGGGAAACGATGACGCGGTTGAGGTACTCCTCAACATCTTCGGTGGTAAAAGCGCCCTGGGTGCCCACCATCCGGTTGATAAAGAGTACCGGCTGCATCACCTGGATGTTGAACACTCCGAAGGCCCGAAGGCGGATGAGCCCCAGCTCGCTGTCCTTGAATGCCACCGGGTCCCGGGTGCCCCACTTGAGGTTGGTGAAAACCTTGAGATTGACGAAGTAGACCTCGGCCCTCAGCGGGCTGGTCATGGCCCAGGGCACGCTGAGCACTTTGGTGAGGATCGGGATGTTGCCGGTCTTCAGGGTGTGGCGCCCGGCGCCGAAGGCCTCGATGGCCTTGCCCTTGTAGAAGAACACGGCGGCCTGGCTTTCCCGGACCGTGAGCTGCGCGCCCCATTTGATCTCTCCCGAGCCTTTTTGAGGCAGGCGGTAGACCAGGGATGCGCCCGTGTCGTCGAACCACTCGAGATTTTCCAGAAAGACGATGTTGTCCGTGCCCATGGGGGACCTCACTATTTTGGGTGAAAGCCTGATAAAACCGTAAAAAGCGATTTTGAACCACAGAGATCGCAGAGAAACTAAGAGAATGTAAATAAATTATCTTTGCACGCTCTAAACCCCCTGCGGTGATATCAGAATTTTTGCATTAGCATCAAGACGGTGGATTGAGACGGTGCCGCTTGGCCATGCCATTTTACGGTATCTTGCGGATAGGTCAAGCCGGATGTTGGCAGCCATGCGTCTTTCGAAATCGGGATCGAAATCGCTATCGGTATCGGCAGTTGCGGTGGTTCGAACCCGATAGCGATAGCGAAATGAACAGCGGCATGGGGTGTCGCGGAAACGGGATGCCGTCACAGCACCAGGCAGTCGGCGACCAGTTCCCAGAGATATTTCACCGTGAGGCCGGCCATCTCGTATTCGGTCTTGATGGCGTTGAGCTGGCCGTGGCAACTGTGGCAGGGCACAATCACCATCTCGGCCCCGGTGGCCTTGATCTGTTCCATTTTCTTTCGGCCGTAGAAGATGCGCTCTTCGGTGTAGCCGGTGGTCAGGGTGCCGCCCCCGCCGCCGCAGCAGAACTGGTCCATCCGCGCGGGGTAAAGATCGACCCAGTTTTCAAGGCACTGGTCCAAAATCCAGCGGGGCTCCTCGAAAAAGCCGTGGCCGAACAGTTTTTGGGCCTTGCGGCCGTAGTTGCAGGGGTCATGGTAGGTGGCCAACCCGGGAAAGCGCGTTTTGTCCAGGGTGATGCGCCCTTCTTTGATGTAGCGCATCAGCAGTTCGAACACGGTGAGCACGTTGAATTTCTTCAGGGCTTCGGGAAACCATTTTTCGAGACCCGACCGGGTCGCAAGATAGGCGTGCCCTCATTCCGGCCAGAGCAAGGTGTTGGCCTCCAGACGATCCATGTGCGCGACGATGCGGCCCACCATTGTCCGCATGGCGTCGTCGTCGCCGGTGAAAAAACCCCAGTTGGTGCCTTCCCAGTTTTCCGAGACCAGGGTCCAATCCTCCTTGGCTGCGTAAAAGATCTTCCACCAGTGCTTCAGGTCTTCGGTGTGGGTATTGACCAGTTTGTTGTGAACGGTGGTGAGGATGTTGGCGCCGTGTTTGTCCATGGGAATGGTGAATCCCTCAAACCCGGGTTCTTCGGCGATTTCGGCGCCCACGTCCTCTACGATGAAGACGTAGTCTTCGGTGGGCAGTGACAGGTTGTTGCCGGTCTTCAGGGCCGCGACAATTCCCTTGTGCAGGATGCCCGGAACAGCGTCCCGATCGCGCAGGCCCCGGATCCGGCGCACCAGGCCCGGGATGTCGATATCCATGGGGCAGACGTTTTCGCATTTGCCGCACATGGTGCAGATCCACGGCCATCGGGACGCGACGACTTCTTTTTCAAGGCCGAGGCCGACCATGCGCACCATCTTGCGTGGGTCGAACCCATCCACGCCGGAAACCGGGCACGAACTGGCACAGATGCCGCAAGTGATGCAGTAGTCCTGAGCGCAGGGCCAGTCCCTGAAACGCTCGCGGGGTTGACGGTCCATGTCGATGGGCTGCGGGGTGTCGCTCATATCAGGTCACCTTGCTATCGTGGTTGGACGGTGAAAATGGCATCATGTCAGGCCTGTTTCCGAACAATGGGGCCCAGGTCCTTGAGTCGGGCTTCAAAACCGTTGGTGATGCGGGAAAACTCGTTGCCCATGTTGCTGGCCAGGGTGTGAAACGCGAGGCGCTCGGCGCCGATGCCGATGCTCGCCAGCAGTCCCTGCAATTGGGTGACGCGGGTGCGCGCGAAGCGGTTGCCGTTTTCAGAGTGGCAGTTGTCCATGTGACAGGTCATGACTAGCACGCCGTGAACCTGTTTTTCAAAGGCCGCAAGAATGTGCTGCAGGGAAATGCCGCCGGCGCAGGGTACCGCCACGACGGTCAACCCGGCAGGCAGGGCGCCACCCATGGCGCCCGCCATCCGGTGCGCCGGTACCGCCGAGCGGCTGCAGCAAAATGCAATGATCCGGGGGGCGGCGGCATCGCTGAGCGCTGCGGCCATCAAATTTTTAATCTGCCCCAGCGCCAGCGGTGCCAGGCTGATGGCTTCTTTTGGGCACTCGGCCACGCAAAGACCGCAGCTTTCGCAGGCCGCCGGTAAAATGGCCGGCTTGGTGTTCAGGTGGATCGCCCCGTAAGGGCAGAGGCGATAGCAGGTCAGGCATTTGATGCACTGGCCGGGGTTGATCTCGGCGGCCGGCAGTCGCGGATCGTCACATCCGCCGATGAACCGGTCAATGGTCAGCGCCGCATCGTCGGCATCGGCCAACTGGGCGATGGGGGGCAAAACACCCCGCGCCGGGCCGACGGCAAGAACGCCACGGCGATTGGTGAGCACACCGCTACGGTGGACATTCTCCTTTTGAATGAATCCGGCGCTGTCCTTGTGCAGCTTGAACCGGTCCGCCAGCTCCGGCAGCGCCGGGGACGGGCCGATCTTTTCGTCGACGATCACCAGATCCGGCGTCAGGCGAAAAGACTCCCGCGTGGTCTCGTCTTCAAACACGATGGTCACCCTGCCGGCGTCGTCCTGCGTGATTTCCGGTTCGGTGCGGGTGAATTTGATGTAGGTGACACCGGCGGTCTTGGTCTCGCGGTAGAGCGCTTCAAGGCCGTCGTCGGCCACCTTCAGGTTTTTCGTAAGGATATAGGCGGTGCCCCGCTTGTCCGTATGCAGCGCCATTGCCGCCGACATGACCTCACGCGTGATGACCGGATTGCTGTCTATGGTCAGTCCCACCAGAAAGGCCACGGCCCCTTCGACGCGCGCGCCATCCGGTGCCAGTGCCTCTGTGAGAGACCGCACGGCGGCGCCGGGGGTGAGGTGGTAGCTGCCAAAGCAGGGCGTTCTCATGTGACCGGTCGCCACGGCGATCTGTTTGACAGCGGCGCTGTACTGTCCTTCGCCACCGTCGAGGCGCACCTGGAATTCGCCCGGCCCTCCGCAGACCTGCTTCACACGCATCGGGGGCAGGGTCGTCACCAGAGGCCCTGATGCGCCGATCTCGGCGTCATCGCCCGGCGTCGTCACGATGACCGACAAGGAACGCCCGCTCAGGTTGGATACCAGCCGCGTGGCGCATCGGCCGGCACCGAGAACCAGTACATCTGCCGTCAATTCGGTGATCGCAGTCTTCATTCGATAGGTCCCGGATTGTGTTGAGATTCGGTGTGGCCAAGATAACCCTGCACCTGCCAGGCGGTCTGCTCGGCGCTGGTGATGGCCTCGGCGATGCTCATGGGGCCGGTGGCCGCTCCGGCGGTAAAAACCCCCGGCGGGGACGTGGCGCCCGCATCGGCCGCAGGGTTGAAAAATCCGGTGGCCGCATGCGCCAGACCCAGCAGTGCGCCGATCCGCGGGGCATCGGCACCCGGCAGCATGGCGATGGACAGGACCACCAGGTCAAAGGCTTCGTCGACGCCCTGGTTCAGGACCGGGTCGAAATATCCGATTCTGAGCCCGCCCTCGGGTAGCGGGATGACGTCACCGGGGATGATGCGTACCATGCGCACGGCTTTTCGGGCATCGTCGTATACGGTTTGAAAATCTTTTCCGAAGGTCTGCACATCGATGTAGAAGAAGGCGATGTCGGTATCGGGTTGGCGCGCCTGGATCAGCCGTGCCATACGCAGCGCCGAGCCGCAGCAGATTCTTGAGCACCACAGGTGCCCCAGTTTGCCGTCGCGGCTGCCGACACATTGAATAAAGGCGATTTTTGATGCCGGCGCCTGATCCGAGGGCCGAAGGGCCTTGCCATGGGTCCGCAGCACGCGCTCCAGTTCAAGGTTGGTCACCACGTTGTCAAAGCGGCCCCAGCCATACGGTTTTTGCGATGGGGCATAGGGGGAAAATCCGGTGGCGACGACCACGGCGTCGGCCATGATCGTTTCTGCAGCGACGGGTGAATCCGCGGCAGCGGGTTCCACGGTAACCGTGAACCGGTCCGCCCGGTCAACGGATGTGATCCGTGTGCCCAGCCACTGGCGGATATTGCCGTTGCCAGCAACCCTGGTGAGTGCCGACGCTGCCAGGCAGGCACCGCATTTGACGCAGGCATCGGTGGCCTTGCAGGCATATTCAATGGCATGGCCTCCTAAAAATGCCGCTTGTTCGATCAGATCGACCGTTACCGGACCGCGAGCGAGCGCGTGGGCCGCGGCCAGACCGGCAACGCCGCCACCGATGACCAGAACCTGTTTTTCTGTCTGCTGCACGCGTCAGCTCCCTTTCGTCTTGAATCCAGCATTGAAAAAAGGCAACATGACAATCCGGCGTGCCGGATGCCAATGCACTGGTCGATTACATAAACCCACACTTTCCGGAGATCAAGGGCCTTGATGCCACCCGGTGGCGGCCTTGCCCGCTGATGCCGTTCGGGTGCTGCATAACGCTATGAATACATTTGCGATAATCATCATACTGGCCCTGGCGGCTGAATTCATCCTGAGCACCGTGGCAGATCTGCTCAATATCGGGAGCGCGCCGCAAGCCGTCCCCGAAGCGTTCGCGGAAACGATTTCCCCGGAGCGCTACCGCCGGTCCAGGGACTATCTTGCGGCCAATACCCGCCTGGGGTGGTGCCGGTCGGGCGTGGATCTGATCCTGTTTCTCACCCTGTGGTTCGGCCAGGGGTTTGCCTGGCTGGACAGCCTTATCAGGGGGTTCGACTGGCCGTGGATCGTGAGCGGCCTGGGGTTCATCGGCGCACTGCTGGCGGTGCGATCGATCGTGATGCTGCCTTTCGATCTGATTCACACCTTTGGCATCGAAAACCGGTTCGGGTTCAATCGGTCCACCGTAGGCACCTTTGTGGCCGACCGCATCAAGGGGACGCTTCTGGCCGTTGCGCTGGGCGGGCCGCTGCTGGCAGTGGTGCTGTATTTTTTCCACCGCGTTGGAACGGACGCCTGGTGGATCACCTGGGCCGTGGTGACCGCGTTCATGCTGTTCATCCAGTATCTGGCCCCAACCTTGATTATGCCGCTGTTCAACACCTATGAACCGCTGGCCGAAGGGGCTCTGCGGGATGCCATTTTCGCCATGGCCCGGAAAATCGGCTTTCCTCTCACCAACGTGCTGGTCATGGACGGCTCCCGGCGCTCTACCAAGAGCAACGCCTTTTTCGCCGGTTTCGGCAAAAACAAGCGCATTGCGCTGTTCGATACCCTCATCGCCGGCCATAACATTAATGAACTGGTGGCCGTGCTGGCGCACGAGATGGGCCACTACAAGCGCCACCATATCCGCCGCATGATGGCGTTAAGCGTACTGCAAACCGGGGTGATGCTCTTTTTCCTTTCGCGGTTTCTTTGGGACCCCCGGCTGTTTGAGGCGTTCTATATGCCGGCACCCAGCATCCATGCCGGCCTCGTCTTTTTTGGAGCCCTGTTTATGCCCATCGATTTTTTCATCGGCCTGGGGGCGCTGGCCGCCAGCCGCAGGCACGAATACGAGGCCGACCGGTTTGCCGTGGCGGCCATGGATGGAGACCCGGCCCCCATGGTCCAGGCACTCAAGCGGCTGACCGCAGACAATATGGGCAATCCGACCCCCCATCCGCTGCATGTATTTCTGACCGCATCTCATCCGCCGGTGGTGGCGCGCATCCATGCCCTCGAGGCGCTGGGCGCCGCCCCGGGAGGGGCCTCATGACTGAACTGAGCATTGAAATCTACGGATCCGGCCTGAACCTGTACATCGGCATCATCACGCCGGATCAGATGATCCAGTTGGAAAAAACCTGCCCCCGGTTTTTCGGCTACTATTGGAAAAAGAGCCTGGAAAAGATCTGGTACACCAACCGGCGAGCCATGCGGAAAATCTTCGGTGTGGCCCACTGGACCCAGGTGATCGAAGCTGATCACCACTACCGGGGGCCGATCCTCGCCGACCCGCAAAAATCCCGTGAGTTCATCGACAACGCCCGTTTTACCGTGGATGACGCCGAGGTGGCGGTGAACCTGCAAAAGGTGGACGTGCGCATCAAGGGCGTCAAACCCATGCCACCGGCACGAGCGCAGCGAGTGATCGTCTTTCACGGTGAGTACTACCAGGGCTACACCATCTACCGCGCGAATCTGGCCGCCCCGTTTGATTCGTCGCTTTTGGTATTCGAGTTTTCCGACTGCGGCGAAAACGGGCATATCCTGTCACGGGTCCGCTATGACGGTCGCCTCATGACCCAGGAAGAGACCCCTGCCGATCACGGCCCCCTCCGGCTTCAGTTTATCGTTGACCCCAGTCCGGAAGGGAAATGACCCCACAGCGCATACCGTTGGTGGCCTGTTAGAGCGCTTGTCAGCAGAATGTTCCGTTTCATCGACAAGATCCTGTCGGGATCGGAATCGGGATCGAAATCGATCTTTTCCAAGGTCGATACCGATACCGATAGCGATGTTCACCCGGAGTTGTTGTGCAAACGGAACGCATTTATGACAATGGCCATAACAAGTGTTCCTCCATTTTGCCTTGCACGGGAACCCGATTTTCGATATGACGTCTGCGTTGTATTGCGCAAGGGGCTCCGCCCCGTACTGCTGTCCAGCCGACTGACATCATCACACCGACCGAGAGATGAGGAGGGGATACATGAAAGGCAAGTTCCTGCAGATGGGATTGATCGGGATGCTTCTGGTCCTGGCGATTTTCATTACCGGTGTCGCCGCCGATGAAGAACTGGTCGTCCCACTGGGCACCATTGATCTGATGCCCCCCGGCGATGTGGCAGCCACCCGCACCGCGGTGTCGTTTCCGCATTCCACCCATTTCGACATCAACTGCAAGACCTGCCACCATGAGTGGTCAGGTGCGGATACCGAGACGCTGAGCTGCACCACATCCGGCTGCCATGACCTTGCCGAAAACCCGCCAGACAAGGCGGAGTCGATCCTCTACTTCAAGAACGCTTACCACAAGGCCTGTATCGGGTGCCACAAGGAGATGAAGTCTAAAAACAGGCGTATCGAGATGAGCGCGCTGCCGGTGTCGGGCGCCATGGCCAAGACCGGCCCCACCGGATGTGTCGGCTGCCATCCCAAATAAATACCGTTGCGGTTTCAACACCCGTTTCGGCGAATTGATTGATTCGGCGGGACTGCCCGCGGGAAGCCTCCGCAGGCGGCCCCGCCTTCTTTTTTCCCGGCGGTTCCGGGTCCCCCGGAAGAGGCATTTCCCATGCGCCGATGTCAGCCATATCGGTCTGCTGTTTTCCGAAGACTCGAGCACCCAATGAACACAATTGGAGCCATAGTGACATGGGCAACACCCTCCGACTGATATCCTGGAACGTGAATGGGCTGAACGCGGCCATGAAAAAGGGGTTTTTGGAGTCCGTTGCGCAGCTGGCTCCCGATATTCTGGCGCTTCAGGAGACCAAACTCCAGGAGGTGAAGCTGACCTCGCAGATGAAAGACCTGCCCGGCTACAACGCCTACTGGTCCTATTCCACCGTCAAAAAGGGCTACAGTGGAACAGCCGTGTACGCCCGCAGCGCGCCCGCACGGGTTGCCACGGGCATCGGAATACCGGCCTACGACGATGAGGGGCGGATCCTCGAAATCGATTTCGGCAGCTTTGTGCTGTTCAACGTCTATTTTCCCAACGGCCAGATGGGCCCGGAGCGGCTCGCCTACAAGCTTGATTTTTACAGGGACTTTTTTGCCCATGCGAACAAACTCAAGGAAGCGGGCCGATACGTGGTGGTTACCGGCGACTACAACACCGCCCACAACGAGATCGATCTGAAAAACCCCAAGGCCAACGAAAACACCTCCGGATTCATGCGCATCGAACGGGACTGGATCGATCGGATCATCGCCGACGGGTGGGTGGACACCTTCCGACATTTTTATCCCGACACGGTGCGCTACTCGTGGTGGACTTACCGATTCAACGCCCGTGCCAGGGACGTCGGCTGGCGCATCGACTATTTTTTTGTTTCCGAAAACATGATCGCCGACGGTCTGGTCACCGGCGCCTTTATCGACAACGCCATCATGGGCAGCGACCATTGCCCGGTGGGCCTTGAACTGCGCATCTGACAGGGCGGTTCTTGGCCACAAACATCAAATTCAATGAATGACCACCGCGATCATGTGCGCCGCTCATTTGCTGTAATCACCGCCCTGATGCTGCTGGTGACGATCAGCGCCATCTACCGTCAGGAATCGGTAAACATCGCCCGTTACACGGTGGCGAGCGCGACGGTGATCGCTATCGATGTGGGGCCGCGAACGAGAAAAGCCGTTTTGGCGATTGATGTTGACGGGAACATGCACAAAACTGTTGCAAACCTGGTGCTTTTCTCTCAATTACAACTCGGTCAGGTGCTGCCGGTGCGCTACGATCCCGAAAATATGGCCGATGTCGAAATCGACAGCTTCTGGTACATTCACAGCACGAGTATGGGAATGACCGCCGGTTTGCTGTTTTTGTTCGTGATTGTCGCCGCAGCCCTGCGGAGGGTCTCACGGCGCAATCAGGCTGGCGGGCAGCAGCCCCCCATGGGCTGAATCGGCGCGCTCATGCCATCGGTCCGGCAACGAATGATGTTTTGAGGCCTATTATGAACGACGGCGAAACGGTGGAAAAAAATGTCGAACCCTGCATCGTCGAGGCCATCGCGCTCATCGAGCGGTTCGTCGGGGAGGTGAGCGGATGGGCGCCGACCCAGGCGGAGATCGCCCGCACCCTCAAACGGTATTTCATATTGTACGAGATCAACGAACAGATCCAGTGGCAGCGGGAGAACCCGGATTTATGAGACCCTGCGCCGAACCGGTTTATCAAAAAGCCCTGCAGGACGGAAAGACTGGAGAGTAACATTATGGGATTACTGGGAAAGATTGTCGGTGGCACTATCGGCTTTGCCCTGGGCGGCCCCCTCGGTGCGGTGGCCGGCGCGGTGTTCGGTCATGCCTTCGACCTCAATGACCAAAAGTACCTGGGAGAGGGGACCGCGGCGCGCCCCCAGTCCGGTGAGGCGGCGCAGTTCACCTTTTTCGTGGCGGCTTTTTCGATGCTGGGCAAACTGGCCCGGGTGGACGGACAGGTGTCCCCGGAGGAAATCCGCTCGGTGGAAAACTTCATGCACCACGACCTCAAGCTGGACCCCCAGAGCCGGCGCGTGGCCATGGAGATCTTCGATGCGGCAGGGCGTTCCGGGGACACGTTCGAGGCCTTTGCCCAGCAGTTTTACATCAATTTCAGAGGGCAGCCCCAGCTTCTGGATCTGCTCATCGATATCCTGCTGCGGGTTGCTCTGGCCGACGGGGTCATGAGCTCCGCCGAAGAGCATTTGATTCGCAATGCTGCAACCATTTTTCAGTTTTCCGAAGCCCAGTACCGCCAGTTCACATCACGCTACGCCAATGACTCACGGCCCGAGGCCGACAAGCATTATGCCATCCTGGGCGCTTCACCGTCCGATACGGCCGACACTCTCAAAAGCCTGTACCGGAAAAAGGTGGCCGAGTTTCACCCCGACAAAATCGCTTCCAAAGGCCTGCCCGAGGAATTCACCCAGTTTGCCGAGGAAAAGTTCCGTGAGATCCAGGAAGCCTGGGAACACATCAAAAAGGATCGCGGCATCAAGTAAGCCGGTTGTTTGAACCACGAAGGACACGAAGCACACGAAGAAACCTAAATGGGTGGTGTTCTCAAGACGGCTCGGCCGCGCCGTTTTAGACATGAAACACTTCGTGATCTTCGTGTCCTTCGTGGTTAATATCTCCTATTGTATTGGAGCACTCATTGTGAACGATCAAAAAGATCCCGATGCCCAAGGCACTTGCACCGGTGCCGATGAGCTGGATGCCATCATCGTTCGGGGGGCGCGCGAGCACAACCTGAAGAATGTGGATGTGGACCTGCCCAAGAAACGGCTCATCGTGGTGACCGGGGTGTCGGGTTCGGGCAAATCGAGTCTGGCCTTCGATACCATCTATGCAGAGGGCCAGCGCCGATACGTGGAGTCGCTGTCCGCCTACGCCCGGCAGTTTCTCGGGCAGATGGAAAAACCCAAATACGATACCATCAGAGGACTCTCGCCCACCATTGCCATCGAGCAAAAGTCGTCCAGCCGCAACCCCCGCTCCACTGTCGGCACCATCACCGAAATTTACGACTACCTGCGCGTGCTCTTTGCCCGCATTGGCCAGCAGCACTGCATCCACTGCGGCAAACCGGTGGGCCGGGGAGACGCCCAGGCCATGGTGGCACAGATCCTCTGCCTGCCGGAGAAGACACGGATCATGGTGCTGGCGCCTATCGTGGAGAACCGAAAAGGGGAGCACCGGGAGCATCTTGATCAGTTGATCCGGGAGGGGTTTTCCCGGGTGCGAATCAACGGCGTGATTCAGGATCTGGACGATGTCCAGAAACTGCACCGGCACAAGAAGCACACCATCGAGGTGGTCGTGGACAGGCTGGTGGTGCAGTCCGGCGACACTTTCCGCCGTCGGCTCACCGATTCGGTGGAACTGGCACTCAAATTCGGCGCCGGGCGACTGACGGTTCACGTTCCGGACCGGGAAGATATCATCATGAGCGAAGCCCGCTCATGCTGCGCTCACGCGTATCCGGAGCTGGAGCCGACGCTGTTTTCTTTCAACTCCCCCCTGGGCATGTGCCCCGAATGCAACGGCATCGGCAGCAGGCTCACCATGGACCCCGACAAGATCGTCCCGGACAAGGCGCTTTCCATTCTCGAAGGGGCGGTCATCCCATGGCGGGGGTATTTTGCCCGGGGCAACAAGACGGAAGCGGCCAATTCATGGGGCGGGCGGCAGCTCAATGCACTCCGGCGCCAGTGGGCAATGGACTTTGAGCGTCCCTGGAAAAAACTGCCCAAAAAACACCGGGACATCATTCTCTACGGATCCGGCGGCAAGGAACTGGTGGTAGAATGGTCGTCGGAGAAGATTCAGGGCAATTTTCGCACTGCCTGGGAAGGGCAGATCCCCACCATGATGCGCCGCTACCGGCAGACTCAGAGCGAGCACCAGAAGAAATACTATGCCGCGTTCATGAGCGAAAAACCGTGCACCGTCTGCCTGGGAGGGCGGCTGCGGCCTGAAGTGGGGCGGGTCCTCATCGGCGGCTGCGCCATCATGGACGTCACGGCCATGACCATCGGCGAGGCCTACGATTTTCTCTCATCGCTGTCGCTGGACGGCAACGCCCTGCTGATTGCCGAGGATGTGGTCAAGGAGATCCTCGACCGGCTGGGGTTTTTAAAGAATGTGGGGCTGGACTACCTTACCCTGGAGCGCAAGGGGCCGACGCTTTCCGGCGGGGAGAGTCAACGCATCCGTCTGGCCTCCCAGGTGGGCTCCGAGCTTACCGGCGTGCTCTACATCCTGGACGAACCGTCCATCGGCCTGCACCAGCGAGACAACATCCGGCTTCTGGACACACTTCGGCGCCTTCGGGACATCGGCAACACCCTCATCATCATCGAGCATGACCGGGAGACCATGGCCGCCGCCGACTGGATCGTGGACATGGGTCCCGGCGCCGGGCTTCTGGGCGGGCGCGTGGTGGCCCAGGGCACGCCCTCTCAGATCGCTGAAAACACGCATTCCCTCACCGGGCAGTACCTGGCCGGACGGGAATCCATTCCGGTGCCAGGTACTCGAAAGACTCCTGAGGCTGCCGGCAACCGGTGGATCCGGGTGCGACAGGCGGCCCACAACAACCTCAAGGGGATTGATGTGGAGATCCCCCTGGGGCTGCTGGTGGCGGTCACCGGCGTATCGGGCGCGGGAAAATCGACCCTGGTCAACCAGATCCTTTTTCCGGAACTGGCGCGAACGCTTCATGGGTCAACGGCAGAAGTCGGCCGCCACGGGGGGATTCTGGGCCTTGCCCATATCGACAAGGCGATCAACATCGATCAAAAGCCCATCGGCCGAACCCCCCGCAGCAACCCGGCCACCTACACCAAAGTCTTCGATCTCATCCGGGATTTTTTCGCGCTGCTGCCGGCCTCCCGGGAGCGTGGCTACCCAAAAGGGCGCTTTTCATTCAACGTGAAGGGCGGCCGGTGCGAGGCCTGTCGGGGGGACGGGCAGATCCGAGTGGAAATGCATTTTCTGGCCGATGTCTACGTGCCTTGTGAGACCTGCCGGGGTCGCCGGTTCAATGAGGCCACGCTGGCGGTCACCTATAAAGGGCACGCCATTGCCGACGTTCTGGATCTGTCGGTGCGCCAGGCCCGGGAGCTGTTTGCCGATCATCCGGCCATCCGGGGCATTCTGGATACGCTTCTGGACGTGGGGCTGGGCTACATCAAGCTGGGTCAGTCGGCCGTGACCCTGTCGGGCGGAGAGGCCCAGCGCATCAAACTGGCCAGGGAGCTTGCCAAGCGGGAGACCGGCCGCACCCTGTACATCCTCGACGAGCCTACCACGGGGCTTCATTTTCAGGACATCCGCATGCTTCTCAGCGTGCTTGGCCGGTTGGTGGCCGGCGGCAACAGCGTCATCGTCATCGAGCACAACCTGGATGTCATCAAGACCGCCGACTGGGTCATCGATCTGGGGCCCGAAGGGGGGCAGGCCGGCGGCCGGATCATGGCGGCCGGGCCTCCCGAAGCCGTGGCCCAGGTGGCCGAAAGCCACACTGGGCGATTTCTCAGGGATATGCTGGGGGCCGGGGCGGTGTCACTCAGGACGATGCCGGCGAGAGGGCGTCATCGTTTTCCATGATGGACCCATATGCCGAGCGCAGCAGGTTGGCGTAGCTCACGTTTCCAAGGGTGATCCACCGGGCGAGGCGGTCCAGGCCGGGGTCCAGACGACAGATGATGTCGGATTCGCCCATGCCCCGGCGCACCAGTTTTTCCACTTCGCCGTAGCAATCCTCAAGAAATTGAAGCTTTCGCCTCAGCGCGGCCTTGCCGCCGATGGGCATCGGATGGTGGGCACAAAAAAGGGCGTCAAAATTCAGATCGAGGATACCTCGGATGGATCGGATCTGCTCAAGCAGTTTCTCGTCGGCGCGGAAGAACTTGATCCGCTCACCCAGAAACAGATCTCCGGAAAAGAGCCATCCGTTCCCGGCGTCGAAAAAGACGGTGTGGTCCCGACTGTGGCCCGGCGTGTGGATCGGCGTGAGACGGAAGCGGCCATCTTCTAGTACCGGCGGCAAGGGAGAAACCGTCAACGGTGCCGCTTTGCCCCAGATGATATGTTGGTAGGGGCGGATCCGGTAGCCAGCGCCTAACTTTTCCACTGCGTATGCATGGGCGAAGACCGGCACTGCGCCGGTTGCGGCAATGGCGGCGGCGTTGCCGCTGTGGTCTTCGTGGTGGTGGGTGAGTGCGATGGCCGAAAGTGTCTCGGGGTGGACGACGTCCATGACCGCCCGGCGCATGTGCCGCTGGGCCGTGTCCACGAGCAGGCTGCCGATCCGGTAGCAATAGACCGTCATTACAGGACGGCCCACCGGGGCGAAACCAAACTCCCAGGCCGTCACCGGCCCGAACCGCTGGCAACGGACGATATTCACGAAGGTTTCGCCGTGCGGCCTTCCAGCGCTTCCAGGCGCTGGACCAGGCGCTCCTTCATGTCCAGCATATCGCGCTCGAGCAGTTGCAGCTCTTCAATGCGCTGGCTGATATCGGCGAGTTTGCGCGCGCCGTAGTCGAGGCTTTTTTGGATCTGCGCCACCTCGTCCATGTCGACGTCGCTCAAACCGATCATCTCCGATATCTCATCAAGGGAATACCCGAAGCGCCGCCCACGGAGAATCAGTTTGAGCCGGGTGCGGTCGCGCTTGCTGTAAATCCGCTGGTTGCCTTTGGTGCGGGCCGGCCGGATGAGACCCTTTTCCTCGTAGAAACGGATGGTGCGGGTGCTGATATCCAGCTCTTCGGCGAGCTTGGAAATGGCGAATTCGGGGGTCGATGGAGAAGTCATGGCATTCCTCAAAGCTAACGTTAACGTTAGACCTTTTTACCCCTGGAACACGCTCCGCGTCAATAGGCCGTGGTGTGGGGCGGTTGATGGGTGTTTAAAAATTTGGATCATCTCCCAAAGAGTTGGTCGATGGATAGGGTCCAAGGGTCCAAGGGGTCGAGTGAAAAGCAACAAAGAAAACAGCCAATTTTCTCCAACTAAATTGGAGAAGACCCAAAAATTTAAACCGCTTTCTCGCGCAGAGGCGCAGGGACGCAGAGAAAACCAGATGGCAAAAACACTTCAATGCCGGTTTCTTTATCAATGATGAGTGTGAACCACGAAGTTCACGAAGCACACGAAGAAAACCATCATAGCTTTAGAGACGGCGTGACCTCCGCCCTCTGGCAACTCCCGGCCGGAGGCCGCCATCTGCGTTATCTGCGTAATCTGTGGTTCATTTGCCTCTGCAGTTGTTTTTCGGCCGTAGGCCGCCCACCCATTTGTTTTTAATCCGTGTAATCCGTGTAATCCGTGCCAACTAAGTCTTTGCAGTTGGTGTTTGGCCAACAGCCGTCCATCTGAGTTATCTGTACCACCCTTGCCAAAACATCTTAGCAGTTGGTTTTCGGTGTTCCGGTCCTCTGAGTTTAACCGATTTTCTCCGTACGCATGATCACTTCCAGTTTTTGGATCGCCAATGAGCAGGGCAGGGTGAGGGCCAGATACATGAGGGTGATGGTGATCCATATCTCGAAGGTGAGATAGGTGGCGCTCATGATTTCCATCCCCTGGAACGTCAATTCCTGGATGGAGATGACCGAAACGATGGCAGAGTCCTTTATCGTGGAGATGAACTGACCGGCCAGGGGGGGAAGGCTCCGCTGGAAGGCCCGGGGCAAAATGATATATCGCATCTGCTGCCAGCGGGTGAATCCCAGGGCATTTGAGGCTTCCCACTGGCCGATGCCGATAGACTCAATGCCGGCGCGTACGATTTCCGTGATGTAGGCGCCTTCAAAAATCACCAGCGTCAGAAGGGCGGACAAGAAAGCCGGCACCTGGTTGGGCGGCGCCAGCAGCACCGTGAGCACGCGCTGCTGGCTTTCGGAAAGCCCGGCCACGGCGTCCGGTATCCCCAGTATCGGCATGATCTGGTCGCTGACAAAGAAGTAAAAGATGAAAATGAGCACCAGCGGCGGCAGGTTGCGGATGGATTCCACATATGCGCGGCCCGTCAAGCGCAGAAAAAGGCTTCGGCTCACCCGACAAAGCCCCATGGCGGTGCCGAAGACCATGGCCAGCAGTGTGCTCCACAAGCTCAAGCGGATAGTGGTGAAAAACCCCTGCATGAGCAGGTTGGGCACCCACTTTCCGGAATCCGCGTCGTAGCGGAAGAGATACTGAGGAATGGCCGACCACTCCCAACGATAGTGCATCACCCGGTCTATGCGGTAGTAGACATAGCCGGCCAGTGCCATGAGGAGCACGCCGAGGACGAGATCAAGAACCGACACGCGCTTGCGTTGAGTGACTGCGACGGGATCACTCATTCAATGATGGCCTCCGCCCGGTGTCTGTGTCGTTAACCAATAATCAGGCGAAGCCTGATTATTTCATCATCGATTTCCAATCCTGGGTGCCGAACCAGTAGTGTTTTCTGTCCTGAATCCAGTCTTCGGCCTGCACCACACGGATCCAGTTGTCCAGGTAGTTGAGGGAATCGGGGTCGCCTTTGCGCACTGCAAAGGCGATCGGCTCTCGGGTGAAGGTGTCTTCCAGCGGCAGGAACAGCTGATCAGGGTATTTGATGGCCTGGTAGGACGGCGTTGGCGCCGATCCGACGGCGGCATGGGCCTTTCCGTTGATGACTTCCTGGTAAGCCTGGGCCTCGCCGTCAAACTGCCTGAGGGCGGCCTTCGGCATGTATTTCTTGGCGGCCAGTACCTGCGTGGAGCCCATCCGCACCGCCAGCACCACGTCGGGTTTATTGAAATCCTCAAGGCTGGTGAAGCCGTCGGCGAGTTTGCGGCTGGCCACCATGGACATGCCGGTGTAGTAATAGGGAATGGTGAAATTGATGCTCTTGTTACGCTCCGGGGTGACGGACATGCCGCCAACAACGATATCGAACTTTCCGGTCAGCAGGGCCGGGATGATGCCGGCCCATTTGGTGGGGACAAACTCCACTTTGACACCGAGGTCTGCCGCAAGGCGGGTGGCCACATCGATTTCAAACCCGATGAGCGTGCCGGTCTTGTCTTTCATCGCCCAGGGAACGAAGGTGTCCATGCCGACCCGAAGTACGCCGCGTTTTATGACGCTCTGAATCATGCTCTCGGCCATGAGTTGCTGTTGAATGTTCTGGGCCGTCGCCGGTGCTGCGATCAATAGTACCATCACAGCGATGAAGATGAATCGTTTCCAAAAGTTGCCTGAGTGCATGGGTGCCTCCTTTAAGAAGTCATTGATCCGGTATTATTTATCATTGCCGCTGCATGCGGCGATCCATCGCGTTTACCCCAAGCGACAGCAGCAGCGTCAAGACAAGATATATGGCCGCCACCACGAACCATATCTCGAAAACGAGAAATGTATCGGCGATGATGGTCTGCCCCCGCATGGTGAGATCGTAAATGGCGATGGTGCTGACCAGTGATGAGTCTTTGATCAGGGAAATGGCCTGGCCGGTCAGCGGGGGGAGTACCCGGCGGATGGCCTGGGGCAGAATCACGTGTCGATAGACCCCCGCGGTGTTCAGTCCGATACTTCGGGCCGCCTCCCACTGGCCTCGGTTGATCGATACGATGCCGGCGCGCAGGATCTCAGACGCGTAGGCCCCTTCAAACAGACTGAGCGCCAATACGGCCGACGGCCAGGCGCTCCAGTCGAAAACCGGCGCCAGAACGAAGTAGATGAAGAACAGCTGCACCAACAGCGGCGTGTTGCGGATCAATTCCAGGTAGACGCGGGCGATGAAGACACCCAGCACCGATTGCGATAGGCGCAAAAATACCGTGATCAAGCCGATCGCAAACGCCAGCACAAGACTGATCGCAGTAATTTTGACCGTCACCCAAAGGCCGCCCAGCAATGGTCCGGCGACAAAGCGGCCGTCTACGATCCGGTAGAGATACGGCGGTATCCGGTACCACTGCCAGTAGTAATTGAGCTCGGTGGCGCTGATTCGAAAGAACCAGACGATTCCCATGAGGCCAAGGACGAGCAGGAGGATATCTCTGAAAACGGTACTCCTGGCGGACGGCAGCGGCAATGAGCGCATGGGCGGCATCCGTGGATGGCATTATCACTGCCAGCGCATCCCCGGGCGGAACCCGGACGAAGAGCCGGCCAGAGCGGTAGTTTAATAGTTAGTGTCCATCCATGGGAAGCCTCTTGCTCCCGCTCCCTTGATGGGAGCGGGTTGGGGTGAGGGTGACAATCCTCCGATAACATGAGATCATCTTATACCGACCCGCCCCCTCCCCTGGCCCCTCCCGCAAGGGGAGGGGTAACTATGGATGGGCACTAGTTAGAAAGGCCAGAACTGGTTGTCATTCCAGATGGTTTCCGTTAATGCCCGGTCGATGCGCGAAAGCATCGCGAGGTGTTCACTTTCCCACGCGGCCAGCCATCCGTAGAGCGCTTTTTCATCAGGGTCCGCAGCGACTTTTGCCCGATCGGCGTACAGTCGGATGGCTCGCTCTTCCAGGGCCATGGCCGCCGAGACGGCGGCACTTTCGAAGTCGGCGGCCGAGATCCGGGAGGCGGCGATTGCACTGAGAACCGATTCGGCCACATCCACCGGAGACGGGGTCTGGGGTGTTACCGGTTCAAAACGGTTTTCTGAGCGGTAGCGTTTGTATTGCTCGGCGAGGATGGATATGTGCTGCACTTCTTCTTCGGCCATCATTTTAAAAAATGCGGCCACTGAAGGGTCCTTCGATGCTTCCGCGGCGTTTTCGTAATAGGCTCTGCCCCGTCTTTCGAGCAAAATGGCTGATTTGAGAATGTCCAATGGTGCTGTCTCGCTCATGGATGGTCTCCTTTGCGGATCTAAGGGGCTCCGGCCGGGCTGGCCCGGGCAGTCGATATTAAAAAAACGCCGTCGTTGCGGTGGGTGGTTGCCGTTATCGTTATGGACTATAGGGGCTCGGTTGTGGCCTGTCAACGGCATCCAACACGGCCCGCACCTGTCCCCGGCGGGCGACTTCGATCACGCGCACGCTCACAATGTGCGCCATCAGCTGATCAGGGCCCTCGAAAAGGACCGGCACGTAATTTTCCGACAGACCACGCAGATTGCCAGTCTGCGGGTCGCGCCGGCTTTCCACGATCACCGGCAGCGATTGCCCCTCGTGGGCACGGTAAAAGGCGAGTCGTTTGGCCGTGCCGATACGCCGCATCTCAGCACAGCGGCGCTTGACGACAGCGGCCGGTACAACCTCTGAAAACCGGGCCGCCGGAGTACCTTCACGCGGCGAGAAGGGAAACACGTGCAGGTAAGTGACGGGCAACGATTCGATGAGCACCCGTGTCTGTTCGTACGCGGCGTCATCTTCACCCGGAAAACCGATGAGTACGTCCGCCCCGATGGCGGCACCCGGCAGTCGCTCGTGGATGCGCCCGATGATGTCGCCGTAAAGAGCGCGGGAGTACGGGCGATGCATCCGTTTGAGAACGGCGTCATCGCCGCTCTGGAGGGGGATGTGGAAATGCCGGCAGAATCGATCGCTGGCGACGACAACGCTCAGCAGCGCATCGCTGATCTCCGTGGGCTCGATGGAACTGAGCCGGATCCGTTCAGGCATGTCAGGCGCATCTGCCAAGCGCAGCAGATCCACCAGGGCGGCAGGTGGAAAAAGATCCTTACCGTAGTCACCCAGATGGATGCCGGTGAGCACGACCTCACGGTAGCCGTTGGCCGCCAGGGCACGCAGATTGTCCAGTGCCGCGGCCAACGGGAGACTGCGGCTTCGTCCCCTGGCATACGGAACGATGCAGTAGGTGCAAAAGGTGTTGCACCCGTCCTGGATTTTCAAGAAGGGGCGTGTCCGGCCGGTGAACCGGGTTACCGGCAGATGGGCGAGGGGGGCGTGGGCGTGCCCTTCCGGATCGGCGTCTTCGACGATGAGGCGCTTTCCGGCGGCAGCGGCCATGACCGCCTCCGGGATTCGATGCTTGTCACGGTTGCCGATGACGGCGTCTACGCCATCGATGGCACGGATCTCCTCGGGACTGGTCTCAGCATAACATCCGGTGACAACGATGCGGGCACTGGGATGGTGCCGGATGACTTTGCGGATTTGCTGGCGGGCCTGCATGGAGGCCTTTGAGGTTACCGTGCAGGTGTTGATGATGCATAGCTGCGCCGGCGATCCTTCAGGCACCGACGACCACCCGGCCGCCCGAAGCGCTTCGCCAAGTCCGGCGGATTCGAACTGATTGACCTTGCAGCCTAATGTATAAATGCAATAGGTCGGCACCGGATCAGTACTCCTTCAAAATGCAGCGTCGGCGGCAATCCAGCCGCCGCCCAGCACGCGGTCGCCGTCATAAAAAACCGCCCCCTGGCCGGGGGTGACTGCCTCCACGGGGGCGGCAAACCGGACCTCGGCAGTGTCGGGGCCGGTTGGGATCACCATTGCCGGCACCTGCCGGCTCCGATAGCGCACCTTCGTCGTTGCCGCCATGGGCGCTTCCGGTGGCGGAGCGATCCAGTTGATAGCCGCCACCCGGCAGGCGGTTGCCGTCAGATCGGGCTTTCCCCCGACGATGAGACAGTTCTCCGCGACGTCGAGGCGTACCACATAATAGGGGGCCGCCGCGGGAATGTTGATGCCGCGGCGCTGGCCGACGGTGAAGTGGTAAAGGCCCTGATGGGACCCCACCACCCGGCCCGAGACGTCCCGGATGGGGCCCGGACGGATGAGCGCGCCGCCATGGCGGGCCATGAAGGCCGCAATCGTGTCACCCTGAAGAAAGCAGATATCCTGGCTTTCGATGGTGATCGTCGGCCGAAGGCCCGCTTTTATCGCCAGCGCTTTCACCTCGGCTTTTTGCCACCTGCCCAGCGGAAACATCGCTCGTGAGAGTTGCTCGCCAGTGACCCGGGCCAGAAAGTAGGACTGGTCTTTGTCGCGGTCAGCGCCTTTGAAAAGCGCCGGACGGCCATCGGCATCCTGACCGATGACAGCGTAGTGCCCCGTGGCAAGGGCCTCGGCGCCGTGTTTCAGGGCGCTTTGCCACAGACTGCCCAGCTTGATGCTCGGATTGCACACCATGCAGGGATTGGGGGTCCTGCCACTGCCGTATGTGTCTATGAGGTAGGTCGCCACAGTGGAAAAGAACGCGGCACCCAGATCGACCACTTCAAGCGGTATCTGGAGCGCATCGGTCATGCGCCGGATACCGCTGATGCGGGCCGCAACCGTCGTCTTGCGGACAATGCTGCTGTCATCCGGGGAGGCGGACTCGAAACCGGTGAGAAAATGAATGCCAAAGACATCGTGGCCGTCGCGTTGAAGCAAATGCGCGGCAACAAGGGAATCCACGCCGCCGCTCATGGCAACCGCAATGCGCATGCTTCAGTGCCCGTCCAGAAATGGTAGATTTTGGTTCAGAGCAAGGCCTGAGCATTTTCGAAACCGGAGGAATAGCGGAGCTATTTCGAGGATTTCGAAAAGTGTGAAAACGCAGCTCTGGGCCAAAAGATGCCGTTTATGGGGGGGCATCATTAGAAGAAAGCCTGGTAGTTGGGGCGCGTCTCCATCGCACGCGTCGGACAGGCATTGACACACAGCTGGCACACGCTGCACTGATTGTGATCAAAGATGACTTTCATCTCCGGCCGCTCGATGTGAAGTGCGCCGGTGGGGCACACGGCGGTGCAGGCGCCGCAGTGGATGCATTTGCGATTGTCTCGCTTGATATCCTGTGAGGCGTTGGTGACCTGGACCCCTTCGCTGCGCAGGTAAGCGACGCCGTCTTTAAAATTTTTGCGCTCACCGCTGAGTTCCAAAACCATAATGCCTTCTTTGCGGGGCAAAATGGTGGCGTTAAGGATGTTGAAGGTCAAATCGAATTTTCTGGCCAAATCGCAGACCAATGGTTTTTGAGCCTTGGTCTTTTGAAACCGTATAATCAGAATTCGCGAATACACGATGCCTCCTTGGGGATTTCATCCGCATTTTTTGAGGATCTCAACTTAATGGGTTCGCCGGTGGGTGTCAACTGCGTGATCGCTCGATTGCTTTCAGCGGGCCAAGACCGTATAATCCGCCCAAACAACACTATCGCCGCGGGAGCGCCCGTGAACCCGACAACCGCTGCAATCCACCATTCGGGACATTCATGAATCGGTTCGCCTATCTATCCACCAGTTTCGCCATCAAAACCATTTCCAGTCTGTCGCGGGCGCGGGTTCATCTCCACAACGCCGAACACATTGCTCCCGGACCGGCCATCTACGTCATCAACCATTTCACGCGGCTTGAGACCCTGTTGATCCCCTATCACCTGCATCAACTCTCAAAACGCCCCATTTGGTCTCTTGCCGATGCCGGACTGTTCACTCCGTCGCTGTCTTCGTTTTTCGAAAAGGTGGGTGTCGTTTCCACAAAGGCGCCCGACCGGGATCGGCTCATGGTCAAGACGCTGCTCTCCGGAGAAGCCTCATGGGTGGTCTTTCCTGAAGGGATGATGGTCAAAAGCAAGAAGATCGTCGAGAAGGGGCGGTACATGATTGCTTATGCCGGGGGAAAACACCCACCCCATACCGGGGCGGCGGCATTGGCGCTGCGGACCGAGTTTTATCGCCAGCGGCTGCGTCGGCTCCATGCCGACGGGGCCCCGGAGGCCACTCGGCTTTTGGAGAAATTCGGGATTCAGGATATCCGGCCCGTGCTGGCGGAGTCGACCCGGATCATTCCGGTGAACCTGACCTACTACCCGATGCGGGCAAGGGAAAACGCGCTCAGTCGTCTGGCGGCCCGGTTTCGGGGTGATCTGCCCGAGCGTTTCGTGGAAGAGCTCATGACCGAAGGCAGCATGCTCATCGAGGGGGTGGACCTTGACATCCGTTTCGGCGATCCCATTGACGTGGCCTCCTACCTCGACCATCGCCGCATCCAGAAGGACATCCGCAGTGCGGCGGCCATCGATTTCGATGATCCCATCCCCAGTATCACCGCCATGAGAAAAGCGGCCGTACGGCTCATGCAAGCCTACATGCAGGCGATTTACACCATGACAACGGTGAACCACGATCACCTTTTCGCCACTTTTTTACGCCTTCATCCGTTTCAGCGGATGAGCGCCTTCGGTCTCAAGCTCCGGGTGTTTTTGGCGGCCCAGCTCCAGTGGGATCTTTATGGCGTTCGTGTGCACAGCAGTCTGCAGTCGGGCCAGATGCACCTGCTCTCTGACGATGCATTCGGCAAGTACAAGGAATTCATCGACCTGGCCCTGTCAAAGCACGCGGTCGTCATGGAAGATCAATCCCTGGTGCGCCAGCACGCCGTCTTCGCCCCCATCTGGGACTTACACCGGGTGCGCGTGGACAATCCCATCGGCGTTATCGCCAACGAGGTCGAGCCGCTGGAAACGCTGCTGAGGAAGATACGACGGCTTGCCTGGACGCCCGAATGGATCCTGCGCCGACGTGCCGCGCGGATGATCATGGCCAGGGAGGCTGAACACTACCAGCAAGACTATCGGGCCTTTTATAAAGAAGCCGAATCCAAGGACATTTCCGTGGGCATGCCCTATCTGGTTCGCGGGAACTCCCGGCGCGTGGGTGTGCTGCTGATCCACGGTTACATGGCCGCCCCCCTCGAAGTGAAGGAACTGGCGATCTATCTTGGTCAAAGGGGATTTTGGGTATACGCTCCGCGGCTGCGCGGGCACGGCACCGCGCCCGGTGATCTGGCCACCCGCACGTATCAAGACTGGCAAAAGAGTGTGGATGCCGGTTATGCGGTCATCCGTGCGCTCTGCACCCGAGTGGTGATCGGCGGTTTTTCAAACGGCGCAGCCCTGGCGCTGGATCTGACGGCCCGGCTGCCGGAGGCGCCGCTGGGCGTATTCGCTGTGGCCCCACCCATGCGTCTGCAGGATTTCTCGGCGCGGTTCGTGCCGGCTGTCGACGTGTGGAATCGTCTGCTCAAAAAAGTGGGCGCGGAGAAGGCCACAAAGGAATTTGTGGACAATCATCCCGAGCATCCCCACATCAACTACCATCGCAATCCCATCAGCGGCCTGCACCAACTGGAGCGCCTCATGGACAAAGTGGCCGACAAACTGCACCAGGTGCAGGCACCGGCGTTGGTCATCCAGGCGCTGGGGGACCCTGTGGTGTCAGCCGACGGTACCCGAAAAGTGTTTGAAAAACTGGGAAGCGCGGATAAGACGTATATGGTGCTCAACTACCAGCGTCACGGTATCCTGATGGGGGAGGGGGCCAATCGGGTCCACTGCATGATCGGTGATTTCATCCGCCGGTTGCATCGGCAACGGTCAGTGGTCCCCGCCGCCCCAGCGGCGGGTGAGCGTGAGGACACGCAGTGAACGTCAGCAGCAGGTGATGGTGTGGCGAAACACCGCAATCGGCTACAGTTTTCCAGCGATCTGCCGATATCCATGTCGTTAATCATTGATGGCAGGGACGACAACCTGGAGTGGCCATGTTTTTGGAGGAATCGGTGACTGACATCCCAGAGGAGATCCCCGAATGTCCCGTTGCCCCGGAGCGCTGTCCGGTGGCTGATGCCTACCGGCGTCTTAAAGCTGAAAACAAACGGCTGGTGGCGCTCGCCCGTATCGATGAATTGACTGGTTACTACAATTTTCGGCATTTGCAGCGCGCCTTGGCCGCCGAGATGGAGCGGACCCGCCGCACGGGTCTTGAGACCGGGGTGATTATCGCCGACCTGGACTATTTCAAACACGTCAACGACACCTACGGTCACGAAGCCGGCAACATGGTACTCAAGAGCGTGAGTGGCATCTGGATGGATGGCATCCGTCAGATGGACATCGCCTGCCGGTACGGCGGCGAAGAGTTTGTGTTTATCCTGCCGGGAACGCGTCTGCACGCGGTCGTTGGCGCTGCAGAGCGCCTGCGCAAGAAACTGGCCGATGCGGTCATCCGCGTCGGTGGTCACGATATCCGGTTGACTGCCAGTTTCGGCGTGGACGGCTATCGCATCGATGATCACGCACTGAGTATTGACGGGCTGCTGGACAGAGCCGACCAGCATCTTTTAAAGGCAAAACGGCAGGGGCGAAACCGGGTGTGCTATGATACTGCCCGGGGACAAAAAGCGCCGACGGAAGTCACCGAGGCGGAAAGAAGCTCCCTGTTTTTCAAGCCGGATCACTAATTGCCGTGGGGTCATCCGGCGGCAGATTTTTCACGAGGAGACATCGATGAACACCCCCTATGCGGAAGGCCCTGTCACGATTTGCGTTGCCAGTGGAAAGGGTGGGGTGGGAAAAACCAGCCTTACCGTGAATCTGGCGGCTGCTCTGTCTGAGCGCGGCCTTCGCGTGCTGGTCGTGGACGGCGACATGGGGCTGGCCAACGTTGATCTACTGCTGGGCATTTCGGTGAAACACACTATCCGGGATGTTCTGGATCGCGGCGACGTATCGATGGACAGTGTCTATTTCGTCTCCCCCACCTTCGGCGTTCTGCCGGCCACCAGCGGGGTGCCGGAAATGGTTTCCCTGGGCGCAGAGGACCATGCCCGACTGGCACAGGTGTTCGAGGCCCTGTTTGCACATTTCGATGTGGTCCTGATCGACACCGCCGCCGGCATCGGCGCCTCGGTACTCTGGTTCAACACGTTTGTTCGTCACAATATCGTCGTTCTGACCCCTGACCCCACGGCCATTACCGATGCGTACGCGCTGATCAAGGTCCTCTCTCAGCGGTACCGGCGAAAACGCTTCAGTCTAATCCTTAACCAGGTTCAAGACGACCGCGAAGCGTTGCAGGTTTTTGAGAAACTGGAAGCCGTGGCGCAGAAATTTCTCCATACGGAACTCATCTTTCTCGGCGGCCTGTTCAACGATCCGGTCGTATCCACTGCGGTTCGGCAACAGCGGCCCTTTGTCACTGCTTTTCCAGACAGCCGGGCCGCTCACTGCGTCCGGCGCATATGCACCACACTGGTGGCTGCCATCGAACCGACAAAAGACAACAGCCGAGGTGATTAGCAACCCATGGGATGGTTCAGAAAAAAAAACACCGATATCGGCAGTGAAGTCGAGAAACTCAACGCCATTTTGCAAAAGGGCGGCCCAGCGCCGGCGCTCATCGCTCCCGTCGTCGTATCCCTCCTGGAACACTTAAAAGACTTTTCCCTCAACGTCGAAGAGCTGCCGACAAAAGAATTTCGTGCCAGGGTGGACGCGTTGGCCGCAATTTTCTCACAAGCGTTGCCGGAAAAGGACCTGCGTGAGCACTACAGCGCACAACGCGGCGATATGGTCGCATTCATTCGGCAGCAGAACAGCTACATCGGCGCCAGGGAAAAAGAATTTCGGGAAATCATCGATCTGCTTACTGAGGCGATCACGGGTTTGAAGTCGGGCAACGAGGACCTCAACGTTGAGGTCTCCGCCAGCAGTGACGTCCTTGAAGCCATTATTCGGCTCGATGACATCAAAAAAATAAAGGATGCGCTGCGCACTGAGGTGATGGCACTGAGAATGGTCATCCAGGAAAAGGAAAGCCGGGACCAGAACCTGCTCGACCATCTGTCCGAACAGGTGAAAACACTCAATGTCGAATTGGAGAAGGCCCTGGCCGCGGCCCAGAAGGATGGCCTCACCGGCGTGTTCAACCGCAAGGCATTTGACGTGAAGCTTCGCCAGTTTTACGAAAAGGCGCGCGGCGGCGGCGGGTTTTGCCTGCTGATGGTGGATATCGACGATTTCAAGGCCATCAACGACACCTACGGCCATCCGTTGGGAGACCGCGTACTGGTGTCGGTGGTCCATAAATGCCGGCAGTGCATCCGAAACGAAGACGTTCTGGCCCGCTATGGTGGCGAAGAGTTCGCCGTCATCCTCGCCGGGGCGTCTTTGCGCAACGCCACCAAACGCGCCAAGCAGATCTGCAAGGCCATTGCCGCCACCCGGTACACCCTCGACGCTCAGCAGCCCGACATCGAGCTTTCGGTAACGGTGAGCATCGGCGTGGGGACGGCTCGGGCCGGCGATACCCCCGAAGCGCTCATTGCCCGCGCCGACATGGCGCTCTACCAGGCTAAAAAAACCGGAAAAAACAAGGCCCTCTCGGAAAAAGAGGTGCCCTGATGCCTGCCCTCTGAAACCGTGGGCCGATAGCGCATGTAAGGAATCCGATTTGTCCGCCGACTACAGGCCATCGCCGGCGTTCGCATCGGAGGATGGACCCCGTTGAACGCCGATCCGTGTAACCCTTTTGCCTTCCTGGTTTCATTAGATATCATTGACCACACATGGGATATGGCTTTGATAATGGCCGCAATTATGATATATTTCTTCGTTCCACCGGATGAGCGGATGGGGGCGGCCGGTGCCGCCTTATAAAACGGAGCAGAAGAATTAGGGGACGGGTAAAAAAAAGGATCGCGCCGGCGGCCGATCCCTGGGATGCGAATGGCGCGCCTGGTACGACTCGAACGTACGACCTACGGATTAGAAGTCCGTTGCTCTATCCAACTGAGCTACAGGCGCTAAGAAGCCGGGAATTATCACAGCGCTCAGATGATGTCCACCTCTAATCAATGGTCCCCAAAGA
>JBDRRP010000054.1:0-59012 GCA_043825735.1 Pseudomonadota bacterium | reverse complement strand
GATCGTTGGGATCGTTGGGATCGTTGGGATCGTTGGGATCGTTGGGATCGTTGGGATCGTTGGGATCGTTGGGATCGTTGGGATCGTTGGGATCGTTGGGATCGTTGGGATCGCTGTGCCCTTTTGGTCCTTTTGGCCTGAAATCCCACAGCGCGAAGCCTTATGCTCAAAAACGCGGTTTCAGTTGGCCGCAGCAGAGACTGCCGCACTTGACGCAAAGCGCCTCCGAAAGCGCTGGCATCTACCTAACACCTTGACAATCAAAGGATTGCCTGGTGTAAGTGCTGTGAGGTGCCGGTATGCCGGCAAGGACTCCGGGCATCACCGACGCCCCTGTTGACGGACGATCCGCCGGCCGTCCATTCACACTGTCCGCCGTGTTCCGAACGAGCGCAGGCACCTTTTTTTTACGGTACCGGTGGGCCCACCCGGTCCGCCCAGCGGCCCGTTTCCTTGTCAGCGGTCGGTTTCTGGATCGACACCCGTAAGGAGCCCGCCATGAGATGCAGCCCCGCCTTCTGGAAATGGACAGCGATCACCATCGGCTCAGCAGGCTTTTTGGTCCTTGCCGCAGGCATCGCCATCGGCAGCGGTGGCGGTGGGCACAGCGGGGAGGCCATCGGCGCCCAATTGCCCCTGTGGAGTTGCATTCCCTTTGCCGGCATGCTGCTTTCCATCGCACTGATGCCGCTGCTGGCACCCGCTTTCTGGCATCACCACTTTGGCAAGGTCTCCGCCTTCTGGGCCGCCTGCCTGGCGCTGCCCTTTCTTTATTCCTACCGGGGCGCCGCCCTATACCAGATCATTCACATCCTGCTGGCCGACTACGTCCCCTTCATCATCCTGCTCTGGTCCCTGTATACCATCAGCGGAGGAATCCTCCTGAGGGGACAGCTGCGCGGCACGCCGCTGGTCAATGTGGTCATGCTCATCATCGGTACACTCCTGGCGTCCTGGATGGGCACGACCGGGGCGGCCATGCTGATGATTCGGCCGTTTCTAAGGGCCAATGCCCACCGCAAGCAGCGCACCTTCATGGTGGTGTTCTTTATTTTCCTGGTGGCCAATATCGGCGGATCGCTCACCCCGCTCGGCGATCCGCCGCTGTTTTTAGGGTTTCTCCACGGGGTGAGTTTCTTCTGGACCATGCGGCTCATACCTCACATGCTCGTAGCGGCGGGGATACTGCTGGTCATCTATTTTTTCCTCGATCTGTATTACTACCGAAAGGAGCCGGGCGCGCCGCCCGACGATGGCGCCAAAGCGCGGTTGAAACTCGACGGCATCCACAATTTCGCCTTTCTTGCCGGCGTGGTGGGCGCCGTGCTCATGAGCGGCCTGGTGGACTGGGGGGAGGTCAACACCTTTGGCGTGCACCGGGCAGTGCAGGACTGGGCGCGGGACGCCATCCTCATCGTGATGGGTCTCCTCTCCATGGCCACTACCCGGGTGAGCCTGCGGGAAGACAACGCGTTTACCTGGTTTCCCATCATCGAAGTGGCCTACCTGTTCATCGGCATCTTCATCACCATGATTCCCTGCCTGCTCATTCTCAAGGCGGGCTATCATGGGGCATTGAAGTTTCTCATTGCCGCCGTGCAGACACCCGCCCACTATTTCTGGGTCACGGGCACCCTGTCGAGCTTTCTGGACAACGCGCCCACCTACCTGACTTTTTTCAACACCATCCAGGGCGGTCTGTATTCGGGGATGCCGGAAAACGTTGCCGTGCCGCTGCTCATGACCGAAAACGCAATATTCCTGAAGGCCATTTCGGCGGGCGCGGTATTTTTCGGAGCGTGCAGCTACATCGGCAACGCGCCCAATTTCATGGTCCGCTCCATCGCCGAGGAAGCCGGCACCCCGATGCCGAGTTTCTTTGGGTATATTATCAAATATTCACTGGTGTTTTTAATACCGACATTTGCCGTGGTCACCCTTATATTCTTCTAAACGGGAGAACCGGTCATGGGCTTTGAAAAAATACTCTTCCATACGCAGTTCAGGGAAATGTCGCTGGAGGCACTCAGCGCCGTTCTCACCCTCAAGGCCGTGGGCCTCAAGGAGATCGTGCTGGTCGCCGTCATCCCAAGAGATGATGTGGCGTTCGTACCCTACGGCGGGTACGACAAGGCAGGGGAGGACCGGGTCCGCGAAGAAATGTCCGCGCGCTTTGAACCTTACCTGAGCGCCGTGACCGCCGCCGGCCTCAGCGCACGGATGCGCATCGACTGCGGCATCGTCAATGCCGTCGTACTGGACATCGCCAAGACGGAGGCTGTCGACCTGATTGTCACCGGCCGGAAAAAGCGCTCCCTCATGGAGCACATTTACGTGGGCGGGCACACCCTGGATCTCATCCGCCGCAGCCCCGTGCCCATTCTCATGGGCAAGTTCATGGTGGAAATCGACCGGGGGGGGATGGCGGAGACGCGCATCAACGACCGCCCGTTCCGGCACCCCTTACTGGCGACGGACTTCTCCGAGCCGTCCCGGCGCGCCCTCGCCCACCTCGCCGGCCTCAAAGGGCTCGCCGAGCATGTGACCGTGGTGCACGCCATCGGACAGCGCCGCTCCCAGGGGATGACCGACGCGAGTATTACCGCGCTGGAAGCCGAGAGCCGAAAACTTCTCAACGCTGCCGTCAGCCGACTCATCAATGCCGGCATCCCTGCCGATGGCGTCCTCTGCCGGGGGCGAACGGTGGCGCAAATAATTAAGGCGGCCAGCGACGCGAAGGCCTCTGCCATCGTCATGGGCCGCACCGGAAAGGACTGGCTCCAGGAATACTGGCTGGGCGGCGTGTCACACCAGGTGGCTGAAATGGCGCCCCTGCCGGTGCTCCTCGTCCCCTGACAAAGGAATGGTACCGTGCTCCAACTGTTCAACAATGCAAAGATCGCCATCGTGGGTGGCGGCGCGTTCTGCCGGGAGTTTCTGGAAACGATCCTCAATGACGGCCGCGCCGCACCGGGTCACGAAGTGATGGGCGTTGCCGATCTGCAGCCGGATGCCCCCGGGCTTGTCTACGCCAGAGAGCGGGGTATTTTCACCACCGACGATTACCGCCGCTTTTTTGATATCCCCGGTCTGAGCGTTCTCATCGAATTGACCAAAGACGATCTGCTGGCTGATGACATCCGGGCCGCCCGCCCCGCCCATCTCAAGGTGATCGACCACTTCGAGGCCGTCACCGCCTGGGAGAACCTGCTCATCGACAGCGAAACAAACGCCACCCTGGCAATGCTGCGCAGCCCCGCTACAGACACCGAGTCATCGGTGGCGGACATCTTCCAGGCGTATGCGTCCCGCATTACGGGGATCATCCATGACAGTGCCAAATACGCCGTCACCGTGGAACGCGGCCTGGCCAAACACGAGCGCCTGCTCTCTCAGATCGTCGACGGATTGACCATCCCCACCTTCGTCATCAACAGAAATCACATGGTCACCCATTGGAACCGCGCGCTGGAAAAATTCACAGGGGTGCCGGCGGCAGATGTCGTTGGTACGAACCGCCAGTGGGCGCCATTCTGGCCGCACCCGCGCCCGTCCATGGCCGACGTGATCGTGGATCAACCCGACGCCGCCGAGATCCAGCGCCTTTACGGCACCAAATGGCAGCCGTCGGCACTCATCGAGGGGGCCTACGAGGCCGAGATCTTCTTCCCCAGCCTCGGCGACGGCGGCCGTTGGTGCTTTTTTACGGCAGCGCCCATCAAATCACCGGACGGCAGCATTATCGGTGCGGTGGAAACCTTCTGGGACACGACCGACGACAAGCGCGCCGAAGCGGAAAAAGAGCACTACACCAACGAGCTGGCAGCGCTGTGCGCCGTCTACTCGGTGCTCAACGCAAAAGCCGGTATCGACGAGCGCATCACCACCGCCATTTCCGAAATCCAGCGGTTTTTAGCCGCCGACAGCATCTGCATCTATCTCAAAACCCCCGACGGCCGATATCAGTTTGCGCAGAGCGCCGGCCCCGCAGGGGACATTTGTCGAAAAATCGACATCGTCTCGAAAGACAGCATTATACACGAGGTCGCGGCCCGCGGTGAATTCACCGTTTACAAGGACCGCCCTGATAAATGCATTGACGAGGTCTGTGCGCTGGAACCCGAAAAGATGACGTCTTTGGCCTATGTCCCAATCATCACGAAAGAAAAAAACGCTTTCGGTGTCATCCGCATCGGCACCCGGCAGCCCGAACACGCGCTGATTCAGGAGCGGAGCGTCCTGGAACTGATCGGAAACCGCATCGGCGTGGCCGTCGAAAATGCCCAGCTCCAGGACCAGGTGGCCAGAAGCGAAGAAAAGTACCGCTCGTTGTTCAACAACGATCCCCACCCTATCTTCATTCTCGACACCACCAAGCATCACATCTTCGACATGAACCAGCGCGCCCGGATCAGCTACGGCTTCAGCCGTGAGGATCTGCTGGACATGGCCTTTCTGGCGCTGGGAGACGGCGATGACGAGGAACTGGCAGAAGGCCTCAAATCGCTGTCTACCGACCAGTCTCTGCTGTTCACCAAGCGGCGGCACTACCGCAAGAACAGACAGCCCTTTTTTGTCAACGTGAACATCAGTCGCGCCAACTATGGCGAGCGCGATGTCATCATCGCCTCCATCACCGATATCTCCAGCAGCGTCGAGAAGGAAAAGCAGCTGATCCAGGCCAGCAAAATGACCACGCTGGGGCAGATGGCCGCCGGCATGGCCCATGAACTCAATCAGCCGCTCAACGTCATACAGATCTGCGTCGATTACCTGCAGAAAACCGCCAAAAAAGGGGTCCCCGTCTCCATGGAGGAACTGCTGGGACTGACCACCGACATCTCCGGCAGTGTGAGCCGGGCCTCCGGGATCATCCGGCACATGCGCGACTTCGCCCGCCAGTCCGAGGTGACGCGCCGCAGGATCAATGTCAACGATCCGATCCTGGATGTCTTCAAGGTGCTGGGGCACCAGATCAAGGCGCACCAGATCGACCTGGTGCTGGAACTGGCGCCCGATCTTCCGGATATCATGGCCGAACACAACCGCCTCGAGCAGGTCTTCATCAACCTGGTCACCAATGCCGTCGACGCCATGGACGAGATGCAAAAGCAGGCGCCGCCGGAGTACCGGAAACGGCTGACCATCCGTTCCCGGGCCCTGGCGGGAAAGGTGGTTGTTGCGGTCGCCGACAACGGCATCGGCATCACCGAAACGGTAAAGGACAAGATCTTCGAGCCGTTTTTCACGACCAAGGCGGTGGGAAAAGGCACCGGCCTGGGCGTGAGCATCAGCTACGGCATCGTGCAGGATTATGACGGCACCATCAGCATTGACAGTGCCCACGGCACCGGAACCACTTTCGAGCTGCAGTTTCCCGCTGCGGCCTAAAGGGCTAACACCAGCATGAATCACCTGCTGCTCATCGATGACGAACCCGACAACCTGAGGCTGCTCTCCTTGTCTCTCAGAAGCGACGGGTATACCGTGGCCACCGCCTTGAGCGGCGAAGCGGGAATGGCCGTCTTCGAGAAAACGACGCCCGATATCGTCCTGACCGACATCCGCATGCCCGGAATGGACGGCATCGAAGTGCTGCGACAGATCAAGGCGGCCTCCCCGGACACCGAAGTGATCATCATCACCGGTCACGGTGACATCGATCTGGCCATCGAGGCCTTGCAGCTGGGGGCATCGGACTTCATCAACAAGCCGGTAAATGACCAGGCCCTGGCGGTGGCCTTGAAAAGAGCCGAAGAACGGCTGGATATCCGCCGGCAACTGAGGGCCTATACTACCGGCCTGGAAGAAACCGTAGCGGAGGCCACGCTGGAAATCCGCCGCAAGTCCGATTTTCAGATCAAACTGATTCGAAGCGCCTCCGACGGCATCGTCGCCACCGACAGCTCCCTGACCATCGTGATCTATAACCCCGGCGCCCAGCGCATTTTCGGTTATACGGCATCCGAAGCCATCGGCCGGATGACGGTCGATCAACTGCTGCCGTCCGATCTTGCGGCGGTGTTTCATGCCGCCATGGCCGAAGGCGCCGATGTGCGCGAGCTGCACCGGCGCGAAACCCGGGTCCCCTCGCGCAGCGGTACTTCCATCCCCGTCTCCTTTTCAGGAACCGTGCTCTATGAGCACCGGAAGGCCATCGGCAGCGTCGGTTTTTTCCAGGATCTACGTGAGATCAAACGCCTGGAGCGCGAACTGGTCCAGTCTGAACGACTGGCGGCGGTGGGCCAGACCGTCGCCGGACTGGCCCATTGCATCAAGAATATTCTCCACGGCCTCGAGGGGGGCAGCTACGTCGTGGACGTGGGCCTCAAAAACGATGACATCGATAAACTGAGACAGGGCTGGCAGCAGGTTCAAACCACCATCGGGCGGACCGCCGAACTGGTCGGGGACCTGCTTTACTATTCCAAGGAGCGCACCCCGGAATACGCCGACTGCGCGCCCGGTGACATTGCCGAGGAAGTGTGCATGCTCATGGCGCCGGCCGCCGAAAAATACGGCATCGCGCTGGTGCGCCATTACGAGCCCGCCGTTGGCAGATGCCGCATGGACCCGCGGACAGTGTATCGGGGCCTGCTCAATTTGGTCAGCAACGCCATCGATGCCTGCGCAGAGGATGTGGATGACACCAAAGTGCATACGGTCACCGTGAGCATGCAGCGGGCCGGTGACGACCGGATCCGTTTCTCGGTGGCCGACACGGGCATCGGTATGGACCCGGCCACGCAGGCCAAGCTCTTTACTAATTTTTTCAGTACCAAAGGGTCCCGTGGCACCGGTCTGGGCCTCCTTGTGACACGGAAACTGGTGGACGAACACGGCGGCGACATCACCGTCTCTTCAATTCCGGGCATCGGCACCACCTTCACCATGACGATGCCGCACCGGGGAACGGTTGAAACCGACTGACGAGATCACGCAGCGATTTATTCTCAGGAGGGGAAGCGATGGGCAAGAAAATTCTCGTGGTGGACGACGATCCGGGCGTTCGCCTGTTTAACATCACGGTTGTCGAAGAAGCCGGGCACACGGCCCTGGTCGCCGAAAACGGCGAAGACGGCCTTGCCATGGCCAAAAGCCAGTCTCCGGATCTCATCGTGCTGGACGTGCTGATGCCCCGGCAAAGCGGCATAAAAATGTACCGCACACTGAAAACCGACCCGGCCTACCAGGGCATCCCCATTATCATTCTATCGGGCATCTCCAAGCGCTCGTTTCTGAAATCGCAGCAGGCACTGACCCAGTTCGGCGGTGAGCCGATCCCAGAACCGGCTGCCTACCTGGAGAAACCCGTCAATGCGCAGACACTGACTGAATGGATCCAGAAGATGCTCGTCGATTAGCGGAAAGGAACCGGCACAATGCATATCCAAAAACTCCTCTTCGTCACCACCTTTACGGATTTGTCTTTCGATGCGCTGGAGTCCCTGCTCGGACTGCGCCAGACCGGCCTCGACCATGTCGTGTTTCTGAACGTGATCGATCGGGAAAAGGTCGCCATGCGCCGGGGGGCCGGCTATGACAAAAAGGAGGAGACCAAACTGCGGGAAGTGGCCAACATCCGCTTCATCGACTGGGCCGAAAGCCTCTTTGAACAGGGCATGGAGGTCGGCGTCTACATCGTCGTGGGAAATCTGGTGCAGCAGGTGGTACGGTCGGCAAAAAACGAAAACGCCGACATCGTGGTCATCGGCAGGCGAAAAACCGGCCCCCTCCGGCAGTTCTTTTCCGGATCCGATCTGGGGGCCATCATCCGCCGCACCGGCAAACCGGTGATGGTCTACAACTACCGGCAGGACGCCGCCGCAATGGAAAACCCTTTTACCCGGCCACTGCTGGCAGTGAGCGCCCAGCGTTCGGCAGGCCCGGCCATCGCACTGTTAAAAGCTCAAAAAGAGATCATCTCCAGCCTTCATGTCATCCACGTGGCCAGTGAAAAAAGTCTCACGGAAAGCTCTGCCATGGACATCCAGCGCACGCGCAAAGAAGCCCGCCGCCAAATGGACGATATCTGTGGCCAGTTCGCGCAGGCCGGCATCGACGCCGAGCCGCATGTCTATATCGGAAACCCCGGCCAAGAGATCGAAAAGGCCACACGGGAGCTGCGCAGCAGCCTGCTGGTGGTGGGCGCCGGCGAAAAAGGAAAATGGCTGGGGCGGCGGGTGAAAAACGTGGCCACCGAGTTGTGCGAGCAGTTGAATTTGCCCATTCTGATGGTCCCGCCTGTTTAGCCGCCAGCCGGCCGGCGGCAAAAATAAACATTCCTGACCCTGAAGGCCAGGCTTTAGGTTGCCCTTGAAAGGGGCTTCATTGCTAAAACACAAAGGCAGAACCCTGCGTCTCTGCGCGAGATGTGTTTTTGCGGCATAGCCAAATATCTCTGACCTGATCCTGAGGACCAGGTTTTTAAAAGCAGAATTAAACACGCTGGTGCAGAATGCGTCATCCCTTTCACTGAAGGTTGATTTCCTCGGGATCGAAATCGGTTTCTGCGGTCAGGCCGCCGGCCGTTTCGTGACGCAGTTTTAGGGCGGCGCTCGAGATTTAACAGGTGCTATTTGCGCCTTTTTCCGTCCAATCGCGTTTTGATTTCGATAGCGATCCCGATTTCGATTTGGATGATTGGTCCCGAAAAGCCAATGTATCCCACAGCAAAATAGTGGATAGGCCCGTTGAGCATCGGGCATCTGGGCTTACTTCGGCAATGGCGGATCGTGGAGAAATGAAAAATAAAAAAAGGCACTGATGTGCCTTTTTTGTTGCCATAGTTTTACCCTGGTCGCCGATAATGCGCATCCCGGCCACCGCAGCGTAGGGTGTCTCTGCGATGATGCCGCAAGGGGGGTGAGACGGCACGCCATGAGCAGTCCTGACAGCCGTAATCGCCGCCGCACCGACGTGCAGGATCAGACCATCAGGTTGTGGATATCCGGGTGCTTTTTGATCAGCCGGATGAACTGCTCGGTGCGGTGCACCAGGCGCTGTTTGATCACCCGGTTGAGCCGCTGGGTCAGCCGATATCCCATGTGATGGTCGTTTTCCATGAGATCCTGCAGCTCTTCTCCGCTGATGGCGAGCACTTCGGAAGGCTCCACGCAAATGGCGTCGGAGGTGTACTCGCTGTAAGGCTCAAGCCCGCCGCTGAGCATGGACGACCAACCGAATGAATACCCCGGCTTGATGGAGTCGATGGAAACCGTCATTTTGTCGCTCAACCGCTGCTCCAGGAGTATTTTCCCGGATTTGAGAAGATAGAAGTGCTCCGCGGTGTCGCCGCCGCGAAAAACCGCCTCGCCTTCATCGTAGCGCTTGCGCTCCACAAGAGGCAGGATCTTCTCCAGCATTTCGTCCGAGAGGCTGTTCATAATGACCATCTTACGGAGCTCATCTCTTGTAATCATCAAACCCTCCTTTTTCCCTATGCCTTCGAAACCACCCGCCGGCAGGCGCTGCGCATGACCGTAAGGGGTGCGGCCCGCCGGTCACTCAACTGATGAAATAAATGAATACGAGAAAGACGGCCGCCGCGGCGGCACTGGCGCCAAGCGGCCCCGTACCGGTGGCCAGCGCAGCCGATACGCGCTTTCCGAGGTCACTGCCGCCGCCGGGAAACGCCCCGCGAAAAGGTAGCAGCATCGCCAGAGACAATCGGCTCACCGCCGATCCGGCCGCCCGGGAGACGGCGGCCGTCATCCCTCTGGCAACACTCTGATCAACGATGCGGTTGAGCCCGTTAAGACCCCGGTCCACGATGCGGTAGAACAGCCGAGCGCCTTTACGGTAAAACCAATCGGTGTCCAGGTTGATGGCCCGGACTTCGGATGGGTAGTAGCCGGAGCGCAGCAACAGGTAGAATGCCAGGATGCCGAACAGCAGAAGCTGCAGCTGGCCGACCACATGAGCACCCGTGTAGGGCACATAATCAACAGGATACGGTAGGATAGCATATAATGGTTGCGGGTAGATGCCAATAAAAATACAGAAAAACGCGGCGATCCCCATGGCGATGAGCATGTTCAGCGGCGGCTCCTTGGCCCGGATGCCCGAATCGTGACCGAAGAAAGTAAAAAACGGCACCTTGATCCCGGCATGGGCGATGACCCCGGCTGAAGCAAACTGCAGCATCAGCCAGGCGATCATGTAGTGGTTGTTACCGGCGGCGCTGATGATCATGGACTTGCTCACAAACCCGCTGAACAGGGGAAATGCCGAAATGGAGGCGGCCCCGATGATGCACAGGCCGCAGGTGATGGGCATGGTGCGGTAGAGCCCTCCGATTTCCGTACATTTGATCTTTCCGGTGACCTGGAGCACGGCGCCCATGGACATGAACAGCAGCGCTTTATACAAAATGTGGCAAAACGCGTGGCTCACCGCCCCGTTGATGGCCAGTTGGGTGCCGATGCCGATACCGCACATCATGAACCCCACCTGGTTCATCAGACTGTAGGACAGCACCCGCCGCATGTCATTTTCGACTTCGGCGTAAAAGACCGGCAGGACCGTCATAAAGGCCCCCAGCCAGATGAGCAGTTCGGTGCCGGCAAACCCCCGGGCCATCACGTAGACCGCGCTCTTGGTGGTGAAGGCGCTCAGAAAGATCGCCCCGGTCACCGTGGCCTCGGGGTAGGCGTCCTGGAGCCATGCGTGCAGCGGCGGAAGCGCCGCATTCACGCCGATGCCGATGAACATGAGCCAACTGGCCGTATCGCCCAGCGTCATGTGCACAAATGCCGTCGATCCGGTCTGGTGAATGGTCAGCACGATACCGGCCAAAAGACTCAGGCCGCCGAAAACGTGCACGAGAATATAGCGGTAGGCCGCCTGCTGGCTCTTGAGCGTTTTACGGGCCAGGATCAGAAAAGTGGAGGCAACGGCCATCAACTCCCAAAAGATATACAGGCTCACCAGATCGCCCGCGAAGGTGACCCCGAGCGCCCCGCCGGCATACATGAAACCGGCCACATGCTGGACATTGTCCGTCACTTTCATGGCGTAGATGACGGCGATAAAGGAAATGAGCGTGAAGATAAACCCGAACACCCGGCTGAGGCCGTCGATGCGACCGAGCACGAGATGGTAGTCGAGCAGCGGCATCACCCAGTGCTCACCGGCCGGCATCCGGGCCAACACATAAAAGGCCACGGCCGGCAGCAGCAGCATGTAAAAAGCCTTGAAGCGGCCGCGGAGAAACGGGAAGAGCAGGCTGCCGAAAATGAACAGCAGTGACGGCGGTATCCCCGAGCTGAAGATGGAAGCGCTGATGGGTTCGATCACGATTCGGTGGACTCCGTAGGTTGCGCCGTCGTCTCACGGCGCTCGTCATAATAGGTTTCAGGCCGCCCCAGAAAGAACCGGAGCACCTTGGAGGCAAAGATCACTGCCACACAGGCCACAAACCCGTAAGCCGAAAAGAAATTGGAGTGGTCCTCAAAGGGGAAATGCCCGTGCTTGCTGATGAAAAAATCGGCGATCACGAGAATGGCCAGCACGGCGAAGAAAAACCACAGCAACCGTTTGACGTTCTTGGGATCATCGAAAATGGTGACTTCCTTTTTCATGGGAGCCTCTCAGTGTCCGGACGACGGTCCGGCCAGGAAAAAAACGTACCCCAGGTAGAGGGATGCGATAATCATCACGGTAAAAAACACCGGCCGGAAACCGGGGACCGGATCGTAGCGGATCTCGTCGCTGTGATGGTTGTCATGACCCATGATGTCAGCCTCCGAACATGCCGCGCACGGCCAGCCGGGCCAGATCGAGAAACGGCTGGGGGTAGAAGAACAAAGCGATGGATATCATCGCCGTCAGCACCGGCGGCACCAGACACCAGCGGGGCGCCTCCTGCCGGGGACCGGTGAACAGTGATTCAGCCTCGGTGCAAAAATAGGCTTTGTAGACCACCGGCAGAAAATAGGCCGCGTTGAGAATGGAGCTCACCAGCAGCACCACGAGAAAAACGAGTTGATCGGCCTCCAGGGTGCCCATCACCAGATTCCACTTGCTGATAAAACCACCGCAGGGCGGGATGCCGATGACACTCAGGCAGCCGATAAAAAACGCCGCCATGGTGATGGGCATCCGCTTGCCGATACCGGTCATCTCGCTGATGTTCTTTTTCCCGGTGGCCACAAATATCGCTCCGGCGCAAAAAAACAGGGTGATCTTGCCGAACGCATGCATGGCGATGTGCAAAAGGCTCCCGGTGACACCGCTGGGGGAAAGCAGTGCCGCCCCCAGGATGATGTAGGACAGCTGCCCGATCGTTGAAAATGCCAGCCGGCGCTTCAAGCCGTCCTGGCTCAGGGCGATCAGCGAGGCGACGATGATGGTGATCGATGCGATGGTCGCCACTACGGTGCCCAGATGGAGCGTCTTTAGATAGCCCACGCCAAAGACGCCGGTGATGACCCGCAGTACGCAGAACACCCCCACTTTGACGACGGCAACGGCATGCAGCAGGGCGCTGACCGGCGTCGGAGCGACCATGGCAGCCGGCAACCAGGAATGCATCGGCATCACGCCCGCCTTGGCAAATCCGAACACGAACATCAGTAGCAGCACGCCCATGGCCACCGACGTGCCGCCAGTGCCGGCCATGAACCCGGCGTCGGCAAAATCGAGGGTGCCGGTGAGGCTGTAGACGATCAGCATGGCCGGCAGTGCCAGCGCGATGGAGCCGCCGAGGATGTAAGTGATGTACTTTCTGCCGGAGCTTCGCGCCTCAGGATCCTGGTGGTGGGTGACCAGGGGGTAGGTGGCAAAAGAGAGCATCTCGTAGAACAGATACATGGTGAGCAGATTGGCCGAGAAGGCCACACCCACCGCGGCGGACAGCGACAAAGAAAAAAAGCAGAAATACCGCGTCTGACTGTGCTCTTTCAGGCCCCGCATGTAGCCGATGGAGTAAATTGTCGTGATAATCCACAGAAAGGAGGAAACCAGGGCGAAGAGCATCCCCATGGCATCCACCCGGAAGGCGATGGAAAGCCCCGGCGCCAGCGACACCAGCGTCCATTCGATGCGCGCGCCGGAAAGCACCGCCGGCACCATGGAGGCGATGATACCGAATTTGAGGATGGCAACGGCAAAGGTCCACCCTTCGCGCAGATTGTCCGAACGCGCGGTAATCAACGCCGCAGGCAAGAGCAGAGAGAGCAGTACCGCCAGAAGCGGTTTGATGGAAATAATGGGTTCCATAATCAGCGAGCCAGTGGCCTTTCAGATAATCTGCGACGGTATGGCAAAGGCGATGATCCGGGTGACGATGTCCCCGGAGTAGAAGCCCAGCACGACGAGCCCCAGCGCCACGGCCACCATGGTCGCCACCATGTCCAGCGGCGCCTCCTGGAGCGGTTCCGAATGCACGTCAGCGCCGTGGTGGTGATCGACAAAGGGTTCGAAATACCCGATTTCGAACACCCGGAAAAACAGGACCGCATTGATCAGACTGCTGAAAAGCAGCGCGACCACGAAAGGATAGTGCCCGGCGTCGATGGCCCCGGTAATGAGGTACCACTTGCTGAAAAATCCGCAGGTGGGCGGCACACCGATGATGGAAAGCCCGCCCACGACCAGCACACCCATGGTCACCGGCATCTTCCTGAACGCCCCCTTGAGGGCGTCGAACCGGTCGCTTTTGAGCTGATGGCGCAGGCTGCCGGCAACCATGAAAACGCACAGCGTCATTGCGGCATCGTTGACGATGTGCAAGATCGCCCCGCTCATGGCGATCCGGTTGCCGATCCAAAACCCGCCCACCATGTAGCCCACCTCGGCAACGATGATGTAGCTGAGCATCCGCTTTAGCGAGGTCTGGGCCAGCGCCATGAGGCTGCCAAAGACCATGGCGATAATGGCCAGCCATACCGCTGCCGGTGCCAGGTGCATCACGTTGAAGGAAAATTCCACCGGAAAAACGAAAAGCGCTACTCGGATCATCACATAGACCATCACCTTGGTGGTCAGCGGCGCCACCAGGCTGCTGACCGGCCCCGGGGAAAACGTGTAGGCATTGGGCAGCCACCCGTGCAGCGGAAACAGGGCCATCTTCATGAACAACCCGGTCATGCAGATAATAAAAGCCGCCACAACAACTTTGCTTCCATAGAGACTGGGCAAAATGGCGGCCAGATCGGCCATGTTGAGGGTCCCGGTGACCAGGTAGAGATAGCCCACCCCGAGCAGGTAGAAGCTCGCCCCGATCGTGCCCATGAAAATGTAGTTGAGGCTGGCCAGCGGCGCGTGCCGGTCGCCCATGCCGATCAGGGCGTAGCCGGTAATGGAGGTGATCTCCAGCAGCACGAACAGGTTGAAGGCGTCACCGGTGATGACGATGCCGAAGAGCCCGGTGGCAAACAGGATGTACAGGGTGTAAAACGGCCCGATCTTGTCGGCAAAATCCCTGCGGACGGCTGAGCCCGTGCCGATGAGATTGAGCAGGGCCACGGCGGCGACGGCCACCAGGACCAAAGCATTGAGATGATCGATGTTGTAGGCGATGCCGATGGGCGGCTTCCACCCGCCCAGATTGTATTCAAAGGGACCGGTGGTCATGACCTGCGCGAGCATGCTCACGGCGCTGATCAGGGAAACGCTCAGGGCGCCGATGGCCAGAGGAAAGCACAGGCGCCGTTCCACCCACCAGGCCATGGTGATGAGAAAGGCCGTAATCAGCGGCACGGTGACAATCAGCGCAGGGTAGTGGATACTCATCATCCTCTTATCCGATCGGCGATTTCATCTTCTTCCAGGGTGCCGTACTGCCGGTAGATTTTGATAACCAGCGCAATGGCGACGCCCAGTGTGGCCACGGAGACGACGATCGCCGTGAGCATCAGGACATGGGGCAGCGGGTTCAGATAGTCGGCGGCGCGGATGGCATGGTGCCCGCCCCCGTGGGCGTCGACCTCGAGAATCGGCAGTGTGGTCCCATGCTTGGAGGCGATGGAAACATAAAAAAGGATAATGGCCGTCTGCAGGATATTCATGCCGATGATTTTTTTCACCAGATTGCGCTTGGCGATCATGCCCCAGAGCCCGATCATCATGAGAATGATGTAAATCCAGTAGTTGGCCTTGGCCGCGAGAATATCGAAGAGCGCATCCATGGCTATAGTCCTTCGTCCATTCTGCCCACTGAAGAAAGGGTATAGTAAAGCGACACCATCACGGCCATCACGGCCAGGCCGACCCCCGTCTCCACAATGAGAATGCCGTGGGATCTGGCCATGACCGGATCCACGCCCAACACGCCGGCCAAATTGCCGTAGTTGAGAAAAGGGCCGCCCAAAAGGGCGCACAAAAGCCCGGTGCCGGCATAGATCAGCACTCCGGTCGAGGCGAATATCGCCGTCATTTTCTCCCCGATGACCTCCAGTGTGGAGCGCAGGTCCGTGGAAAGGGCAAAAAGGATGATGGCCGCCCCGTAGATGACGCCGCCCTGGAACCCGCCGCCGGGACTGTAATGCCCGTGGGCGATGACGTAAAGCGCAAAGAGCTGAATAAAGGGAATCACCAATCGGCAGGCGGTCTTGATGATAACGTCATAGGGGACCCACTGGCTGTCGATGCGCTCGAACTCCTTGGAGCCGGTGGGCAGTTTGCCCCCTTTTTCAATGCGGATCGTGATCCCGGTGGGAATGTGCCGGTAAAGACGTGAATCCGGACCGGTGCGCCGGGGCACCCGCAGCAGGAGGATGCACGCGATGCCGGCTGAAAAAATCACCGCCGTTTCGAACATGGTGTCGTAACCGCGGTAGTCGGCAAGAACCGTGGTGACGACGTTGACCACATGGGCGTCTTCCATAGAGTGCTCGATGTAATACGGCGATACGTGCAGGGCCGCCGGCGACTGAGGATCGGCAAAGTCCGGAAATTCCATGGTGCCGTAGATGAGCAGACCGCCGAAAACGGTGACAATGATCCATCCGATGAGTTTCAATCCTTGGTCCTCCGTGAGGTGCGAAATACGGCGGCGACAAAGAACACCGTGCTCACGCCCGCGCCCACCGATGCCTCGGTGAAGGCCACGTCTACGGCCCCCATGATGGCCCAGAGCAGACACATCATGAAGCTATAGGCCCCGAAGAGAATGGCGGCCCCCAGAAGATCCCGCACGACCAGGGCGCCGATGCCGCAGATGACCACAAGAATCAGAATGATGAGTTCAAACAGAAAGATCATTTTCCGTGCCTTCTTCCGACTTGGTCCAGGGACTCAGGCCGGCCCTGACGCCGGCGTCCACGATGGCATGGGTGGCCGTTGGGCTGGTGATGAACACGAAGACCACGATGAGCAGGATCTTGAGGCTGGTGAGCACGGCGTTCAGGTTGAAGTCGTGCAGGGTATACAGCGCCATGGCGCTCATGGTCATGAGCAGGCCCATGGTGTCGAGCTTGCCGGCCGGGTGCAGCCGGGAGTAGAAATCGGGAAATCGCAGGATGCCGATGGCGCCGGCCAGAAAAAACAGCAGCCCGACAGCGAGCAGGATGATGACGATGGTGTTGAGCAGCATGGCAGTGTTCCTATCGACGGCGCACGGTGGCGGCTTCGTCGTAAAGGCCTTTCTTTTTCTGGAAATACCGGGAGGCCGCCAGCACCGCAATGAAGTTGAGGGAGGCGTAGGCCAGGGCGATATCCACGAACATGTCCACCCGCTGGTAGATCAGCCCGATAGCGATGAGCAGGGCCACGGTCTTACTGCCGATGGCGTTGACGCCGATGAGCCGGTCCAGCACGGTGGGACCCACGATGGCCCGGTAGAGCGACAGGGCCATGACGAAACAAAGGAATATGCCGGTAGCGGTAAAGACGTGTTCCATTATTCACCGTATATGTGTGCGACGCGCCGTTCCATGTCTCCGGGAAGTCCTTCGGCGAGTTCCTTGTCAATGGCGTGCACCGTAAAGCCGCCCATGACCGATACGAAAATGGTGATGGTGCCTGGGGTCAACGTGATGGAATTGGCCAGCACCAGAAGGGCCATGTCTCCGGTGAGTCGGCTTTTAAATCGGACGATGCGCGGATCGATGAGATCCATCATCCGGGGGTGAAACACCAACCGCAGCACGTGCAGGTTGGACACCCAGATCTGCCACAGCAGCCAGGGTATGTAGGCGATAAACCGCAGCGTCATACGCGGGTAGCCGCGCAGATCGGGATCCGGAAACATGATGTGGCCGGAAAAAAAGGCCACGATGAAGCAGGAAATGACGCCGAGAGAAATGTGAAAGACGTCGAATTTGCCGGAAAGGACAAGCCAGGTGGCCATGGAAATAAAAAACGTCATAAAAAACGACGCCCGGAACTTCTCCCGGAGTCGGGGTTTTGCCGGAGGCGGCTCGGCGACGGCGGGCTTGAGGACTACCGGTATTTTGAGTTGGTCGATCGCTTCGTGAGCTTCTACTCGATGGACTTCCAATCGCGCTCCCTCGCTGCCGGTTTGCGCCGTCACAATTATTAACTATTGTTCAGTTTTTTACGAAGGGACCATTCGTTGCAAAAATCGAGGCACCTGTCAACGGAATTTTACGCCCGCAGCCGCAATAAAAGGAATCACCCTGCCGTGCCGCGTTCCGGCCGATGGGCATGATGTCTCACCGGTGCCACCGGTCTGTATCCGCCGCCCGAAGGCCTGACCATATGCTTATGAAAAATCAATAATTACATGGTGTTGGATTTGTTTCTTGACGGTGCCCCCACTTCTCGACTATTAGATTGCAAGCGCTACCTGCCGGGTGGCAGACTGCCCATTCAAATCACACTGCAGTGCAGATAAAAGGGGGTGCAGACATGAGAAAATTGATCGCGGTTCTCGCCGTTCTGGTGCTGGTAACGGCCTTTGGGCCGGCCGCCTCGGCCAAGACGTTGAAGCTGGCGCTGGACGCCGATCCGGTATCCCTGGACCCTCATGTCCAGCTTTCCGGCGGCATGCTTCAGTATTCCCACTGGGTGTTCGACCCCCTGGTCCGCTGGACCCAGAACATGACATTTGAGCCCCGGCTGGCCGTCCGCTGGGAGCGCATCGATGAGTATACCATGCGTTTTTACCTCAGAAAGGACGTCACCTTCCACAGCGGCAACGCCTTTACCGCCAAGGATGTCCGGTTTACCGTGGAGCGCCTCAAAAAGAGCGTCGATTTCAAGGGACTGTTCGAACCCTTTGAAGGCGTAAAAATCGTCGATGACTACACGGTGGACATCGTCACCAAGAAGCCCTACGCCCTGCTGCTGAACATGGCCACCTACATTTTCCCCATGGACAGGGATTTTTACACGGGCAACGACGCGGCGGGCAAACCCAAAGACGCCATCGTCAAGATCGGCCCCTCCTTCGCCCTCAACAACGAATCGGGCACCGGCCCATTCCGGGTCGTCTACCGCGAACCGGGGGTCCGCTGGATGCTGGCGCGCTTTCCCGAGTACTGGGATAAAAAATCGCCCGGCAACGTGGACCAGATCGTGCTCACCCCCATCAAGGAAGAGGCCACCCGCGTGGCGGCCCTGCTCTCGGGAGACGTGGATTTCATCTCCCCGGTGCCGCCCCAGGACTTCGGCCGGGTCCAAAGCGATCCCAAGGTGGCGCTGTACACCTATCCTGGCGGGCGCATCATCACCATCCAGCTCAATCAGAAACGGCTGGAAGTGTTTAAAAATGTCAAGGTCCGCCAGGCCATCGTTTATGCCATCAATAACGAAGGCATCGTCAAGAAAATCATGAAGGGCACGGCCACCCCGGCCGGCCAGATGAGCCCCAAAGGCTATGCCGGCTACAATCCGGCGCTCACCCCGCGCTACGACTTGAAAAAAGCAAAACAACTCATGGTCGAAGCCGGCTATCCCGACGGTTTTTCCTGCACCATGATCGCACCCAACAACCGGTACGTGAACGATGAAAAGATCGCCGAGGCGGTGGTTTCCATGCTGGCGCGAATCAACATCACCGTAAACCTGAAGACCATGCCCAAGGCCCAGTACTGGGATGAATATGACGCCCAGGCCGCTGACATCCAAATGATCGGCTGGCACTCAGACACTGAGGATTCGGGCAACTTCTACGAGTTCCTCTCCATGTGTCCCAACAAGGAAACCGGTTACGGCCAGTACAACAGCGGCAACTACTGCAACCCCGAGGTGGACGAGTTCACTCTGCTGGCCCAGAGCGAGACCAACCTGAAAAAGCGGGCCGACATTCTCCAGACCATCGAGAAAATCCAGTACGACGAGGCCGCCTTCGTCCCCTTCCACTGGCAGAACCACAGTTACGGCGCCAAAAAGGGCATCGACGTCAAACCGGTGATCAACACGATGAACTTTCCCTATCTGGGGGACCTGGTCATCAACTAGTGTCCGCCCATAAACGGCATCTTTTGGCCCCTGAAATTTAATTCAACCGTAAAAAGTGATTTTGAACCGCAGAGAGCGCAGAGGAACGAAGAGAATATGCTTAATCGTTAGTGATTTATCTCTGTGGTCTCTGCGTCCTCTGTGGTGATTTCAGACTTTTTAAATGACCAACAAATTTCGACGCATCCGCTAAGGGCAGGCCACCGCCGGCCTGCCCTTCCCTTGTATTTGAGATTCCGAGTAAGGGCTGTCGCTTGTGATGGAAAGACGTCGCAGGCATCCTCTTTTTCGGCCCCGCCGTCTTCAAACGATCGCGCAAAGCACCCGGCCGCCGCAGCGTGTTCGGACCCGGCGCAACGAAATGGCGGCATGAACGGCGGTGCGTGTCGACTGCTGACGGTCAAATCCTTTTTCCCTGCGCCGGCAGCCGTACTTAAAACGCCTTTTGGTGACGAGGCCGAAAAAGAGGATGCCTGCGACGCCCACGGCTGATAAAAAATGACTTTCCTTGGTGATACGGTTGGGAGATGATCCATAGATGTTTGCTTTCATCGTCCGGCGAATCCTGCAGGCAGTCCTGGTGATGCTCGTCATCAGCTTTGTGGGGTTCGCCATCAAAAACAAGATCGGCGACCCGGTGCGCGACATCGTGGGCGAGCGGGTGACCCCTGCCGAGCGGGAAGTGATCCGGGACCGCCTGGGGCTCAACGACCCGTTTGTCCTTCAGTATGCCCGCTTCGTCATGAACGCCGCCCGGGGGGACGTGGGCCTGTCGTTTTACCACAAGAAACCGGCCATGGCGGTGATCCTCTCCAAGGCGCCGGCCACCATCGAGCTGGTCATCGGCGCAGCGCTCATTCTGGTGCTCGTGAGCATGCCCGTAGGCATCACCACCGCCATCTACCCGCAGCGGTGGTTTTCCCGGTTCACCATGGGCATCAGCACGCTGGGCGTATCCATCCCGGTGTTTCTCACGGCCATCATGTTCATCTACATCTTCTCTGTGGAGCTCGGTTGGCTGCCCTCCTACGGCCGGGGAGAAACCGTGATGGTTTTCGGCTGGCCCACCGGATTTCTCACCGTTGACGGTCTGAAACACCTCATCCTTCCCAGCGTCTCCCTGGCATCCATCATGCTGCCACTGTTTATCCGCCTCATCCGCAGCGAAATGATGGAGGTGCTCGAAACCGAGTACATCAAGTTCGCCTGGGCCAAGGGGCTGCGCCGGCGTCGGGTGTGGCTGGTGCACGCATTTAAAAACACACTGCTGCCGGTAGTGACGGTGTTCGGCGTCCAGATCGGCATCATGTTCGCCTTTACCATCCTCACCGAAACCGTATTTCAATGGCAGGGCATGGGGTTCATGTTCCTTGAAGCGGTGGAGCGCTCCGACACATCCCTGCTGGTGGCTTATCTGGTCTGCGTGGGCGTCATTTTTGTGGTGGTCAACACCGTGGTGGACATCATCTACGGACTGATCAACCCCACCGTGCGCATCACGGGAAGATCGTCATGAACAGCCGCTGGCAGCGATTTCGGGCGTCCTATTTTTTCTACAGTTTCACCCGTGACACCGTGGCCATCACCAGTTTCGCCGTTCTGGTAATGCTGGTGGCCGCCGGTATTCTGGCGCCGGTGATCTCGCCCACCGATCCCTACGATGCCGAGAGCATCGACATCATGAACTCGGAGATGCCGCCGGCATGGGCGCCCGAAGGGCAAACGGCCTTTCCTCTGGGCACCGACATCCAGGGCAGGGATATGCTCAGCACCATGCTCTACGGGCTGCGCCTCAGTCTCATGATCGGCTGCGGCGCCGTGTTTCTCCAGGCCTTCATCGGCATTCTCGTCGGTCTTTCGGCCGGATACATCGGGGGCAAAACCGATGCCGCCCTGATGCGCCTGGCCGACATCCAGCTGAGCTTTCCCTATCTCATGGTGGCGATCTTCATCTCGGCCATCTTCCAGGTGGCCTTCGGCATCGGGCGCTACGCCCAGATGGCCGTACCGCTGCTGATCGTCATCATCGGCCTGGCCGAATGGCCCGTCTACGCCCGCACGATCCGGGCAGCGGTCATGGGGGAAAAAAACAAGGAATACGTCGAAGCGGCCCGGATCATTGGTCTCAGCCGGCCCATCATCATGTTCCGGCACATCCTTCCCAACACGCTGACATCGGTATTGGTCATCAGCACCATCCAGGTCGCCAACGCCGTCATGAGCGAGGCGGCCTTGAGTTTTCTGGGGCTGGGAATGCCGGTGACCACGCCATCTCTGGGCTCTCTGATCCGCAGCGGGTTCGAATACATCTTCAGCGGATCCTGGTGGATCACCCTGTTTCCGGGCGTGCTGCTGGTGCTCCTGGTACTGGTCATCAACCTTTTGGGAGACTGGCTCAGAGACGTGCTCAACCCGAAATTATATAAAGGATGATGAATTCAAAACCCGCTGATGAGCAACTGTATGTGAACCACGAAGGTCACGAAGAAAAGCAATTACTCGCGCAGAGACGCAAAGACGCGGAGAACTACTGAATCTAAAACGGGAAGAAACAGTATTGCCACGGCGGTAAAAGGTTATCTCTTGCCACCGAATGTGGTTTTAACGGTTTTCAAGCTGGGTTTCCTCTGCGTCCCTGCGCCTCTGCGCGTGACCAGGTCTTGATTGCAGCGGTTCCGAATTTGGGTACACACTCGTCCAGAAAACTCAAGTTGAATTTATCCGTAGTACTGGATGTAAAACACGAAGTGCACGAAAAAGCCCCTGAGAACAGGGACGTTATAAAATCTTCGTGTACTTCGTGGTGATCAATAACATCATCGGGGAAAACGGCACCGGCAATGTCACTTACGCCTCACCTTCTTGAAGTTGAAAACTTAACCGTTACGTTCGGCCTTCGCAGCGGGGACCTCACGGCCATCGACGGCGTGAGTTTCACCCTCGACAAAGGCGAGCGCCTCGGGCTGGTGGGTGAAAGCGGCGCGGGCAAATCCGTGACCGGTTTTGCCATCATCAACCTCATCAGCAAGCCGGGCGCCATCACCGGCGGCTGCATCCGCTTCCAGGGAAGGGACCTGGCCGGGCTTTCCGAAGAGGCCATTCGGGATATCCGGGGACACCGGATCAGCATGATTTTCCAGGACCCGATGATGACCTTAAACCCGGTGCTCACCATCGGCACCCAGATGGTGGAGACCCTCCAGGCCCATCGCCGGATTTCCAAAAGAGAGGCCGAGGCGCTGGCGCTGGAGAAACTGCGCAAAGTCTACATCTCCTCTCCTGAAAAACGCCTTGCACAGTATCCTCACGAGTTTTCCGGAGGCATGCGGCAGCGGATCGTCATTGCCATCGCGCTGCTCAGCGACCCGCTGCTCATCATTGCCGACGAGCCTACCACGGCGCTGGATGTCACCATTCAGGCGGAAATCATGGACCTGCTCCAGGAGCTGTGCACAACGCAGGCCATGGGTCTCATTCTGATCACTCACGATCTGGGAGTGGTCTCCCAGGTGACCGAACGCATCGCGGTAATGTATGCCGGCCGCATCATCGAAACCGGCCCCACCGATGATATCATCCGGCAGCCGCAGCACCCCTACACCATGGGATTGATACGGGCGCTGCCCGGAAGTCTGGCCCCCGGAGAACCGCTTCATCAGATTCCGGGCATGATGCCAAACCTCACGTCAATACCGGTGGGCTGCGCCTTTCACCCACGCTGCCCGTTCACGGCGGTTGCGTGCAGCCGGCGGCGCCCCGAGTTGATCACCGCGCGCGAGCCCCGGCGACAATCCGCCTGCCACATGGTGGCCGCCGAAGCCGGAATCGATATCGGGGAGCCCCTGCCCGGCGGCCGGTGGCCGGTGGCAGCATCGGCCGGCGGAGACAATCATGGATTTTGAACCACAGAGACCGCAGAGGAACGCCGAGAATATATTAAATTAATTAGTTATCTCTGCGCTCTCTGTGTCCTCTGTGGTAATTTCAAGTTTTTACAGAGCTATCAATCTTGATTGCGCTTTATTAACGGCAGATGGTGACCATGACTTTTCAGCCCACATCAACACCCGCGCCGCAGCCGTCGGCACTGCTGCGCGTTGACCGCCTGGTGAAGCATTTCGACATCTCCGGCGGCGTCCTTGACCGGCTGCGCTGGGAGAAAACGCGCATCCGGCTGCGCCGGACCACCGTCAAGGCCGTCAACGATGTCAGCTTCACCATCGGACAGGGAGAGACATTCAGTGTGGTGGGAGAAAGCGGCTGCGGCAAATCGACCCTGGCCCGCACGGTCATGGGCCTCTACCCGCCCAACAGCGGCACCGTCCATTACGGCAGTGATCGCATCGATCACCTGTCAGCAAAACACATGCTGCCGTACCGGGCAAAAATGCAAATGATCTTCCAAGATCCCTATGCCTCCCTGAACCCCAGAAAAACCGTCCGACAGACGCTGGAAGAACCGGTTCTATTCCATCACAAAAAAATGTCCCCGACGCAAGTCAGGGCGCGCGTGGCCGACGTCATGCATCAGGTGGGCGTCGATCCGGCTTGGATCGGGCGCTATCCCCATGAATTTTCCGGAGGGCAGCGGCAGCGCATCAGCATCGCCCGAGCCCTCATGGTCAACCCGGCGTTCATCGTGGCCGACGAACCGGTGAGCGCCCTGGACGTTTCGATTCAGGCACAGATCCTCAACCTGCTCATGCAAATGCAGCAGCGTCTGAACCTCACCTATCTGTTCATCTCCCACGATCTCAGCGTGGTGCGCCACATCAGCACCCGGGTGGCGGTGATGTACCTGGGAACCTTGTGCGAGCTGGCAGACACCGCCACGCTCTTTGCGAGCCCCCGGCATCCCTATACCCAGGCCCTGCTGATCGCCATCCCCAGGCTGGGAGAAAAAGCACGCCGCCACTTGCGTCTGACTGGAGAGGTCCCCACACCCATCGATCTGCCCACAGGATGCGTGTTTCACGGCCGCTGTCCCCACGCCGACGCGCGTTGCCGGGAAGAGGTTCCTGCCCTCAACCGGCTGGAAAGCGGCACACATGTGGCCTGTCACGGAATCACCGAAGGCCGGATTTGAAAGGTAGCGTTGGAATTTTTGACCCACATCGAACAGGCCCGAAAAGCCGATGCCATCAGCGCAGAACCGCGCATGAGCTGCCTCAACAGTATCAGGATCCTCAATTTCTTCGAGCGCACCCACCACATCGACACGGACCCGATTCTTCGGCGCGTCGGAAAAGACAGGAATTTTTGCACCAACCCGGCCAATTGGCTGAACAACTATGAGACGTTCTGGCTCTATTACGGCTGCCATCATGCCGTGGACGGGTTTACCCATCGGGACTGGGCCGCCGTGGGCAGCGCGCTCGATACCGCCTCCCCGGGTTTCATCCGTACCATCGCCAGACTCCTGCCGGTGCGCAGCGTCTACCAGCGGGTGCCGTGGTACTCGCAGCGGCTGAGCTGCTATAGCAAATACACGATACTGGCCATCACAGACCATTCGGTACGCTATCGGTTCGAGATCCTGACGCCGAAGGTCCGCAGCCTCTTTTCGTTGGGCGGCGAGTGCCAGTGGCACCAGGGCGTGCTGCAGGCGATCCCCCGCATGCATTCGGTTTCCCTGCCGCCGGCCCAGGTGCGCCATGATATCTGCGCCATGCCCCTGGGCCATCTTTTCACCGTTGCCTATCACGTGCCCGCTGCCCGTTTCGCCTACACCGCCGAAGGCTTTCGCTTCGACGGCAACCTGGTGGCACGCTGGGTGACCCTCAACGGCGAGGCGAGCGCGCCCAGAAAATACGGCGACACCTGCACCGCCGTGCGTGCTGATGCGCTCATGGTCACCACGGATATCACCATCGACGGCCGCACCCTTTTCTATGAAGGCGAAATCTACGATGCGCCGCACTGTGAATTCGACGTCACCTACAAGGGCCGCACCCGCCTGTTCTCAGCCCTTTTCGCAAAACTGTTCAACCTCCAAGCCCCCTTCGAAGAGCAGATCCAACTGGTCCAGGAAAAATATTTCGAGGTGGAACGCGCCCGGCGGGCGCTGGCGACGGCCAACGAAACCATCGACCGGTACTCCAAAAATCTGGAGGCCCTGGTGCAGCAGCGCACGGCCGATCTTGAATCGTCCAACCGGCGTCTGCAGGAAGAGATTGATACCCGGTCCGCCACGGAACGCCAGCTCACCGAATCGCTGGTGCATAAGGAAGCCCTCGTGAAGGAGATCCATCACCGGGTAAAAAATAATCTTCAAATTGTCGTCAGTCTTTTGGACATGACAAACCGGCGCACGGAAGATCAAAAAACGATGGCGATTCTGGACGGCGCCAAAAATAAAATCCAGACCATGGCCCTGATCCACAGTCACCTGTATATGTCACCGGACCTGAACCATGTCGACATCCGCCAGCACGTCATCGAACTGGTCGGCAACCTCAGACTCATCTATGACCCGGCCATGCAGCTCGATATCCGTCTCAACATCGCCGAAGTATGGCTTCCCCTGCGCTACGCCATGCCCTGCTCGCTGATCCTAAACGAGTTGCTCACCAACGGATTCAAGCACGCTTTCCGCAACCATGATAATGGGTGGCTGCAGGTGTTTATCCGAACGCCGTCAAAACGCACCATGTCCATCACCGTTTCGGACAACGGCAGGGGGTTGACCGAAGATACCATACCCAGCGCACCGGACACCCTGGGGTTGACGCTGGTCCAAGCGCTTGTCAAAAACCAACTCAAAAGCGCGTTGAGCTACCGGTTCGACGGTGGTTCCGTTTTCGAATTCTGTTTTGAAATGGAAGAGGAGGAACCATGGCGAATCGGATTCTAGTGGCCGAAGACGAGGCCATCATCGCGCTCGATCTAAAGGAAAAGCTGGAGACCCTCGGGTACACGGTGGTGGATGTCGCCGCCAGCGGCGAAGATGCCTGCACGCTTGCTGACAAGCACCGCCCTGACCTGGTGCTCATGGACATCATGATGCCGGGTCGGATGGACGGCACCGCAGCCGCTACCTGTATCCGGGAGCGCTTCAGCATCCCCTCGGTCTATCTCACTGCGTTTGCCACGGATGCGGTGGTGGCGCGGGCCAAGACCGCCGGTGCCTACGGCTATATCATCAAGCCTTTCAGTCAAAACCAGCTGAAGGCCACCATCGACATCGCCCTCACCCGCAGCCGGCTGGACCAGGCATTGCGCATCAGCGAAGCGCGCTATCGTGCCATCGTCGAAAATGTCGATGACTTCATCCTCAGGTTAGCGCCTGATTTCAGCATCATTTTCAGCAACCGGGCCTTTAACCGGTGGGCGCAGCAACAACCCGGCGGCGGCACCCCCGACACTCAGTGGGCACGGTCGTTTCCGATGGTCGAGCAATGCCTGCGCCGTGAAAGCAACCGCATCCAGGAGACGCAGGAAGTTGTCTTTCAAAGCTGCACAATTCCGGGTCCCGGCAAGCGAGAGCGCCATTACCACTGGGAGTTCAAGGGCATTTTCGACGCCGCCCAGCTCACCGAGTACCAACTCGTGGGACGAGACGTCACCACTTTCGAACGCGTCCAGTCAGATCTTTGCGATATCAACTGTGAGCTGGAGGAAATCCTCCGTGATCGGGTGGCGGCCATCAACGAGCTCCAGTTCCAGTTGGTCGAAGCCGAGACGGCCTCCAACATTCTGGTGAGAAAGCTGCTCAATCAACGCCAACCCGAGGCCGCGCCGCCCTATCGGCAGATTGCGGACCAGCTCGCCCCGTATATCGAAAAGATGCGCGACAGCAAACGCATCGCCATCCTTCTTGAAAAAGTGGGTGACGTGGGCATCACCGTCAACACGCTGCCGGAGGCCGGACAAAAAGACAGCTCGCACATCAGTCATCGCCTGCGGATATTGACCCCCATCGAGCTGGAAGTGGCCAACATGATCCGGGAGGGGCTGCTCTCCAAAGAAATTGCCGACCAATTGTGCATCTCGATCCGCACCGTGGAAACACACCGCCTCAATATCCGGAAAAAGCTGGGGCTGTGCAACGCCGCCACCCAACTGCGGCAATTCCTCATCACGGAATGTTGAGTTTCCTGCCTTGAGCTTTTTCCCAAACTTAATTATGGTAAACAGTAACTTATACAAACACTTCTCAACCGGCGGTACCGTACCGATCTGCCGCCGCCGGTTTCAGTCATAAATCAGGCTATGGCACAAACTGGAAAAAACGACATATCCGAGACAACTCGGCGCCGGGGCCGACACCGGATCGCGGCCCTCGGCCGGGCGGTGCTGATGGCCTTGCTCTTGCTGCAACTGGCCACACCGACCGCTGGCGGCGCCGCACCGCCGAAGGTGGTGGACGGCGCCATTGATCTGCGGAACTGGAATTTCACCTCAGACGGGCCCGTGGCGCTCGACGGCCAGTGGACGTTTTTCTGGCACCGGTTTCTCCAGCCGCAGACACCGATCGCGGCCGGCATGCCGGAGGCAACGCTGGCGGTGCCTTATGTCTGGAACGGTCAACGGATCGGCGGCGAGACGATCGGCGGCAACGGGTACGCCACCTACCGGCTGCGCTTACAACTGCCGGCTCAAACACCGCCGCTGGGCCTTCACATCATCGACGCCGCCACGGCGTGCACTTTCTACGCCGATGGCAAGACGATTTACACCGCCGGAATTCCGGCAGCCACCCGTGAGCACTCCGTCCCTGAGTTCAAGCCCAGTGTCGTGGCGCTGCCGGCCACCGACGGCGACGTCGACCTGGTGGTGCACATCTCCAACTACTACCACCGCCAGGGCGGCCTGTGGGATCGCATCACCATTGGTGAGTACTCCGAGCTGCTCGCGATGCGCGAGCGCCGGATCGTCTTCAACATGGTGCTCTTTGGAAGCCTTCTGCTCATGGGGTTCTACCACCTGGGCCTTTTTGGTATGCGGCGGGTGGACCTCTCGCCCCTGTACTTCGGGCTGGGATGTATTGCCGTGCTGCTGCGCACCGTGAGCACGGGCGAGCGCTATATTGTGCAGATCTTTCCAGCTTTCCCGTTCGAGCTGCTCAGCAAGCTCGAGTACTGGGGGTTCTACCTGTCCATTGGTTGTTTTTCTCTGTTTATCGGAACCCTTTTCCCCAGGGAGTCGGACCGGCGCATTATCGTCGGCTTCACCCTGCTCTCGGCGCTGTTTTCCCTTCTCGTTCTCCTTACGCCGCTCAGGATATATTCCTTTTCCACGCCGCTTTTTGAAATCATCACCCTCTTGGCCTTGGCTTACGGGGTGATCATTTTAATTCGCGCGCTGATCAACAATAGTGCCGGTGCCGGCATCTTCCTTGCCGGCTTTATCTTTTTTGCCGCCACCGCTGTGAACGACATTCTGTATTCGCGCCAGTTTATCCACACTTTCTACATGGTGCAGTTTGGGCTGCTGATCTTCATTCTGGCCCAGGCCCTGCTCCTGTCCCGGCGTATGTCGGAGCTGTTCGTCACGGTGGAAACGCAGCAGGCGGTTATCCTGGCCAGCGAGAAAAAGTACCGTATGCTGGTGGACAACGCCAATGAGGCCATCTTCATCGTCCAGGACGGCCGATTCGCCTTTGTCAACCCACTCACCGAAGCCCTGTTCGGCTATGACGCCAATGCGCTCAGCGCGCTGCCGTTTATCTCCTGCGTGCACCCGGACGACCGGGCTGATGTGACGCAGCATCTGAACTCGGGGATTGAGGAACATGCGGAAGCGCGCACCCGCACTTTCCGTCTGATCCAGCGCTCGGGAAAGATCTTGTGGGTCCAGCTCAACGCCGTGGCCACCCAGTGGGACGGCAAGCCGGCGGTACTCAACCTGCTCAGCGACATCAACCAGCGCAAGCAACTCGAAAATCGTCTTTACCGGGCCCAGAAAATGGAGGCACTCGGCACCCTGGCCAAAGGCATCGCTCAGGACTTTGATCGGTTTATTTCCCACATGATGCGGGAAACCGAGGGAATGATGACCGAATGGGCCACCGGCAGCGACCGGTCGCGCCATTTTCAAAAAATGGTTGACGCCTGCAGCAACGCGCGCCAGCTGGCCTCCTCCGTACTGGCCTTCAGCCGCCGGGATGCAGGCGACATGCGGCCCCTGCGGATTGCGGCGGCAATCGAAAACACCATCCAGCTGCTGCAGCTCACCTTCTCGCCACAGGTGGCGCTACGCACCGACATCTCCGCCCGGGAGACCATGGTCAAAGCCAACGCCAATCAGGTGAGTGAGATCCTGCTAGAGCTGGCCACCAACGCGGTCGACGCCATGAAGACTGGCAGCGGCAGTCTTTACATCGCCCTCCATGAAGTGGCCCTGCCCCAGGGCACCACCGCTACCGGCGGCAGCCTGCCCCCGGGCAACTATGCCCGGCTCACCGTGGTCGACAACGGCAGCGGTATTTCTGAAGAGATCGCCGAGCGCGTTTTCGATCCCTACTTCACCACCAAACCCGCCGGTGAGGGTACCGGTATGGGGCTGGCTGCGGTGATGGGCATCGTTAAAAACCACAAGGGCGACATCGATCTCATCAGCACGCCGGGCATTGGAACCACCATCCACGTATACCTGCCAACCATGGACACGGCCGCCGCAAACGGTGACGCGTCCAAAAGGCTCCGATTTCTTTAGAAAACCCTCTTTGCCCTGGAACCCGTACTTGATGCCGGCAGCCGCTGCACCCGAAGATATTTCGATCACCACGGCGTCACGGAGTGCACGGAGATTTTTTAATTCATATCTCGCGCAGAGACGCAGCGGCGCAGGGAAACGCACTCGCGCAATTCAATTTCCCGCAGTTCTCTGCGTCTCTGCGCCTCTGCGGGAGAAATATTCTTTGATGGTCCCGTAAAAAGCCCGAATCTCTCGCAAAGCCGCAACGATCGCAACGTTAACACATTGATATTAAATAATTTTTCTTTGCGTGCTTGGCGTCTTCTTGTCCGGCGTAGCTCGCAGAGCGAAGACTGATGCGAGAAAATTGCTTTTTTACGGTTTCATCGTCTTTAGATAATCTCGTTTTTTAATCTTTTCTTCGTGTACTTCGTGGTTTCCCTTTCAACGGTGCGGACTACCGCGACTTGAGGTTTAAAATGCTCCCCCCAGCGCGCGCTCATCGCAGCTTGGGGTTGGCCGCGTGCCGCGCGGCATCGCGGGTGGTCTTCTTTTCAAGATTGCGCCTTACAGCGTCGGTGAGGTTCACGCCGGTCTGATTGGCCAGACAGACCAGAACGAAAAGGACATCGGCCATTTCATCGGCGAGGTGATCGAAAGACTCGCCGGCCTTGAAACTCTGGTCACCGAACTGGCGGGCCATGATCCGTGCCAGCTCCCCTACCTCCTCCATGAGAATGGCCGTGTTGGTGAGCTCACTGTAATAGCGCACGCCGATGGTGGTCACCCACGCATCGATGGTGGATTGGAGTTCTTCAAGGGTCATGGGTGAAAATCCTTTACGGTGTCTGATAACCAATCCTCAATGTTCAACGGAGTTATCAACTATTTTGCTGGGGCAAGCGATCCAAATCGGGATCGGGATCGCTATCGAAAATCGGAAAGACGTGGGGCGGGAACACGAAACACAAGGGTGCGCCGCAAATCGATTTCGATCCCGATAGCGATTTGGACTCCGAGAAAGCCTACCCTGCGTATTCATCGCTTTGAATATTGCGTATTGAACGTCGACAAACTCGTTAAAAGTCTGAAATCACCACAGAGGACGCAGAGAGCACAGAGATATCCCACTAATAATTCATCGAATTCTCTGCGTTCTCTGCGGTTCTAAATCACTTTTTACGGATCCATCAACATTGAACGCTCAGTCTTTCAGGCAGCCCCCTACAACCGGTATTTCTCCCGCAACCGCAGCGACAGCTCCCGCACCATGGCGAATGCTTTTTCCACGGTCTTCTCCCCGTCCGAATTGACCAGGCAGCAGGTGGCCGGGGAAAGCAGACTGCGAGAAAGCAGAAGATCCCGATCGATCCCTTTGGCCGTGAGTTTTTCCCACATGGCCTCCAACCTCAGTGCCAGCAAATCCACGCGACTTTCCGTGAAGGGTTCGAAATTGGTGGGGACGATGCCCCAGACCAGCGTGCCGCCCCGGTCCAGGAATTTCCGGATACTCGCGGTATAGTTGGGAAAGATCTCACCGTTGGTGAATACATCCAGGGAAAGGATATCCATGTCCAGGTTGAGGAGAAAATCCCAGTCCGGGTTGCCGCACAGATGGATGCCGCGGGGACGCTCCACCGTGGACAGGAAAAGCTCCATGTCGGGCGCGGCCCGCTGCGCGTCGTAGCCGCTCATGGCGCTGAATAGAAACTGCAGCCCCGGTTCATCAACGAACATGAAGGCGTTGGGATTGAGCGCGGTGAGCCGGGAGAGCTGGGCGTTGATGCGGCGGGCCATGATTTCGAACATAAAGGGGCGCACCGTGTCGTCAAAGAGAATCGGACGCTTGTTCTGATCCAGCACGTTGAGCCCGAAACTGATCGGGCCTTCGAGCTGGCCCCGGATGGCCGGCCGGTCAGTGAGATCCAGCTCCAGGAACCGGTGGTAGACCACCGAATAATCGGGGCTGATATCGAAGTGCCCCGGGTCCTCGAAATGGGCCATGGCCGCTTCAAGCTCGAAGATGAACTTGTCGATGGAAAACGCAAGGGTCTGCTTTTCCATGTCGAGCACGATGCCGGGGAAATGCTCGCTGGCCTGGACGTACATGTCTTCGGTGTAGCTCATCCGCGGCAACTGCGGCCAAAAGGGGATATCGAGACTAAGCGCTGTCTCCAATGCACGGTCCGCATTCATGTGGGGCATGACCGCCATGGCGGTAGTCAACAAATTGCCTGGAATGCTCATGGGGAGTCTCCTTCGGATGGTAAAAACAGGCGAAGGCCCGTATCGGTAGCGATCATTTCGACGACGCGCGCCATGAGGGTTTCCTCATCGGGATCTTCCAGCACGACGGCCTTTCCCCGAACCGATGCCCCGCTGCGGTGTACGCCGTCCATGCTGCCGGTCAACAGGTGGTGCCACCGAGGCAGCGGTTTTCCCAAGGCGCATAGCCGGTAGGCGCAGGTGGCAGGAAGCCAGCCGATGGCTCGCACTGTCTCGCAAGTGAGCCGGGCACAAGCCGGCATCCGTTCATGGCGGCGGTCGTAATCCGTGCATCGGCATGCCGTCACATCGAGCATGGTGCATGCCACATCGGTGTAGTAAACCGCTTGGGTATCCTCGTCCTGCAGCTTGTGCAGGCAGCAGCGGGCGCACCCGTCACAGAGGGATTCCCACTGATCGGCGGTGAGCGCATCCAGCGCAGTGGTTTCCCAAAAGGGGGTATCGGTGCTCATCCGTTGATCCTCCCCACGGGCAGGCGTTCAAGCGCCCGAATGCGGCGTTCGAGCGCTTCGGGGATGGGTACCTTGTTTCCTGCGGTATAATCGAAAGTGACAAGAATGCCGTCGCCTTCGGCGGCGACCTTGCCGTGCCGGGCACTCGCCACCCGGTAGTCCATGATAAAACGGTCGCCCTCCAAGGCGCTCACCCGGGCGCCCACCGTGAGGGTGTCCGGGTAGGTCAGCGGAATCCGGAAACGGCAGCGGGTTTCGGCCAGGATGGGTCCGATGCCGGTCTCCTGCATGGTCGCCATGAGATCGAGTGCCGTGAAATAAGCAATCCGGACCGTTTCGAAATAACGGAAATAGGCCACGTTGTTCACGTGCTGGAAAGCGTCCATCTCGCCCCAGGCCACCGGAATTTCCACCGTCACCGGGCAATCATCGAGCAGTGTCGTCATGTACCGATGCCTCATTTTAATTGAGGCGCTGCCGTCGGCAACGCCTTGTTTTTCGTTTGCGGGGCAGGCCCCCGCGCCGGCCCGAATACGGGTCCAAGAAATATTCAACAATCCATTTCGACAAACCCGTAAAAAAGCATTTTCCTCGCAAAGGCGCCAAGTGCGCAAAGAATATTTTTAATGTCAGTTAGTTATCTTTGCGATCTCTGCGGCGTTGCGAGAGATTCCGTTTTCTTACGGGGCCATCAATATTGAGCCCTCACCAACGCCCCTACCGCGTGAACCCCGGCGGCAGGCGGTCGCCGGCATCGGGCGCCGCGGTCTCTCCGGGGGCGGCCGGATAATCGGCATGCGGGACCGAGACGCTGCGTTCGCCGCTGTCTCCGGCAGCCGTCCTGTTCTTGGCCAACACCAGCGACAGCCCCAGCGAGCGGGCCTTTTCTTCGTAACTGCCGCCGGCAAGACGCAGCTCACCCATGGGTTCGACCACGATGGCCGCCTGGGCCTTGACCGGACAGTGGTGCTCACACAGGCCGCACCCGGCGCAGCGGTTTTCATGAACCACCGGCACACCGACGGCGATTCCCGCCACCGAGGTCAATTCGACGGCGTCATAAGGGCAGACCTCGTCACAGACCAGGCACCGGCGGTCGAATTCCCAGGCGAGACACTTGTGGCGAAGAATGTGCGCCGTTCCCACTTTGGCCCAGGTTTTCTCCCGCAGCGGCAGAGACCGTATGGCACCGGTCGGGCACACCCAGCCGCACACGTTGCACCCGGGCTCGCAGGGTCCCCGGCGCGGTGTCAGCACCGGGCTGAACAGGCCAGTGATCCCTATGGCCGTCCCAAGGGGCTGCAGCGTGTTCGTGGGGCAGGCGCTCAGGCACTCTCCGCAGCGCAGGCAGCTGGCCAAAAACGCGTCTTCGGGCAAACTGCCCGGTGGCCTGATGAGCTCGGGAGGAAGGATGCGCCCGAGTCCTTCCCGTCCGTGCAGGTGATGGAGCCCCGACAGTGAAACCAGCGCGGTGGCGGCACCGGCAATACCCGTGCCCAGCAGTCGCCGCCGGTCAGCCCATACGCCATCGATGACCACCGGGCCACGGCCGCCGGGTGCAAAACCCACGGCCGTCACCGGACAAACCGCCACGCACTGCTGGCAGGTGATGCATGCGCCATGCGCCGTCTGCCGCGGGTCATTATCGTCAATGGCACCCATGGGGCACTGTCGCTGGCACTGGCCGCAGTCGACACAGGCGTCCGATACCCGGCGCCGGACCATCGGACGATGGCTGCACAGCGCCAGAACCGCCCCGGCCGGGCACAGATAGCGGCACCAGAACCGCGGTGCCAGGCGAGATGCGGCAAATACGGCCACAAAAAAAACCACCAGAAACCACTGGTGGGCAAACCGGTGCACCGGCACCTGCAGCATGGCAAGGCCGTCCACCCGCAAAGGTTCCGGCCAATCCGCCGCCAGACCCAGCAGGCCGTCGGCGGCGGCGGCAACAACCGGCATGACGAGGTTGCCGTAAAACCGGGTGATGAGGGCCAGAGGACTGGCCAGGAACACGAACGACACCCCCAGGGCAGCAGTGCCCAGGAGAAAAGCCAACGCATGGAACTTGACCGGGCGCCACCGCCGCCAGGTGTCGGGAGCATTCAGAGGACGTCCACGCCGGGCACCGGCGCTTTCCACCAGGTCGATGGTGGTCCCCATGGGACATAGGTAGCCACAGAAAAACCGACCGAGCACCACAGTAAACACGACAACCAGCAGCGCCGGCCAAAAGGCGACAATGAGATGGCGGGCGCTCAGGGAGGCCGCAGCGCCGGCCAGGGGATCCATCCGCAAAAACCCGTCCAGTGGCAGATATCCGGGCAGCGGAAACCCGGCGCAGACCAGAAGCAGCAGAAACACCATCAGGGTGGCGCTCTGCACGATCCGTTGAAACCGGTTCACACCCGTTCCTGCCGGACCACGAGGTTTTCCACGTCCATGCGTCCCAGTCCCCGTTCGTGGGCCAGGCGGATATGCTCCACCTGCCGGGCCTTCATGGCAGCGCCGTACCACTGGACGGTGGCGACCGCCTGGGCATCGGCAGCCACCATGTCCCTGGAGGCGATGATCGTGTCGTATCGCACCACTTTGCCGGGTCCCGAGGGCCCGTTGGTAGTGAGTGCCTCAATGGCGTCCACCACGACCAAGTGCGGCTTCACCAGGGAGGCCAGATCAACGATGGACGTGGCCAGATCATAGCGCCAGTGCATGATCCCCCGGTCCCAGATCAGCCCCATCATCCCCTTCATGGACAGACTGACCCCGGTCGCTCCGTGGGCCTTGGCCACCGGGGCGGCGATCAGCACATCGGCTTCGAGGACTTCGCGCATCACGTCGGTCTCCCGCATCGCTTTGCCGCCGGGAATGGGCGTTGGCTTGAACAGCCGGTCCCGCGTCACTCCGTAGACGATATCTTCATTGAAGACGTCGCAGGCCTTCTTCACCCCCTCGATGCACAGCTCCTCCCGCCGCAGGGGATGATCCAGCACCCGCACCCGGCCGGCACCGGCTTCCTTACACAGCGCCACCAGTTCCCGGACGACCAAGGGACTGGTGTTGGTGGCGGTCCCCGGTTTGAAGGCAAAGCTCATATTGGGCTTGATCACGACTTTTTGACCGGGGCGCACAAAGCTGCCCATGCCGCCCAGCATGTCCACGGCCTTTCTTACCGCCGGGGCGATATCCCCCACTGCCACCGCCACATCGGGGACGCCGGCATAGGCCTTTTTCCCCGGTATCCATAACCCCGAAAAGCCGATGGTCGTGGCCACGGCGGCCGACAGCTGCACTTTCAAAAATGCCCGCCGGCTCATCGGCGCGGCCGCGCCGTCCAGACCGGCCAGTATCCTGCCAGGTTCACTAAGGGGGTGTTTCATGACGATCCCTCATACAGAAAAACAGCAACGATTAATTTCTCTCACCACTGGATATACCAACACCGAACGCTGAACGCTGTGTCTCTGCGGCTTCTTGTCATGGCATCTTGCCGGGCGTAGATAGAACAGCGAAGCCTGATGCGTTCAACAGAGCGGCAGTTACCGCAACGCCGCCAGCGCCGCCGCATAATCCGGCTCCTGCCCGATTTCCGGAACCAGTTGGGTGTGCACTACCGTACCGTCGGCGTCAAGGACCACCACCGCCCGGGCCATGAGGCCGGCCAGGGGGCCGTCGATGATCCCCACCCCATATCGTTCGCCGAAACCGGCGTCCCGCAGAATGGATGCCGACACCACATTTTTCAACCCCTCTGCTGCGCAAAACCGCGCATGGGCGAACGGTAGGTCCCGGGATACCGACAGGACGAGCGCATCGGTGTGTTTCTCGATTTCCGTGTTGAAGCGTCTCACCGACACCGAGCACACCGGCGTGTCGATGCTGGGAAAGATGTTCAAAACCAGCTTCTTGCCGGACAGATCAGCCAAAGTGATATCCGACAAATCGGTTTTGGTCAGGTTGAAATCAGGGGCAGCGGCCCCGACGGCCGGCAGGTCGCCGGAAGTATGAATCGGGTTTCCCTTCAGTGTAATCTGGGCCATGGTGGACTCCTTTTCAGCACGGTCTCCCTGGCCGTCACGGACAGACCGGGGGAGCGCCTTTGGGTTGTTGGTTCAGAAAATCGGCCATCGCCTGTTTCTCGTCGTCACTGAGCAGTCCTTCGTTCCTTTTGGCGAGCATGGTCTGGATGATGCCCTGCCATCCTGTCCCATCCAGTTCGCCGAGGCGATTGCAGATCCGCTGAGTGGTATGACACACGGTGCAATTGGTCATGACAAGCGTCATCGGCGTGTCAGCGACAGCAGTCGTTGTCATTCCCGCGGCAAGCATCAGGCCGGCCGTGACGCCCGCCAGTGCTACGGCACTCAATCTGGTCATGATTTTCTCCTTTGTAAATGTTTTAACAAAGGTGTCCTTCCCTAGGCACCGTTATCGGTCCAGCCGGACAACTACCCGGCCCCGTTGTCCCCCTTTGAGGATGAGGTTGATTTCCGGCTCCAGATCGGCCAAAGCCACATCCCGAACCATGGTGGCCAAGACGGTGATCTTCCAGTCGCCGGCCAGATGATTCCAGGCTCTCAGGCGGGTCGCCATGGGGCATTCGGCAGAGTCGATTCCCACCAGGCTCACCCCGCGCAGGATGAACGGAAATACCGAGGTGTTCAGCGTCGGCGAGGCCACCAGGCCGCAACAGGTCACCACCGCATAAGGCTTGGAGGCCTTCAGGGCGGTCGCCAGCAGATCGCCGCCCACTGTGTCCACCACACCGGCCCACTGCCCCTTGAGCATGGGACGCGGGGAATCATCCACGGCCTCAGCGCGGGCAATCACGCGCGCCGCGCCGATGCCGGTGAGAAAGTCTGCCGCATCGGCTTTTCCGGTCACCGCGGCCACGGTGAACCCCAGCTTGGCCAGGATGGCCACGGCCATTGAGCCCACCCCACCGGTGGCCCCGGTCACCAGAATTTCTCCGCTGTCGGGTTGAACGCCGCCGTCCACCAGTTTCAGGATGCTCAGCGCGGCAGTGAGCCCCGCCGTTCCGTAGGCCATGGCCGTATGGGCATCGAAACCATCGGGCATGGGAATCACCCAGCCCGCCGGCACGCGGATGTACTGTCCGAAGCCGCCGTCGGTGTTCATCCCCAAATCGTAGCTGGTGACAATAACGGGCTGCCCGGGGCTGAACTGCGCCGCCCGGCTGTCGGCCACCACGCCGGCGGCATCGATTCCCGGTGTATGCGGAAACTGCCGGGTAACCCCACGATTGCCCGTCGCCGATAGCGCATCCTTGAAGTTGAGCGATGAATGGGTCACCTTGACCACCACATCACCGTCGGGCAGATCGGCGACGGTGCGCTCGACCAGTGCACGCTGAAATCGCTTGGCCTCGGTTTCGGTGACCACCATGGCTTTAAATCTCGTATCCTGCATGGGCAATACTCCTTTCCGTTGAGTCATATTCGATAAACCCGTAAAGGCGGATATCACCACAGAGGACGCAGAGAACACAGAGTCAAACCATTAATGATTAAACATGTTCTCTGCGCGCCTCTGCGATCTCTGTGGTTCAAAATCCATGATTACGAATTCATCATCGTTATGGGTTTTCCGGTGCCAGGCGAACGGTGCCTTCGGCAGCGACCGGCAGCCGACCCGCCCTGGGCAGATCCACCTTCCGCCGCTCAGACCAGTATTCCCCCGATAGCATCGACGGCAGCCGCTACGGCGGCTGAAAAAGCGTCTTTTCCCCCGTCGGAAGGGCAAACGGCGTGAACATGCACCGCCCAGTCCCCCGCACCCCGAAGGGCCTCCGTCGCAAGGCGTTTTCTGCGGGCAACGTCTTCGGGGGCCCCATATCCGGCAGCGGCACTCTCGGCGGCGCCGAAATCATCCACCAGCATCAGCGCAGCGGGCTTGCCGCCCACCACAGACGCGACCTTGCGCCAGAAGGATGGATCGGCTTTGCGGCAGCCGAGGTCGGCCGAGTTGGCCACCCGGATATCGTGCGACGCTTTTGCAGCAAAAGCAAGCGGGGCTCCGGACAGGCCCAGTGTGGCCAGGTGTCCGATGATGGCGACGGTGGCTTCGGCATAGTGATCGGTGGCAATGATCACCCGGACATCACTGCGGCGGCAGAGGCGGCGCAACAGCGGCCGCCACGGCGCGGCAATGTCCGAAGCCGCCAGGTAGGCCTCAACGAATCGGCCGGCGGCCGCAGTCAGCGCCGGCGGCGCATCCGGCGGCGCATCCGGCGGTGTAGATCCCAGCACCTGCGCGACGATATAGCGGGAAAAAGGGCGCGCCGTGACACTGGCCACAGGCCAGGTGGGCCGGACGATGCGCTGCCAGTAAACGGCCGGCGTATCGACACCGAAAGCAGAAAGCCCGCTGCGCTCGAGCGCCGCCTGAAGACGGTCGTTGCGGCCGAAATCCACGGCGCCCATACTGAGGGTGCCTGAATAATCGAAAACAATGACGGTGGTGGCAGTCATGACAACGCAGCTCAGCGCCAGAAGGCGTGGAAGTGGTGAACCGGGCCATGGCCGCCGCCGATCTGATAATCCGCGGCAGCCCGGATGGCCCCGGTAACAAAAGACTTGGCCTCACGGACAGCGTCTTCCATGGATCGCCCGCGGGCCAGGCCGGCGGCCACCGCCGAACTCAGGGTGCAGCCGGTGCCGTGGGTGTTGAGGGTGTCCACCCGCAGCGCCGTCAGTGGGAGGACGAGACCGGAATCGGCCAGGTAGAGAATATCGATGCTCTCGGAGTCATTCAAGTGCCCCCCCTTGATCAACACGGCGCCGCACCCCAAAGCGGCCAGATCCCGCGCGGCGGGTTCCATGTCATCGATGCCGACCACCGGCCGGTCCAGCAGCACCGATGCCTCGGGCAGGTTCGGGGTAATGAGATCGGCCATGGGCAAAAGGACATCGCGCAAAGCGTCTACGGCGTCTTTCCTGAGCAGCGTGTCCCCGCTTTTTGCCACCATCACCGGATCGACGACGATATTGCCCACCCCGTGACGACGCAGCCCCTGGACCACCGCGGCAATGACTTCCGGAGAATGCAGCATGCCGATCTTGACGGCATCCACCCCGATGTCTCCCAGCACCGCGTCGAGCTGCGCGGCGATAAAGGCGGCAGGCAGGCTGTGTATCGCCGTCACCGCCAGGGTGTTCTGAGCCGTGAGGGCCGTGATGACCGACATGCCAAAGCATCCCAGGGCGCTGAACGTCTTCAGATCCGCCTGGATTCCGGCGCCGCCGCCGCTGTCGGAACCGGCAATGGTGAGGGCACGGTGATACTGTTTCATAAACGTATTCTCCTTCGCGCGCGACCGGCGTCGACGGCCCGCTTCAGATGCCGGACAGCCTGCGCGGGATCGGCCGCAGCGCAGATGGCTGATACTACGGCGATGCTGTCGGCGCCGGCCGCCACCACATCCGCGGCGTTGTCGGCATTCAGACCGCCGATGGCCACCAGCGGGTGGCGGGAAAATGCCCGTATGCGGGCGACCCCCGCCAGACCCCAGGCGATGCCGGTGTCGGTCTTGGTGGGCGTTTCAAATACCGGGCTGATGCCAAGATAGGTCACATCGAGATCCTCGGCAGCCACCACATCGATCCAGGTCTCCACGGACAGCCCGATGATGGCGCCGGGTCCCATGAGCTGCCGGGCGATCGCCGCGGGCATGTCCGTCTGGCCCACATGCACTCCGTCGGCCCCCACGGCCAGCGCCACATCGATGCGGTCGTTGATAATGAGCGGGATGCCCCGGGGCCTGAGCAGTGCGAGAATCATTTGCGCCGTTTCCATGAACTGCCGGGTCGTGGCGTGCTTTTCCCGCAACTGCACCGCCGACACCCCGGCGCCGGCGGCCGCTGCCACCACCGCCGCCAGTTCCCGAGAGCCGCACAAGGGCCGGTCCGTCACCAGATAGACGCCGTCCATGGACTCACCCGATGCGCATCAGGCGGTGGATGTCTTCGGCCTGGAGCTGATAGAGGGCGTCGATAAACCGGGTCTGCAGGGATCCGGGCCCCGCCGCCGCGATAGCGGCCATCTCTCCGGCGATGCCCATGACCACCATGGCATGCGCCGTTGCGGCCGCGGCGTCCGAGTTCACCGCAGCAAACGCGCCGCACAGCGCGCTGGCCGTGCAACCGAGCCCGGTGACCCGCGGCATCATGGGATGTCCGTTAGCGACAGCGACCACGGCCTTTGCGCCGATGATGTAGTCGGTCTCTCCGCTGATGCACACCACACTGCCCAGCGCCCCGTGAAGGGCACGGCCGGCATCCAGCGCCGCCGATGAGGCGGCGGTGGCATCGACGCCCTTGGTGGCCGCGGCGGCTCCCGCCAGAGCCTGGATCTCCGAGGCATTACCGCGGATGATCGTCGGCGAGGCGGTTTCCATGAGCGCTTTTGCCGTATCCGTCCGGTACCGGGTGGCGCCCACCCCCACCGGGTCCAAAACAATGGGGATGCCCTTTTTCCGTGCAGCGGCCGCGGCCGTGTGCATAGCGGCGATCCACGGACCGCGCAGCGTGCCGATGTTGATCACCAGGGCGGCGGCAATGCCCACCATGTCGACCACCTCGTCTTCAGCATGGGCCATCACCGGTGAGGCGCCGATGGCCAGCAGTGCGTTGGCCGTGGTGTTCATCACCACGAAATTGGTAATATTGTGGACCAGGGGCGCCTTGGCGCGAATCCGGTCCACGTCGGCCCACACGCTTTCAGGGGTTATCGTCATCGAAGAGCTCCTTATATCGGTCAAATAACATTTACGCTTATCCAGAAAGCGCAAGCTACGGCCGGAAGCCGTTGCAATCGAAAAAATGATATTACCACGGAGTCACGGAGAACACGGAGAAAAACAAAAGCAGTTGAGTTTGACACTAAAATCTCCGTGTCCTCCGTGACTCCGTGGTTCACATTCATTGCTCCGAAGCCGGCCGCCATCGTCACGGCGCCGGTGATCCGCGTTTTCTGAAGAGCAGCCACAGCCCGAGGGCCACCAGCGGGATGCTGAGTATCTGACCCATGCTAAGCGGGAAATCGTGGCCAAAGGCGGCTTGGCGGGTCTTGGTGATCTCGATAAAAAAGCGCACGCCGAAAACAGCCGTCAGAAAGACACCGAAAAGCCTGCCGTCGCGCATTTTTCCGGCCCAGCGGCGATAAAGCACCCAGAGCAGGACAAAAATCGCCGCGTACGACATGGATTCGTAGATCTGCGAAGGGTGGCGGGGCAGACTGTCCACCCGCTCGAAGACCACTGCCCAGGGCACATCCGTAGGAATGCCCACGATTTCGGAATTGAACAGATTGCCCAGCCGGATCAGGCTGCCGGCCAGAATGGTGGGCACGCAGGCCCGGTCGAGCACCCAGAGCAGCGGCTGCTCGCGGCGCCGGCGCGAATAGAACCACACCGCGATGATGATCCCGATGAATGCTCCGTGGCTGGCGAGCCCGCCCTCCCAGATTTTGAGAATGGCGATCGGATGGCTGAGGTAGTAGGCCGGCTCGTAGAACAGGCAGTGCCCCAGACGCGCGCCCACGATGGTGCCCAGGGCCATATAGTTGAACAGCCGGTCGGTGTCCTCCAGGGGGCGCCCCTCGCGCTGAAACATCCAACGGATCATTACCAGGCCGATCAGAAAGCCGGCGGCAAACAGCAGCCCGTACCATCTGACGGACACCGGTCCCACAGAAAAGAAAATCGGATTGACGTTCCAGTGCAGCATGTCTTTGTTCTTCTCCGGGGGTAGTCAATTTATTCAGAACGCACCAGCGGGTCTCTCCGTGGTGATTATTGGCTTTTGGCGGCGCCTTCGGCCGGGCGCGGCACACGATCTAAAGATGGCCGCTTCACGGGAGCCCACTTTCTTAGTGCGGCGCCGGCGGCCTGTCAACACGCGCGGGCCGTCACAACGGATGCGATACGGCCCCCACCCGTGGACCCAGCCGCTTGTATTTTCCGGTCAGCCAGTTGGCGATGTCGGTGGTGTACCAGCGGGAAAACCGCCGGTCGGAGGGGCCGCCGGCCAGATTGGTGTGGGTGCACGCCTCGGCAAGATCACTCACCATGCGAAGGCTCGCAAAAAATGTCGTCGCCCGATCCGCGCTGCGGTAAATCTGCCCCTGGTGAATCGTGGCCCTGTTGCCAATGCCGGTCACCGGGCCATAATCGAAGCCCAGCCAGCCGGGCAGCTTACCACCGAAGAAAATGTGGGTCATGGTAAACTGCCGCGTCTCCCCCCACGGCCGGATGTCTGCGGACAAACCGGATGACAGGGCCGCCCGGTAGACCTGTTCCCGACTGCGGCCGCCGAACCATGGTGAAGACGCCGAGAGCAGCACGGTATCAAAGGCAAGGTAGAAATCGACAAAAAGCCCCGTTTCCGCCGCCAGAAAGTCAATGACCGCAGTTCCGATCCCGCTAACCCCGAATACTTCCCGGTAGAGCGCCGAATAGACGGCCTCGAAGAGAAACGCCCCTGTCGACTCGGCGTCGTAGCAAAGATCCCAGTCTCCCAGAATGCGCCCGGGCTCGGTATCGGGCAGCAGCGGCCGCAATAGGGCCATGAAGCGCTCGGCCTGGGTGGAATAGACGTCGTAGTGCATGCGGCACATGTCCTCGACGGTGAGATCGGTTTTTCCGGCGAGCAGGCTGGCGATGCGCTCAGCCCGGTAGGGCCCCATGGGGGCGTTGGCCGGCGCCGCGATGCCGTAGGCGTTGAGATCCTGGTTGGTGGTGGTGAAAAACCCTTCCTCCGGATTGAAGGCCCGCGGCAAATCGGCCGCGTCCACGAAGCCCTGCCAGTCGTTGGCCGGATCCCAGCCGGGCAGGGGCACAAGACCGCTGACCCCATCGGGCCGCCGCGGCATGAGCCCCGACATCTGGAATCCGATGTCGCCGCCGGTGTCGGCGGCCACAAAACTCCAATCGGTTTCCACGCGTCCCATTAGGTCCAGGGCCTCCGCGGTTCTGGATATATCCCAGATGTAGAATGCCACGTCAAAAATCCGCGGTCCCACACTGTCGCCCGACCACTTCGTGCTCAGGTAGTTTCCCTCGATGTGAGGATCGCCGTCGAGCACCCCGTGGTGGTTTTCGTAAAACACCACGGTCTCGGCCGGATGTTTTTTGCGCGCGATGGTTTCCCGGCGCTCGGTGAACGGCTCCCACTGGCCGTCACGGAAATACTTCCCGTCCCGGCAGCGCTCGATCCAGGAGTCGATGGTGTCCATAAAGGCATAGGTCACCCCCCAGGCCACATCCGGGGTGCGCCCGGTGAGCACCCCGGGGATGCCGGGCATGGACGCCCCCGTGATCCAGCGATCCCGTGAGACCAGCGCCACCTCGTACCAGACATTGGGCAGCCGGTTGGTTTCCAGGTGTGGGTCGTTGGCCACGATGGGTTTTCCCGAAGCGGTCTTGGTGCCCGAGACGACCCAGTTGTTGGATGCCATCATCCGGGGCAGCGCCAGGTTCCAGAGGCTGCCGGCGGGCACAATGCGCTCGCCCAGTGTGACGGAAGCCACCAGATCCATCTCGAGCCCGCCGAGCCGGCCGGGGAACAGGGCCTCCAGCCGCTCGCGGTCAATGCCGGCCTGGATCATCTCCACGATGAACCGCTCGATTTCCGCCTGGGACTGCGACAGCGTGAGATAGCCCATCATTCGCAGCAGCAAAACCGTATCCAGGGCCGTCCACGGCTCCGGCCGGTAGCCGGCCAGCTTGAACTCCCACGGGGTCTTTCGGCGCATGGCCGCATTGATCCCTTCCACGTAGGCGGCCAGTTTTTGCCGGTGATCTTCGGGAAGATCGCGCACCACGGCTTCGGCGCCGCACCGCCAGTTCATTTTCCTGAAAAACCGGTCAATGCCCAGGCTCTGGGTGCTGTCTTCGAGGCACTCGCACAGCCGGCCCTGACCCAGGACCCGCATGAGCAGCATCTGCAGTCCGCGATCGGTAGCGTGCGCATAGCCCTCACCCCAGTAGACGTCGTCGCGGCTTTCCGCCGTGATGTGGGCAATGCCGTGAGCATCCCTTTCGATGGTGATTCCGGGTTTCATCAACGGCCTCCTATTGTGAATGGACATTCTCTACCGTTCTTTGATCCTTTTCTCAACCCGCCGTTTTCCGGCTCAACCGGGAAGGCGGCCGGTGAACAGGACCAGGCGCAGTCCGCCGTGAGGGACGTGCGTTTCGCGCAGGCCAAGTCCCTTGAACGCAGAGGCCTCGTCCACCGGGCAAAAAACCGCCGCCCGCCACCCGGAAAATCCGCGCCTGAGGTGGTCGCGAATGCGTGGGAAGTCCTGACGAACGTCGTTTCGGCGCCCCAGCCTGAGGCCGTAGGGTGGATTCAGCACAACAGTCCCCGGCCCGCCCGTTACCCGGGCGCCGTCGACGGCATAAAAATCTTGCACTGCCAGAGCCATTCGCCCGCCCACGCCCATCTGCGCAGCCACCTTGCCCAGAGCAGCCACGGCATCGGCACGGATGTCCGAGGCAAAAATCCGAACAGGACCGGGTTTCACATCGATCCGTTCCATTGCTGTTTTACGGATATGGCCCCACGCCGCTGCGCTGAAGCAGGGCCACCCGAAAAAGGCGAAGTCCCGGTACCAGCCCGGCGGAATCCGCGCGGCCATCATGGCGGCCTCCAGGCTGAAAGTGCCGCTGCCGCACATGGGATCCACCACCGGTGAGTCCGGGGTGTGCCCGGCCATGATCAGCGCAGCCGCCGCGAGGGTTTCCCGGATGGGAGCCGCCCCCACCTGCCGTTTCGGCCCCCGTTTGTGGAGCAGGGCGCCGCTGCTGTCCAGGGAGATCGTGAACCGATCCGATGCCCCCTTCACAAACAACCTCTGGGGGATCTCGTCGCCGGCAGTTGCGTCAACGGTGGTGCCCAGCCGGCGGCCGATAGCCATCTGCAACCGCCCGGCCACGGCGCCGGTGTGGTATAGACGGCACTGCCGGGTGGTGACGTGGATCAGGACCGGCTGACCCGGTTTAAGATAAAGATCCCAGTCCACGGCGTCAGCAGCGGTTTCCAGCCGGGCAAAGGTGGCGGCGGTAAGGTCGGCAATGCGCATGAGAATGCGCCCGGCCGTTCGCAGGTGAAGATTGGCCGCGTATAGCAACGGCAGTTTTCCGCAAAACCCGATGCCGCCGACCTCCGGGTGAAGATCGCCGGCAGCAACGCCCAGCCGGCAAAGTTCTTCCGCGCAGACCGCCTCCAGGCCCGGCGCCGCGACCGTGAAAAATTCCTGCTCCCGGCCGATGATGCGCCGGCGCAGGCGTTTTTCGAATGCGGTAAGACCGGTGGTCATCAGTGTTGCCCCCAGGTTGCCGTTCTCAATGGTGATGCCGTATTCATCCCGGATTTTCGGATTTCAGGAATCGGGACAGTGAAAAGTGAAAAGTTTATCAGGCGGTTTTCCGGCCGCAGGCCGCTAATCTCTATCGGCGTTTATCCGCGTCCATCTGCGTCCCAATCTGCAGTTCGATAGTTGCCTTCCGTCCAAAGGCCGCCCAAAACCGATTCTCTCGCAAAGTCGCAAAGATCGCAAAGTTAATGATGTTTTTCTTGGCGTACTTGGCGTCTTTGCGAGAGATCCCGACTTTTTACGGGGCCATCAACTTTTTGCGTTGTCGCCGGCGGCCTGCCGGCGGGCCCGGATACGATCGGGGGCGTTGTCGTCATGCGCCTTGGTCAACTGGAGAAGGATGATGGCGGCGATGACCAGCGCAGCACCCAGCAACTGAAGGGCGGCCATCTCTTCGCCCAGAAAGAGATACGCGATGAGCCCGGCGGTGATGGGCTCCAGGGTGGCGGTGATGCTGGCCCGGGTGGAGCGGATGAGGTTAATGCCTTCCAGGTAGAGACCGAAAGGGACCAGGGTACCCAGGATACCGATGTAAAACATCCACAGCCACTGCGACCAGCGCCAGTCATGGCGAAACACTTCCAGCGGCGGGTGGCAGATGTTCCAGGTGAGCGCGGCAAAGACCATGGCGTAAAAAAGCACCGTCCAGGGATGGTACCGGCGCATGCCGTATTCCCCGTGGATGGAGTACCAGGCGAAACAGACGGCCGACAGCAGTCCACTGGCGATGCCCGCGAGATTCATGGAAAGCAGATTCAGGTTGTAGGCACCCACCACCAGGTAACAGCCGACGGTTGCCCCGGCCAGCGCCACCAAATTGATGCGGCTGAGTTTTTCCCGAGAAAACACCGCGGCATGGAGCACGATGAATATTGGCGCCATGTACTGGAGCAGAATGGCCGCGGCGACGTTGATCTTGCTGATGGCAAAAAGGTAGGTAAACTGGACGGCGGCCATGCCCACCACGCCGAAAACCGCGAAATAACCGATATCCTTTTTGTCGATACGCAGCAGGCCGCGATGGCGCAGCCCCAACCAGATGAAAAGACCGGCGGCGGTGATGGTCAGCCGCGCCTGGACAAGCTGAAACGGCGTCACCCCGCTGTTGAACAGAAACTTGGCGGCCGAGCCGGAAACGCCCCACAACAGCGCCGCGGCGATGACGAAGCGGTAGCCTTTGGATGGCGACGTCGTATCGGGTATCTGGGTCATGGGCGTAGGCGGCGCTCTATGGTGAAGGGGACTCTTTGATAAAGTCGAAAAAGTCCGAATCTCTCGCAAAGCCGCAGAGATCGCAAAGTTAACAGATTGATATTAAAACTGTTCGCAATTATCTACAAATTAAAGGCGCGGCCCCGTTGCCATGGCGCTGCCCGGTGCACGCTTTTTAGGGTAGATCAGCCCGTTATCGTTTATCCATTTTTCTTTCGTGTGTTTCGTGTGTTTCGTGGTTTATGGTTCTTTTTTGGCAGAAGAAAAAGAGATAATAACCTGTTTCTGGCTGTGGGGGCGCACCAAGCGCTATCCCATCTCCACTTTTGACCGCAGTAACTGCTTTCAACCACGAAACACACAAAACACACGAAAAGTATCACAAAGCGGCTTGTTGCAACGGGCCTGTCCGCCATAGCGTAGCGACGGTGGAAGCCTGATTCGCGAATTGTCCTCGTAGTTTTCTTCGTGCCCTTCGTGTACTTCGTGGTTATCCCGCTCTCAAACCAAATACGTCCGAAGTCGCAATTCCACCGGGTGCGGGTTCAGATAATACTGCTGCGCCAGGTACGCGATGCCGTATTTTCGCACAAAATGGTTGAACAGCGTGATGGGCACGATGAGCGGGAGGTGCCCGTCACGGTAGCGGTCGATGATCTCCAGCACTTCCTGCTTCTCGTCGGCGGAAAGCTGCGTTTTGAAATACCCGAGCATGTGGGCGAGCACATTGATGTGCTTCTTGGGCGTGGTCTTGAGTTTCAGCGACTCGAGCAGCAGCGCTTCGTAGCGATCGAACAGCGCACCGGCCGGCAGTTGTTTGCCGGTGGCGACCAACCGCCCCATCTCCCGATAGATCGGCTGGCCATGGGCCAGAATCAGCAGTTTGTGCCGGGTGTGAAAGTCCACCAGTTTACCCATGGTGCGCCGGGAAGACAGCACTTCCCGCCAGCGCCTCAGAGTGAAGATCTGCTCGATGTAGTTTTCCCGGATGGCGGGGTTGTGAAGCCGGCCGTCGTCCTCCACGGGCACCCGCGGAAAATGGTCCATGAACATGCGGGCAAAGATCCCCACGCCTTTTTTCTCCGGCATCCCGGAGTCGTTGTACACCTTGACCCGCACCATCCCGCTGCTGGGTGAATCGCACTTGAAGATAAAGCCGCAAAGATCTTCCTTTTCGAGTTCTTTAAGCCGCTGCCGCGCCCAAGCCTGCATCTGCGCGGTTTTATCCACCTTCGTTTTGGTGGTGACCAGCCGCGGGTTGTCCACATCGCCCACCAACCGCAGGGTCTCGCGGGGGATGCCCAATCCGCATTCGGCCTCCGGGCAAACCGGAACGAAGTCCACGAACTGCCCAAGCGTATCGGCCAGAAAACGGTCCAATTGATGGCCGCCGTTCCACCGCACGTTGTTGCCCAGAAGACACGAACTGATGCCGATTTTCACATTTTCAGTCATGGTCCACCCGGTATTCGGTAACGTTCTGAAATCGCTGCACCAGGATATAGCGCTCGACCCGAACGACCACCAGCGCGCAGTTTGGGGAGCGGGCAAAGTCTTCCAGATAGGGGTGCTTGGCCACGTAGCGGCTGAGTATCTTGTCCCTGTCAGCCGGCGGCGTGGACACGACGGTTCCCGTGGCCGTGACAGCCATGGCCCGGTGAAAATCCTCCGGGCGGTTCATACTGTTATTGACCAGCAGGGCGACCTGGGGGTTGACGGAAAGATTGGCAAACTTCCGTGTGGCCCGGGGCGTGACAAAGTACAGGTAGCGGTCGTCATCGGAGACCGCAGTGGCAACCAGGCTGGCATATGGGGCGTTTTCCCCGATGGTGGACAGCACACCGAGTTGCTGTTCCCGCAGCAGCGCATGGATGTTTTGGCGAATGGTTTCGATCTGTTGCATGGTCCCCGCAGTCTTTCTGCACTTGGCGGCAAAAACGCTCTGGGCGGCTAATTGTTGGATAATAGCTGAAATAACGGTGTGTTATGTCGTCAAACCGAACAGTCCAGCATCACGCCAAGAAGCCGTAATGGTATGGTAACCATCCTACAACCCAATGGCCAAGGCAAATCAAAAATTTTTGATTTTGTTTACCGGTACAATCGAGTATAGCATTTTAGGGTTTTCCGATTAGATTTATGGTTGCGGTGAAATGTCTATGATCAAATTTAGGACTGAAGGATGATTATTGCCGGACTCAAGCTGACTGTTCTGGGGATGGGCGTTGTAATTCTTTTTCTCCTCCTGCTGATGCTGCTTATGCAAATTTGTTATAAGCTGTTGGCTTCAGCGAGCGAGCGGGAGCTTGCCAAAATGGAGGCAACCGAACAACAGCAGCGACAGCGAAAAAGACCCGCACCGGCAACAGAAGAGGGCGTTCTGGTGGCCATTATTTCCGCCGCCATTGCAGCGCACCGTGCTCGGGCATGACGCACCGGAAAGAAACGCGTCAGATTTGGACAGGACCTATAGGGCATTTCCCGCAACTGCGATAATTGTCTACGCAGTTCAAAAACTTCCGATTTATTACGGGGGACCTTTCAATTATTCACCCCAATTTGGAGATTGTGAGCGGTCATGAAGAAAAAAATTCAATTTATGGATACCTCGCTGCGCGATGGGTTTCAATCCGTATTTGGCGCCAGGGCACTGACAGATGATTTCATTCCTGCAGTGGAAGCGGCTGTTCATGCCGGCATCGAGTTCATGGAAGCCGGCGGCGGTGCCCGTTTTCAGGCGCTTTTCATGTACTGCGGTGAATCCGCTTTTGACATGATGGATCGCTTCCGTGCGGCGGCTGGTCCGAACGTGAATCTTCAGACGCTGGCCCGCGGAATCAACGTGGTGGCCCTGTCTGCCCAGCCCCGGGACATGATCGATCTTCACGCCAAGATGTTTAAAAAACACGGCATGACCCACATCCGAAATTTCGATGCCTTAAACGATGTTCGCAATCTTATCTACTCCGGTGAGTGTATAAAGAATGCCGGACTGCACCATCAGGTATCGGTTACCATGATGGAGCTGCCGCTGGGCTGCAGCGGCGCGCATGATGCACCGTTTTATATCAAAACGCTGCAGGAAATCCTCGATTCGGGATTGCCCTATGATTCCGTATGCTTCAAAGATGCGTCAGGAACCAGCAACCCACGAAAGGTCTATGAAACCATCAAGGCCGCGCGCGCGCTTTTGGGCGACGAAGCGCTGATATGGTTTCATTCTCATGAAACCGCCGGGGTGGGAATTACCCAGTACAAAGCCGCCATCGAGGCTGGCTGCGACGGGGTCGATCTTGCACGCTCGCCCTTGTCCGGCGGCACGTGCCAACCGGACATACTATCTCTGTGGCATGCTCTCAAAGGCACCGATTATTTTCTGGATATCGATGTCACTAAAGTTATGGAGGCCAATCTGGTGCTTCAGGATTGCCTCAAAGACTATTTTTTCCCTCCGGAAGCGCAAAAGGTTTCATCCGAAGTCATCCTCTCGCCCATGCCCGGCGGCGCATTGACGGCCAACACCATGATGATGCGCGACACCGGTACGCTTCATCTCTATCCAGAGGTCATCGCGGCCATGTCCGAATGTGTCGCCAGGGGCGGTTTCGGCACCTCGGTAACTCCGGTATCCCAATTTTATTTCCAGCAGGCCTATACCAACGTAACCCAGGGCCCCTGGAAAAAAATAACCGATGGTTACGGCAAAATGGTGCTGGGCTATTTCGGCCGGACCCCGGTGCCGCCGGATCCTGAAATTGTCCGGATCGCGCAAGAGCAGCTCGGAAAACCGGTGTTTACAGGTGATCCGCTCGATACCCTTGAGCCCGGGATTCCAAAGGCCAAAGCCATCCTCCAAAAGGAACATCTGCCGGTCACCGACGAAAACATCTTTATCGTCGGCGCCCTGGCGACCCCCGGAGGCAACAAGGGCCTCGATTTTCTGAATGGAAAAAAGCCCATCAATGTCCGTAAAGTGACCGACGAAATCAAAGCGGCCGACACCCCGAATTCGGTGCCGCCATCTCCGGCACCCCTGCCGCAAAGCGGACCCACCGATTACACGATCACGGTTGAAGGCAAAGCGTATCAGGTTACGGTCGCGGCGGCCTCCGGTGAGGTGACCGAAATCAAGCCGGCTGCCGCTGCTGACGTTGCGCCCAAACCGAATAAGTTGGTTGAAGTCGAGGCCAAATTGCAGGGCATTGTGTACGAAATTTTTATCGCTGTCGGTGATCGCGTAGAAAAAGGCGAAACATTGATGATTCTTGAAGCCATGAAAATGGAAACACCTGTTGTTGCCCCTTGTGACGGCAAAGTGTTCAGCATTGATGTGGAAAAAGACCAGGTCGTGAGACCCCGACAACTGGTCGCAACACTTTCCTGAGCAAAGGCGCCAAAAATGCGAAAAAAGTCGCTATGGATCGGTTTCACCCTCATGTTGGTGCTCTGCGTGTCCGCTGTCGTTTTGGCCGGAGGCCAGATGACGCCCAACAGCACCCCTTCAAAAACCATGGCGCCCATGGGCCTGATGGTTGCCGAGTTTCTCAAGTCAACGGGTATTTTCGGATATATCTTCCCCTTATCAGGCCGATGGACGGATGGCATCGGCAGCCTCCTCATGGTCGGGGTCGGCTTGCTGATGCTGTTTTTAGCCATCCGCAAGGGGTTCGAGCCCTTGCTTCTTGTGCCCATGGGCTTCGGGTGTGTTTTATCGAATATTCCACTGGCAGGCATTAACGACCCAGGAGGCATTCTCTATTATGTTTATCAGATCGGCATCAAAACAGGCGTCTTCCCGCTGATCATTTTCATGGGGGTTGGCGCGATGACCGACTTCGGCCCCATGATCGCCAATCCAAAGACGGTCCTGCTTGGGGCAGCCGCCCAGTTCGGCATCTTCACCACCCTCATCGGTGCATTGGTACTATCGGATATCGTTCCGGGAATTAATTTTGACATTTTCGATGCCGCCTCCATCGGGATTATTGGCGGCGCGGACGGACCGACGGCCATATTTCTGGCATCCCAACTGTCCCCGAACCTGCTCGGCGCCATCGCTGTGGCGGCATATTCTTACATGGCCCTGGTTCCCATTATCCAGCCGCCGATCATGCGCGCATTGACCAGCCCCGCGGAGCGGAAAATCCGCATGCAACAGCTCCGTTATGTGGGCAAAGTGGAAAAAATCGTGTTCCCGCTGATGGTTCTGTCTTTGTGTATGTTTTTGCTGCCTTCGGCAGCGCCGCTCATCGGATTTTTCATGTTCGGCAACCTCATGCGAGAGTGCGGTGTCGTGGAACGTCTATCCAAAACAACGCAATCCGCCCTGATCAACATCGTCACGATCTTTCTTGGGCTGGGCGTCGGTTCTCGTTTATCCGCCCAAAGTTTTCTGAATTTGGAAACACTGGGCATTTTACTTCTTGGGGCGATTGCGTTCAGCATCGGTACGGCATCCGGGATATTGATGGCTAAACTGTTGAACCTGGTATCTGAAAACAAAATCAATCCGCTCATCGGTTCGGCTGGCGTATCCGCAGTACCCATGGCTGCTCGGGTCAGTCAAAAACTGGGAATCGAGGCGGATCCCGAAAACATGCTCTTGATGTTCGCTATGGGACCCAACGTTGCCGGTGTAATTGGATCGGCAGTGGCCGCTGGCGTTTTGCTGACACTGAAAAACCTTTTAATGTGACGGGCGGGTGCACCGCTGAAATTTATTGGAGGGATAATGTCGATACGCGTCCTAATGACCAGAAAAATGCCTCGTCTCTTCGGCGGGATGGAAGCAGACCTGTTGCCCCAACTGGTCCCGATGTTAACCGAGCTAAGAACCATGGCTTTCCAGCAGCCGGGATATATTTCCGGCGAGACCATGCGCAACGTGGCAGACCCCTATGAATACCTGGTGATCAGCACCTGGAAGTCGATTGAAGACTGGCAACGGTGGTTTGAGAATGAAAAAAGAGCGAATCTCGAGGGCAAGGTTGATGCCGTTATCGGCACGCCCACGGAGTACAAGGTTTACTCTTACGATTAGTGTCACCGCCACCGGGATAACCCGTTCCTCCGGCTGTCAGGTGGTCAAGAAAACGGCGTACGATGCCGGTTTAAATCTATAATGATCCTTCGTGTTCAGGTCAGTGGCGGTCAGTCCTACAGGCAGTGGTTGTTCAGCAAATAGTACCATTTCATTCGGTCCGAGGCAGAGCGACTCGTTTTTTGGGAGGAAATCATGACAGTATATGCAAAAGACATCATGGTAGCGTCCTTTGAAAAGGTTCATGAAAATGCCCCTGTTAAAGAAGCGATCCAATTGATTTTAAATGGCAAGGTGAGAGAGACCGGATACAAGTCGATCAGCCTTGTGGTTGTGAACGGATACAAACATCTGGCCGGGGTGGTAACGATGTATGACATACTGTACCATCTTCGGCCGGAATTTCTTAATTATGGCATTAGCGCAGACCAATTATCCTGGTCCGGCCAGCTCAAAAACTGCATCGATATCCTGAACGATAAGAAAGTGAAGCAGGTCATGAGCAAAACCGTGGTCGGTGCTTCCGGTGATGAACACATTATGGTGATTTTGGATCGCATGATTAAACATAAGTACCGACGTTTGCCGGTATTGGAAAATAACCGCCCGATCGGCGTCATTTACATGTCCGATATCTACTGCCGCATTTTCAAGAAATCTCTCGTATAAATCGGGTGACGCACAATCCCCCATAGTTTCATTGTGGTGTGCCCACGGGCGGATTCATGCATGCCCGAAGCCTTGACGAAACTGGCGGCAATCAGTCTATCGTTGTCCCACCGGCGCCGATCAACGGCAATTCCTTGTCGATTCTGAAATACACCAGGAACATATCCGCCTCGGTCTGGTTGTCCTCTGACCGGGACGAGCGGCGGTGGAGCCTGCGCAGGGTCTCGCCGCCCTTTTCTTCGCGGGTTTTGGTGAGAAAAAGGCGCTTGCCCCGGTAGCCGGGTCGGTTTTCGATAAAAAGGTACGTGGCATGCGGATTGGTTTGGAGGTTGTGATGCGTCAACCGGTCGCGCATGATAAAGGCGATGGTGCCGTCATCGAGAAAGTGCGGCCGCGAGTAGATGGCGGCGTCCACCTTGCCGTCGGCATCGGCGGTGGCCATCACACCGGTCCCCCGGTTTGTTTCGAAATAGCTTTTCAGATCCATTGTCGCCTCCATTGTTTCCTGTTCATCCTTGTAAAAAACGGTCTCACGCAACGCCGCTACGACGCAACGGAATATTTATCGTTCTTTCAGACCGTTAACCACGCGCTTAAAACCGTGCTTGAGAAGGTTCTCTCCGAAATTGATCAGAAGCCCCAGACGCAAATCGGTTAGACGAAGATACGTCAAAAGTTGTTTAGAATGAACCGGTTGTAGCCGTTCCACAGACTTCAACTCCACGATGACCTTTTTCTCCACAATCAAATCAGCTCGAAATCCCTCATCAAATTTGACGTTTTCAAATTGAATCGGGACTGAAATTTGCCGTTCAACCGACACACCCATTTCGCTCAATTTCTTCGCAAGAATGACTTCATAAACCGTCTCCAGCAAACCCGGCCCAAGAGCCCGGTGGATAAGAAACGCAGCATCCATAACTTGCTTTGCGATTTCATTCTCTGTCATGGATCACTTTTTCCTGTCGTGGCGTCGTTGCGCCGTTGCGTGAGGATTAAGTTCTTTGGCCTCGAGGCGATCAGGCAACATCCTCGGAAGCGAAATCCCTGCACGAACCGCCGGCATTGTAGGCGTCAATCCAGGCCGTCACCCGGACCGCGCCGTAGGCCTCGGTCCAGGCAGCCACGATGGCGTCCACCGGCACGTCGGCAAAGGTGCCGTAATCGGCCAGATACTCCATGAAGGGCTGCGCTTCGGCATTGAACGGCTGGAATACGGCGTCGTGCTCGCCGTCAAAATCCAGTGGCGGCACCTGAAACCGCGCGCACAGGTCGGCATTGAACACCGGTGTGGTTTTCACCCATCGCCCGCCGAGCAATAGCTCCGCATAGCCGTGATAGACGAATCGGTCGGAGCCCAGAAACGCGATGAGCTGACGGGTGGCCAGGTGGTTACGTACCGTGGCAAACCCGATGCGGGCCGGGATGCCGCGCGCCCTCGCCAGCGCACACAGCAGTGCCGATTTGGGAATGCAGAACCCCACCTTTTTTCTGAGTGTCTCGCTGGCCCGATAATGCGCCGGCAAAAAGAAAGGTGAGTATGGATCGTAGCGGATCGTGTCGCGCACGGCGTTGTAGAGCGCCACGGCCACACTTCGCGGATCTTTGCCGCACTGTGCTGTGGTGGCCGCCGCAAACTGGACGACGTCAGGGTGATCGCTGTCGATAATGGCCGTGGGTTGAAGATAGTTTTTCAAGGTTATCCGGTTCCATCAATAAGAGAACCACGAAGTTCACGAAGAGGCAAATCAGTTCACTTGTATCATTGCTTCGTGGCCTTCGTGGCCTTCGTGGTCTTCGTGGTTCATTGGTGTTGTGGTAAAGGCCGCTATCAGTCTGAAATCAGAGTCGAATGATCAGTAAGGCGTGAGGCTTTCCACGCCCACCTCCGTCACCAGCACGGTCTGCTCGAACTGGGCGCTCAGGGAACCGTCGCTGGTGATGGCGGTCCACTCGTTGTCCAGAAGGTGCAGGTGGCGATCTCCGAGGTTGATCATAGGCTCTATGGTGAACACCATGCCGGGCAGCAGGGTCAGTCCGCTGCCCTTTCTGCCATAGTGCATCACCTGGGGCGGCTCGTGAAAGTCGAAGCCAACGCCGTGGCCGACGAACTCGCGCACCACCGAGCAGCCGTGGCTTTCGGCATGCTCCTGAATGGCCCAGCCGATATCGCCCAGCGTGTTTCCGGGCGCGACCATGGCGATGCCACGGCGCAGGCACTCCAGGGTGATGTCAACGAGTTTGCGGGCGTCCGGGCTGGGGTCTCCCACAAAAAACGTCCGGTTGCAGTCGGCGTAATAGCCGGCGAGCACGGGGGTCACATCCACATTGACAATGTCGCCGTCCTGAAGCACGCGCGGTCCGGGGATGCCGTGGCAGATTTCCTCGTTGACGGATACGCACACGCTTTTTGGAAAACCGCGGTAATTCAGTGGTGCCGGTCTCGCATTGTGAGAAACGGTAAAATCGTGAACCAGGGTATTGATTTCGTCGGTCGTCATACCCGCTCGCAACTCGGCGGCGACCATCTCCAGAGTATCCAGTGCCAGGCGCCCGGCCGCACGAATGGCCGCGACGTCATTGGGTTCCTTGAACCTGATTTTGTAATGTTTTTCATACTGGGCGCGAAGGGTGGCTATGGGCAGTCCCTTTTTCTCGCAGCATTTCTTATATTTTTGCCCGCTGCCGCAGGGGCAGGGGTCGTTTCTGCCGATTTTGCCGTCTCTTCCTTTCATGCGCTGCTCCGGATGTTGCTGGGTGCTGTGTTTTTGCAATAGCATGCTCATTCGGCCGTGAATATGCCCGCCCGTTCAACAGTAGCCCCAAAATGAACCACCCCCCCGCATTAGTCAAGACGCAACTCTTCGCTGCGCGGCAGCGAGGTGGTTCAAGGTGACGCCTGATGTCACCATGATCGTGCCGACCACCAGCGACAGGGTAATGGGCTCGTTCAGAATGAGGAACGCCAGTATTACCGCGCTGATCGGGACAAAATTGATGAACAGGCTGGCCCGGCTGGGACCGATGGCCTTGATGCCTTCATAGTACCACACGAACCCCAGGACAGTGCCGAAGACACCGAGATAGCCGATGGCGATCCAGTCCCCGGTTCCAAATCCCCCCATATCGGCCAGGAGCCCTTCGCCCAGAGCCGGTACCAGAAGAAAACCGGCACCGAATATTGCCGAGTAGGTCACTGCCACAAGTGGCGTCAGTCCTTTCAGGGCGGCCTTTCCGATGAGTGAATATGCCACCCAGCTCAAAACACAGCCAAAAATATAAGCTTCGCCCCGCCCCACGCCACCAGCCAGTATGGATGGCAGGTCACCGCGGGTAATGACCACGACGGCACCGGCCACGGAAAGCAGAATGCCTAGAATGCCGCGCCGCGAGAGGGACTCCTTGAAGATCACGCAAGACAACAACGAAATGAATACCGGATTGGTGGCGATGATGAGTGACGCGCGACCCGCATGGAGCAGTTTGAGTCCACTAAAAAAGCAAACATTATAGGCAAACACGCCGGTCATGCCCAACGACAGCAAGGGCAGCAGTTGGGCACGCCTGACCCTAAGACCGCCCGAGCCGTTTCGACAGGCCAGCGCCGTGAGAATGACGCCAGCCACCAGAAACCGTAAGAATGCCGCCGAATACGGCCCCATGTGCCCGGCCACGAAACGCCCTGCGATAAATGTCCCTCCCCAGAAAATGGCGGTCAGCAGCAACTTGATGAATACCAGCGGGCGGGGGCTGTCTTCAATCGCATTCATGCACGGTCCCTGTAACTGTTTATCGTAAACTGAGAGGTGGGGTGAGTATCACGGCAAGAATGGAATGTCGATGGAAAAGGTCCGTTGTAAACCGACCGATTTTGACGTATGGTATCGTCATGACACGGTTTTTTCGCCGCACGCGCTGCAAATCCGTAAAGCGCCGCACCTGGGGGCTCATTGGGCTGATGCTGCTGGGCGCCTGCACGCCGGGTGAGATGGTGCGAGTGGGCCGGATCGCCGTAACGGGCGATGTCGCCTCGGCCCAGCGAATGGCAGCAGACAAGGCGGTCGGCTATGCCACCAACCCCAAGGCGCTGGAGCGCGATCTCAAGCGATTGGGCGGCCTCATCGAAGCGTTTCGCAAAGCTGTTGCCGGGGAGTGGGGCAGCGATGATGCCAGAGAGCCGACACAAAAAGAATACGTCAAATACACACAAAACTATCGGTCGCGGGCGCTGGTGGACTTCGACAAAGGAGTCGTCACCGTCGAGACCGTGGCAGCCGAAGACCCTGCCGATAGCCTCAAGAGTGCCATCACCACCACGCTTTTAGCCCCTTACGACCCACGCGCGGTGGACATGTATGACGCCACCCCGGTCAAATTGGGGGACACCCCGTTTTTATACGAAGAAGTTGTCGACCATGAGGGAAAACCGATTCGGTGGGCATGGCGGGCCGAACGTTACGCCGAGCATCTCATCCATTCCGGACTTTCACAGCGCACGGTAACCGTGCAAGGAAAAGAAAAATCGGTCCATGCCGTGAGTTTTCCTTTGGTAAAGGACCACCTGCATGTCAGGGCCGGAAAATATCGGCCCTCTGTCGAGCGCCAGTCCCAGCGGTTCAAAATCAGCGGCAACCTGGTTTTCGCCATCATCCAGACGGAAAGCAATTTCAACCCTTATGCCGTCAGCCACGCCCCTGCGTTCGGACTGATGCAGGTGGTCCCGTCAACCGCCGGCAAGGATGTCAACCGATTGCTGGGCCGCACCGGCGAACCCTCGCCGGATGCGCTCCTCGATGCCGCCACCAACATTGCGGTGGACCCCGAAATTCGGACAATGTGCTAAGCTAAGAGTCAGACCACTTCAACCAAGGAGGATCTGACAATGGGGAAGAGACGAAAAACGCACAGTGCCGAGTTCAAAGCCAAGGTAGCCTTGGCGGCAATCCAGA
>JBDRRP010000053.1:0-63429 GCA_043825735.1 Pseudomonadota bacterium | reverse complement strand
TTTTGGCAGAAAAAAAAGAGATAAGAACCTGTTTCTGGCTGTGGGGGCGCACCAAGCGCTATCCCATCTCCACTTTTGACCGCAGTAACTGCTTTCAACCACGAAACACACAAAACACACGAAAAGTATCGCAAAGCGGCTCGTTGCAACGGGCCTGTCCGCCGATGGGATGTGGCGGACACCACTCGGTGCAACCTTTTTTTGGTAGATAAGCCCGAAATTTTTTCATAGCTGAAATCTGCTCCCGATCCATCGACACCATCACCCATCACCAGCGCAACGCACCCATGGCCAAACAGAAACTCGACGCCACCGACAAAGAATTGATCTGCGAACTGACCGAAGACGGCCGCATGCCCGTGGGCCAACTCGGTGAACGCCTTGAGGTGAGCGCTCCCACGGTCCGCACACGGCTAAAGGCATTAAGCGATGCCGCCGTATTCCGCGTGGCCGGCCTCGTGGATGCCTTTCGCACCCGCGGCATCACCACCGCGCTGGTGGGGATCCGGCTGGACACCTACCAGTTGGAAGAAAAACTGTCGGCGATCGCCGACCTGGATCAGGTTCACTGGGCCGCCGTGGTGACCGGGCGATATGACATCATGGCAGAAGTGATCTCCACCGACGGCATGGCGGGGCTTCACCGGTTCTTGTCGGAAAAGCTCTACAAGGTCGGGGGCATCAAATCGAGCGAGTCATTCGTTGTCATGAAATCCAAGCGCAAATGGATCCTGCTGCCCCCGGGCATTCGCAAGCAGATCCAATCCATTGATCTGACCGTCGAGGAATAATCCCCTTTCGGCATCCATTGACCCGCTGGTGATGTGAGGCCGGCAACCCCAAGGAGGCAATCATGATCGTAGGCATTCTCAAGGAAATCAAAAAGGAAGAATACCGGGTGTCCATGACGCCGGCAGGCGCTGAAGTCATGAAACAAAACGGGCACACCGTGCTGGTTGAAAAATCCGCCGGAGTGGGCAGCGGCTTTGAAGACGAGCTATACAAACAGGCCGGCGCTCGGATGGTGGCCACGGCCGCCGAGATCTTCGCAGAGGCCGACATGGTCATGCACGTCAAGGAGCCCATGCCCCCGGAGTACGATCTTATCCGCAAGGGCCAGATCGTCTTTACCTATCTTCATCTGGCCGCGGCGCAGACGCTCACCCAGGCGCTCATCAAGAGCGGCGCCGTCTGCATCGCCTACGAGACCATCCAGAAGACAGACCGCAGCCTGCCGCTGCTCACCCCCATGAGCGAAGTGGCCGGCCGCATGGCCATTCAGCAGGGCGCCAAGTTCCTGGAAATCTCCAAAGGGGGGCAGGGACTGCTGCTGGGCGGCGTCCCCGGTGTCGAACCCGGCACGGTGGTGGTCATCGGCGGCGGCGTGGTGGGCACCAATGCGGCCAAAATGGCCTGCGGCCTGGGCGCCAAAGTCTATCTGCTGGACATGGATCTGGACCGGCTCCGGTACCTGAGCGATGTCATGCCCAGCAACTGCTTTACGCTCATGAGCACCCCGGCCACCATCCGCAAGCTGGTGAAGGAAGCCGACGTGGTCATCGGTGCGGTCCTCATCCCCGGCGCCAAGGCCCCGCGCCTGGTGACCCGCGAGATGCTCGCCACCATGAAAAAGGGCTCGGTCCTGGTGGACGTGGCCATCGACCAGGGCGGCTGTTTCGAGACCTCCAGGGCCACCACCCACGACGACCCGGTCTACGAGGTGGACGGCGTGCTCCACTACTGCGTTGCCAACATGCCCGGCGCCGTGGCCAGAACATCGACAGTGGCCCTGACCAATGCCACCCTGCCCTACGCCGTGCAGATCGCCAACAAGGGTTGGAAGACCGCCATGAAAGAAAATCGGGAAATCCTTCTGGGCGCCAACGTGGTCAACGGCAAGGTCACCTACAAGGGTGTGGCCGAGGCCTTCGGGCTGGATTACGTGGATGTGACGACCATGCTGTAAGCCACCAGTGAAAAAACCGCCAATGCGCGGCGCCGGCAGTCTTTGCCGGCGCCGCCCGGCCGTATCCCATCTTGCACTATCTCCCCCTAATGCGTAATATGCCCCGGCCCGGAACCGCCGATCTGCATGAGGAGGATTAAGGCATGACGCAGCCACTGGTCTGGGCGGAAATCGATCTTTCCGCCATTGCTGAAAATACCCGCGAGTTGAGACGCATCACCCGCCCCGAGGCCCGGCTGATGGCAGTGGTGAAAGCCGATGCCTACGGCCACGGCGCCGCGGAAGTGGCCCGCACCGCCATGGCCGCCGGGGCCAGTGTCTTAGGCGTTGCCCGGCTCGGGGAAGCGATATCGCTTCGCCAGGCAGGCATCTCGGCCCCCATTCTGATCTTTAGCTACACCGCGCCTCAAGATGCGGAAGCATTGGTCCGTCTCGACCTGGCCCAGAGCGTATTCGATGTAGAGACCGCCATGGCTTTCTCGCAACATGCCGTGACCCTGGGGCAGCCCATTCACCTTCATCTCAAGGTGGATACCGGCATGGGGCGTCTGGGAATTTTTCCCGACAACGGCCCGGGGGTTCCCGTGCCGTCAGAGGCCGTGGCCGCTGCGCGCACCATCGCCGCCCTTCCGGGCATCATCCTCGAAGGGCTGAGCACTCATTTCGCCGCCGCCGACAGTGCCGACAAGGATTTCACCCACCGCCAATTTACACGCTTCACCGCATTTATCGACCGCCTCACCGCAGCCGGCGTCCATATCCCCATCAAGCACGCCGCCAACAGCGCGGCAATCATCGACCACCCTGAAACACACCTGGACATGGTGCGCGCCGGCATCGCCCTCTACGGACTCAGACCTTCAAATGAAGTGAACCTGTCCAGACTCCGGCTCACTCCGGCCATGACCCTCAAATCACGGATCGTGCAGCTAAAATGCGTGGGCGCCGGATTTACCGTCAGCTACGGCATGACCTGGACCGCGAAACGTCCCACCGCCATCGCCACGGTGCCTGTCGGCTATGCCGACGGCTTCAGCCGCCGCCTCAGCAACATCGGCGAAATGCTGGTCCACGGCCGCCGCGCGCCCATCCGGGGGCGGGTCTGTATGGACCACACCATGATCGATGTGGGAGATATCCCCGAGGCCCGCACCGGAGACGAGGTGGTGATCTTCGGCCGCCAGAACGGCGCTGAAATCTCAGCCGAAGCGGTCGCCGAGCAACTCGGGACAATCAACTACGAAGTGACATCGGCACTGACCAGCAGGGTGCAGCGCATCTTTGTGTAGGACCTATCTTTTAAAATCTTTGGGTCTTCTCCCATTTAGTTGAAGAGAAGGGGCCAAGGGTTCAAGGGGCCAAGGGTTCAAGTAACGGCATTGGGCGTTATTTAGTGCTTTTGCGGCTGGTAGCCGATCCCAGCAGGATGTTAGCGGTGAGGTTAAAACGCGCACTCAATGCAGTTGACCCGAAGTCTTGCGATTCGCAGACGTATTTAGCTGTTTTCTTAGTTGTTTTTCACTCGGCCCCTTGACCCCTCGGACCCTTGAACCCTATTCATCGACCAACCCTTTGGGAGATGATCCAAATCTTTTCACTCTGTCCGCCAGTGGCGTTCATTGCCTTAGAAACCCTGCGCTTCGCGTAGGGTTCCAGGCCAAAACCTTCGTTGCTGGCGCAACGACTTTAAACCGCGGCCTCCGGCCGCAATTTAAAGCCACCGGCTTTGCCGGTGGTGGTTTACTCCGGTATACGGTTTAGAAACTGATGACAGGCATCGCCCCGAAAATCATTCGCAATTCATACGCTGACGGCGTTTTCGCCACCATGTTCGCCACGCTCACCGGTGGGGTCTTTCTCACCGGGCTGGCGCTGCACATGGGTATGAGCGAAGCGGCCATCGGCCTTCTGGGCGCCATGCCGTACGCCGCGACGCTCTTTCAGCTACCGGCGTCGGTGCATATTTCGCGCAAGGGAAGGCGAAAACGACTGGCCCTGACCGGCGCCGCCGTCGGCCGGCTGCTGTGGTTGCCGATCCTTGCCGTCGCCGTGGCACAGGCTGTGCCGCCGGCCCTGAAAACCGCCGCCGTCGTGATACTGGTGTTCATTGCGCATGCCTTTATTTCCGTAAGCTACGTATCCTGGCTTTCGTGGACCTCGGACCTGGTGCCGGACAACCACCTTGGCCGATTTTTCGGCACCCGCAACATGCTCAACGGTATGGCCGGTATGGGCACCGCCGTCGGTTTCGGGTACCTGCTGGAAAGGATGATCCAAAACGGCACACAGGCACCAGCAACAGCGTTCACGCTGGTGTTTATGGCAGCGGTCCTCTTCGGCCTGACCAGCCTTGTATTCCTGAGCCGCATCCCCGATCCGAGGCACGCCCTTAAAACCGCGACAGTGGACTTGCGAAATCTGCTGGCGCCGCTCAAGGAGACCAACTTCAGGCGGTTTCTTCTCTACGACGCGGCGTGGAGTTTCTCAGTCTACTGCGCCAGCCCCTTTTTCGCGCTCTATTTTCTTCGCGATTTGAACTTCAGCTATACTTTCGTCGCCCTTATGGCCATGGCATCCGGCGTGGCAGACCTTACCGGCATGCGGGTATGGGGCATGGTGTCCGATCGGATCAGAAACAAAGCTGTCATACAGTCATGCAGCGGCGTAGCGGTTTTTCTGCCACTGCTGTGGACCTTCGCCCGTCCGGGCGATGTCCTCCTGCCGGCCCTGCTGCACATCGTCGGTGGCGGTTTTTGGGCCGGAATCAACCTGTGCACCAACAACATGATGCTACGCATCGCCCCTAGAGAAAAACGCGCCGTGTGCATCTCGCTGCACAATATCGCCACCGGTTTCGGGGCGACTTTGGCACCGATCGCAGCCGGCATCTGCATCACCTGGATGGGAGATGCCCGGCTGTCGGTGTCATCCATGTCATGGACGCCCCTGCAGATGGTCTTGGTGGCCTCAAGCGGTCTTCGAATCCTGAGTCTGCTGCTGCTGCGCCGGGTGAACGAGCCCGAGGCGGTGCCGGTGGGGCGGATGATCCGGGTGCTGAGAAACGTCCGCGGCCTGAACACCACCAACGGCTTCAGCAGCCCCCTTCATCCCTTCGTCGAGGCCCCTGAAGGCACGGATCCGGGAAAGAGCCCCCGCGCCCACGAGCGCCCGTAAATCATTCTATTGCCGACATCGCCAGATTCCGGCTTCACGCGGCGTTTACCTGATCGGCAGAATGCCCACCAATAAAATCCTGAATGCGCCCAGCGAAATGACGACCGGGCTTGATCCGGAACTTCCATTGGCATATGGAAACGATTAAGCCTCAGCCATTCACGATTCCGGCATTGGCCCGGCGGTTGTCAAACCGCGTGCTGAATTGATCACCGCCGATCTGAACCGGGCCGGCGCCGGCGCTCGCGGGTCACCGAAAAATTAAAGCGCCAAACAAATTGGCCGATGGATAGCATAGGGCCGCGAGGCGCCGCCTGCCGAGCGCCTATTGAGTCGCCGAAAGCATCCCCATCCAAAACGGTTCATCGTCATGGGAACCGATTGCCGCAGATTCGAAGGTCAAGGGTCAATAAACGTGCTCACACACACCGATTTCGCCAAACACATTATTCGCCATGCCTGGATATGGGCGATTTTGGTGTTTATGGCGGTTGTTTCGGCCGGGTGTCTGAAAGCAACAACTATTGACCCGCTGACGCAGGAGGAAAGGGCATGGCTGTCTGCGCATGACGGCAAAATCCGCCTGGCGCATGATCCAAATGCCAGGCCCATCGAATTTATCGATACTAACGGAGTGTTCCGGGGATTGGCTGCCGACTACGTTCAACTGATCGAGTCGAGACTCAACTTCAGATTCGATATCGTTCATCTCAAGTCATGGGATGAGGCGCTCAGCAAAGCGAAAAACAAAGAAGTGGATGTTCTGTGTGCGTTCACAAAAAACGCGCAACGTGAAACCTGGATGCTTTTCACCGAACCCTACATCGTCGTTCCGACGGTCATTCTGGTTAGAGATGACACGCCCGGGGCCATGAGCCTGGATCGCATGAAGGACCGGCGCGTCACCTTCACGAAGGGCTGGATCATTGACGATTATCTGCGCCAACAGCACCCCGATTTGAACATGCTGCCCGCCATCGACCCCGATGCTGCGTTAAGCGATCTGATTACCGGCAAGGCAGATGCCTGGGTAACGGCGCTGACCATCGCCTCGATCAAGATCGAAGACAACAAAATAACCAACATCCGTGTTGCCGGGGAAACCCCGCTGTCTTTCAAACTGTCGATGGCTTCAAGGAAAGACTGGCCGGTTCTGAACAACATATTGAAAAAAGGGCTGGCGCTCATCTCCGAACAGGAGCGGTCGCACATCTTCAAAAAGTGGATAAATATCAAGCAACAGAGCATTTTCGAAAACAGACAGTTCTGGATCATCGCATTTTCGATTTTCGCTGTCGCCATTTTACCCGTGATCGTTGTGTATTACTGGAACAATTCGCTCAAGCGAAAGGTGATGCAGAAAACGCAAGCGCTGGAGACAGAACTCAGGGAGCGGGAAAAGGCCGAAGCGGCGCTATTGGAAAGCGAGGCATTTTTAGACACCCTGCTCAATGCGATGCCCATCCCCGTCTTTTATCAGGACAGGTTCGGACGGTGCCTGGGATTCAACAATGCTTTTGAGCGGTTTTTCTGCGAAGCGAAACAGTTGCGGATCGGCAAATCGGTATACGACCGGTTCCCGGCCGAAGTCGCGGCGGTCTGCCGCGAAAAGGATGAAGCACTGATCAAGACCGGGGGTGATCAGCACCACGAGCTTCAGGTCACCAATGCACAGGGTGAACTTCGCGTTGTCATCCTTCACACCGCCGCATTCACCGACAGTCTTGGCGCCATCAACGGACTCATCGGCGCGATACTCGACATAACGGCGCACAAACGGTCGGAAGACACGCTGCGCTATCGGGAGCAGTTGCTCAACGAGATGGGCAGTATCGCCAAAGTCGGCGGATGGGAGCACGATCTGACTACTGGTCAAGTCAGCTGGACAAAGGAGACATATAAAATCTTGGAGGTTGAATCAGGGCCGGTTCCAGAGCCTGAAGCGATCCTGAATTACTTTATCTCCGGAGACCGCACCAGATTCGAAGAGGCCTACCGCCGGGCCATCAAGAACGGCGAGCCGTTCGATCTCGAGTTGCGCTGTACCACGGCCATGGGCCGCCAGTTCTGGGGGCACGCGATTGGCCGCCCGGAATTTAAAAGCGGCAAATGCATTAAAATGCGAGGTACGTTCCAGGACATCACCGATCAAAAAGAAATGGAAGCGCGTCTTCAAAAGGCCCAGAAAATGGAGGCCATCGGCAATCTTGCCGGCGGGATCGCACATGATTTCAACAACATTTTATTTCCGATCGTGGGTCTTTCTGAAATGCTGACGGAAGACCTGCCGCCAGGCAGCCCCGAGCATGAAAACGCCGGAGAAATTCTCAAGGCGGCAATCAGGGGCAGCGAGCTCGTCAAGCAGATCCTCGCTTTCAGCCGCCAATCTGAACATCAGCTGACACCGGTACGGCTGCAGCAAATCGTAAAGGAAGTCCTCAAACTAGCGCGATCGATCCTGCCCTCCAATATCGAAATCAGGCAAGATATTCAGAACGATTGCGGCCTGGTGATGGCCGACCCCACACAACTGCATCAAATCGCCATGAACCTGGTGACAAACGCCTTCCATGCCATCGGACCCAACAGCGGGACCATTTCCATCACGCTGAAGGAAACCCGCCTTGAAAGTGACGGGGGGCTCAGCAGCTTTCTCGAGCCGGGTCAATATGCCCTGCTGGCCGTTTCCGACACCGGGTGCGGTATCGACCCCGCCGTAATGGACAAGATTTTTGAACCCTATTTTACGACCAAACCCAAAGATAAGGGCACCGGTCTTGGCCTGGCGGTAGTCTACGGCATCGTGAAAGCGCTCAGGGGGGATATCAAGGCTTACAGTGAAATGGGCCAGGGGACAGTACTTAACGTGTACCTGCCCCTGCTGGAAAAATTCTCCGAAGCAGAAACCGCGGCTCCGGTGAAAATCAATCCCACCGGCACCGAACGGATCCTTATTGTCGACGATGAGAAGGCGATTGTCCAACTCCAGACGAAAGCGCTTGAACGCCTGGGTTACCGGGTGACCTCACGCAGCAGCAGCGTCGAGGCGCTGGAAGCCTTCAGATCCAATTCGGGAGCCTATGATCTGGTTATCTCCGACATGACCATGCCGGGCATGACCGGTGACGATCTCGCTAAAGCGCTGATTCAAATCCGCCCGGATATCCCGGTCATTATCTGCACCGGTTTCAGCGAAAGAATTAACAAGAACAGGATCCAAGCGGCCGGCATCAAAGGGGTGCTGATGAAACCGGTGATCAAGTCTGACTTGGCAGCATTGGTCAGAAAAGTACTCGATGATGCAAAAGGATGATTTTCCAGCCATCCTGGCGATCAAACGGCCGATGAATGAAAGATGGCGCTGTGGATAAAACCCATATAGGCTACCGTTGTCAAGCCGCCGGTGGTTTGAAATTTCGCAAGCGTTCCGCGCGCAATGGGGGGGCGACAAATGCCCGTTAAAAAAACAGTCATCATCGCCGAAGACCATCAGCTCTTCAGGGAGGGGCTCAAGGCAATGCTCTCGGACCGGAAAGACCTGACCCTCATCGATGAAGCCGAGGACGGTCTCGAAGCCATCCGTTGCGTTCAAAAGCGCCCTCCGGATTTACTGCTGCTGGATCTGTCGATGCCCAGACTCAGCGGCATCAGCGTCATCAAGGATGTCAAGCGGGCGTTTCCCGACGTCGCCATCCTGGCACTCACCATTCATGAAGCCGATCAGTATGTTCTGGAGGCATTCGAGGCCGGCGTGGATGGCTACTGCATCAAGGATGCGAGCAGAGAGGAATTGATGGCGGCGATCAGCAGCGTTCTGGAAGGAAAAGCGTATATCAGCCCGGGCATCGCCGAAAATGTCATGGAAGGATTTATCGCGGGGAAAAAACGATTAAAGAAACAGACGGCCTGGGATACCCTCACCCAGAGGGAAAAAGAAGTCCTCAAACTCATCGCTGAAGGCTATCTGAACAAAGAAATCGCCGATCTGCTGAGCATCAGCGCGAAAACGGTTGAAAAACACCGGGCCAATCTCATGAAAAAACTGGACTTGCACAATGCGCCGGCCTTGACGGCGGTTGCCATCGAAAAGGGCCTTCTGACCTCCAGAGCCTGAGCATTCATGAATGGTCTACGATGAATTTGCGCCTCGGCAGCGTAACGTGAATCCGGGTGCCCACGCCGGGTATGGCGGCCAGATCGAACGTTCCCCCACAAATCTCCGCCCGCTCCCTCATCCCTCTCAGCCCGTGCCCCCGCATGGGGTCCTCGATGATCCGCGCATCGGCGGTGTCAAAACCGTGCCCGTCGTCTTCTACATCGAGAATGATATTATCCTCGCCTTTTGCCAGTCGGACGCCGATGACATCGGGGGTGCCGTGCTTTGCCGCATTGCTCATCGCCTCCTGCAAAATGCGGTAGATGACGATTTTCAGAGTCTCCGGGATATCGTCTTCATCAAGGAGGACCTCCTGCCGGACCGATATCTGACGATACAGTGTTTCAAACTCGCGAAAATACCACTTCATGGTCGACAACAGGCCGAGATCATCCAGAATGGCCGGTCTCAGATTGGCCGAGATACGCTTTGTCTCCTTGATGGCATCGATGAGGTAACGCACCACCGGCTCAAGGTCGTTGCGGCCATTGCGCCCGCGGGCAATACGCTCTTCAAGGGAAAACTTGATGGCTGCCAGACTCGCACCGATACTGTCGTGCAGTTCTTTGGCAATCACCTGCCGGTCCGCCTCCAGCGCTTCCATGGTGCGCTGCGTGATACGCCGCAGCTCCGCTTCGGATTGGCGCAGCTGCTCTTCGATGCGCTCACGCTCCTGTATCTCCATTCTCAGCGCCGAGATCGTAGCGGACAGCGCATCATTGCGCGACTCAACCTGCGCTTCCAGCGCCGTGCGCCGCATTTCCAGATCGATCTGAGCGTTGCGCCGCGCCGAGATATCCTGAAAGATGGTGACCACGCCGGCGACGCTTCGGGAGGCGCTCATGATGGGTGCGGTGTTGACCAGGATGTGGCACAGCGCGCCACCGGGAAGCGCGATCGCCATTTCCCGCTTGAGCACGGGCTCTCCATCAACGGCGGTAGCGTTCATGGGCAGGTCATCCGGTTCGATAGGCGTGCCATCCGGGTGGCACAGCCCCAAATGGCTTAGATTTAAATCCTGTTTTTCGAAGGGTCCCGATCCCGGATACAGCTTCCGTGCGGCTGAATTGGTCAAAATGATTGCGCCCCTGAGATCGGTGACGACGATGGCCTCGGGCGCGTTTTCAATGACCGCCCTCAGCGTTGCCCTTTCGGCCGCCAACAGGCTGCTCAACGCCGTTAAATCGTTTGCCGACTGCCGCTCCAACGCGATGATCCGTTCCCGGAGGCGCACTTTTTCTTCAGACAATTGCCGAATGCATGTCTCTGACGTTAAGTCCGTCGACGGTATAGCCATATCGATGCCACTCGCAGTTGATGAATCCGCAAAAAGTCCCAAACGCGGACAGACGGCGGGTTTTCACATAGCGGTTCATCATCGGTTCATACGCTGGGATATGACAGTAATACGCCTCTTTGCCCAGTTTTTCAACAAACGCCGGACGAATGCTCCTGCCGCAGGACCGCGCCGCGGGGAAACGGATTTGAAGGTCGGAAAGGGTACGGCTCGTCAACGTGTTACCGTGCCGGGGGTGGGTTGACACGGCGGTGCAAAACACCGTAACGGCTTATGGAAGACAACACTATCCCTATGGACTCGCCTCAGGGAAAGGCAATCCGCAAAGCGCCACTATCGGCCGGCGGCACCACATAGACCCCGGGCGCCGCCGGGTGAACCACTGAAGCAGCACGTCTCAAGCCGCTTACTGGGTGATTTCCTCCAGACGCTTGCGCGCGGCAGCGCGCACCTCCGGAGATTGATCCTTTTCGGCAACCTGCTGCAGCAACGGAACGTGGTTTTCCGTCAACACCGCCTCCATCCGGGCCTTGGGATCCGAGCGATTGATTTTCGGCAAAAAGAAATCGCCAAACTTCATGTCTCATCACCTCCTTTCCACGGTCAATGGATCAGTGCATTGCGAAAGTGGACGGGCACTAATTGGCGGTGATGATGATCGCCGAACTCAAAAGAATGCCCACCACTAAAACAAAGTGCTCATATTCCAACGTGTCGAAGATTTTTTTCAAAACGCGCACTATTTTTTCCCCTTCCCGATGTTTGGATATTTTTACACAAACAAATTAACCAAGACGGACACCGGTGGAAATGGGGGAAACACTGTATTTTTAATGCTGCTTTCTGGCTACGTGGTTAAGGAAACATTGACAGCAGGAACAAAAATCCATCATCATGAGAAGGAATGGCCATACGGATGCCAGGGTGTTTCTATCGGTCGGACAGGTTCTCTTAAACGCACGATAAAATGGCCGAAGGAGGAATTCGCATGACTCCGGATATCGGTGTACTGGTTGGCGGGGAGGCCGGACAGGGGATTCAGACGGTCGGTCTGCTCATGGCCCGCACCTGCCACAGGGCAGGGCTGTACATAATGATGGTCAACGACTTCGAATCGCGGATCCGCGGCGGCCACAGCTTTATCCAGCTGCGAATCAGCGACCGCCCGGTGCTCGCCCCCTCCCCGACGCACCACCTGATGGTGGCACTCGACGAAAAGACCTACGGCCGCCACCGGGCCGATCTCGCCAACGGCGGCTTGGCCCTGATACCCGGAGACGTCGCCGGTAAAGCGACGGCGCACCATGAGCGCCATTGGGTGGACTTCGAAGCTCTGGCCAAATCGGCCGGTGGTCGGATTATGGCCAATACCGTGGCGGCCGGGGCGTGTTTGGCGCTGCTCGGCGCACCGCTGGCCCTATTTGAAGAAGAGCTCGAATCGACATTCGGCGCTCTGGGCGAAGACCGGCTTGCGCAGAATGTCCTGGCCGCCCGATGCGGCTACGACGCCGTGTCGGACAAGACCTTCAAATGGGCTTGGCAATGGGAAACGCGCGCGCCCAAGGGGCGTCTCATTGACGGCGCCCGGGCGGCGGCCCTCGGCGCGCTGGCAGGAGACTGCCGCTTCAGTGCCTTTTATCCCATGAGTCCGGCCACCGGCATCATCCAGGCGCTGGTGGAACTGGCGCCCACGATGCCGCTGGTGGTCGAGCAGGCCGAAGACGAGATCGCCGCGGTGAACATGGTCATCGGCGCCGCCTTTGCCGGGGTGCGGGCCATGACGGCCACCTCCGGCGGCGGCTTTTGCCTGATGACCGAAGGGTTGGGCCTGGCCGCCATCACGGAAACCCCCGTCGTCATCATCAACGCGCAGCGCCCCGGTCCGGCCACGGGCCTGCCCACCCGGACGGCTCAGGCCGATCTGCAGTTTGTCATCCACGCCTCTCAGGATGAATTCCCCCGCTTCGTGTTCGCCCCGGGCACCCCGTATGAGGCCTATGAAACGGTTGCACGCGCTTTTGAATTGACCGACCGGTTTCAGGTGCCGGCGATCATCCTGATGGACCAGTACCTCAATGATTCCCTTTTTATCGCCGAAGAAGCCTTCGAGGCGCCCGAAGCGGTCACCGCCTTTACCGCCACCGACGACGACCTCGACGACCCGGCGCACTACCGCCGCTTCGCCCTGACCGACAGCGGTATTTCCCCAAGAGCCCTCCCCTGCCAGGGCCGGGCACTGGTCTCGGTCTGCAGCGATGAGCACGATGAGCGCGGGCACATCACCGAAGAGGCCGACATCCGCGATGCCATGGTGGCAAAACGCTTCGCCAAACTGGAAGCCATGGCACGCAAGATCCGCCCGCCGGAGGTCATCCACGGCGGCAGCGATGTGATGCTGGTCAGTTGGGGATCGACGCGCGGCGCGATACGGGAGGCCGTGACACTGCTGCGGGCAGGCGGCATTGACTGCGGTGGTGTGCATGTCGCCGAACTCTGGCCTTTCCCGGATTCCGCAATGACCGACATTCTGGAGCAGGCGGGAAAGTTCATCGTGGTGGAGCAAAACCAGACCGCGCAGTTAGGGCAACTCATCCGACAGCAGACCGGCCACCGCTACACCGGCAGCGTGCTCAAGACCAACGGCCGCCCCATCACCGCCGAAGACATTACCAACGCCGTCAAAACCCAACTGCAGTGAGGCATGTAAAATGATACCAGCCGATGCATATCATTCTGACTTTCCGAATCACTGGTGCCCGGGATGCGGCAATTTCGGGATACTGGATGCCCTGAAGGGGGCCCTTGCCGGCCTTGCCCTGGCGCCGGAAAAGATTCTGGTGGTTTCGGGCATCGGGCAGGCCGCGAAAATGCCCCATTTTCTCAGGTGCAACTGTTTTCACTCCCTTCACGGGCGGGCGCTGCCCATCGCCACGGGCGCCAAGATCGCCAACCACCGGATGACCATCCTCGTCAGTACCGGCGACGGCGACTGCTACGGAGAAGGCGGCAATCATTTCATGCATGCCATCCGCCGCAACATCGATGTTACGGTGCTGGCCCACAACAACGGCGTCTACGGTCTCACCAAGGGCCAGGCATCGCCCACATCCATGGTCGGCATGCAAACAAAAATGCAGCCCGGCGGCGTTCTTTCCGGTGCGTTCAACCCGCTGGCCGTGGCCCTGTCGCTGGGCGCCGGATTCGTGGCCCGGGGGTTTTCGGGCGACGGCGAGCAGTTGCAGAAGCTGATCGCCGCCGGCATCGGCCACAAGGGGTTCGCCCTCATCGACATTTTGCAGCCCTGCGTCTCTTTCAACCGGCTCAACACGCATAAATGGTACAAGGACCGCGTCGAACCCATCGCGGAAAGCTACGACACAACCGATCTGATGGCAGCGCTCGGGCTGGCCCTGCGGACTGACGACCGGATTTCGACGGGGATCTACTACCGCCGGCAGGCGCCCTCCTACACGGATCGGATCGAAAAGCTGAAAGACGGGCCATTGACGGATCGGCGCTATGACCCGGCGCCGCTAAGGGCGCTGCTGTCGGCCTGACCGCGGGGACCCGATGAAAAGCACCGTGCTGATTGAAACGGATCAAGTCGATTGCTACGACGCCACCTGGGCGGCGGTAAAGTCTACCGGGGCATGAAGCACGCCGCCTACATGGTATGGCCCGTTTCAGGCCAACCGGCAGATCCGATGAGCGTGAGCAATCGGTTCGCTGTCGGCAGCAAGATGTTTTACGATAAAACTACCCAAAGGCACTGGTACGCCGGCGATCAATTGACCGACCAGGAGACGACCTGGGAAACCGCGATCGATTCAATCCGCCGGCTCAATGAAAGCAAAAGCGTTGCCTACCATGACTGGCGACTGCCCAACATCCGGGAGCTCGACAGTCTCGTCGATGACGCCCGCCACAGCCCCGCGCTTGCTTCCGGCGCCCCATTCAATACCGCCCCATCCGGTTACTGGTCATCCACGACCAGTGTTTATGAACCCCGCTATGCATGGGTGCTGTATACGCTGGACGGCGCCCTCGGCGTCGGATTCAAACCCCGGGCCGATTTCCACGTGATTGCCGTGCGCGGTTGAGCCATAGGGGAGACTATCGGAACTATCGTGGCTACTCTGCCTACGTGTCTACCACGGCTACCGCAAGCCCAGTATCTTTCGGTGATGCCTGGCAAAATAGCGGCAGTCATCTTTCAGCTTTTTAAGATCCTTTGGCAGGTTCCCATCGATTGTTTCAAAACAAAGCATCAATTCCCCAATCAGTTCCGAGCTGGTGGTCCAGGCACCGTGAAGAATCCCGTCAACCGCTTTGGCCTCTGTTTCAAACCCATGTATCCGGCACAATGCGACCAGTTGCGCAACGGCGTTGTAAAACGCGTCCAGCGATTTATATGACTTCTTTAAAAACATAATTTTTCGCGGTTAACGTTTTGCTGTGGGGCGGGAGAGGATTCAGGGGACGCTGCCCTGGCCTGCCTATTGATGGGCGGCATATTCGTCCAGCAACCTGCGGATCATTTTTTGATACTGCGTATTATATTTTTTTGCTTCATTTTTAAAAAAATCAACACTCGCCTTGCTGAGGGCAATCGTGACCTTGACAGTCTCATCTTTCAGGGCAAGTTCTTCCGGCGATGGAAGGAAGTCGGAAATTACCTTCACCTTTCCCATCGGTTCATCCTTGTATTTTATTTTCCCTTTCATATATCGTTTTCCCTTTACGCCAATACCCGGCGCCAATGATTCTGATTTTGCCTTTTCGATGGGTGAATCTCACAGTCAGGATTCCATCCGCGACCCTACCAAGGCAGTAATATCGGTTTTCATCCTCGCTGTGCTCCAGATCTTCGAGGATAATACGCTGGTGATCAAAGAACGCAAGCTGCGCAAAAGCAAATGAGACACCGTGTTTTTGCTGGTTTATCAAATCTTTAGCGGAATCCCACTCGAAATCAGATCGCTTTTTCATTTGGGTTGATGATACGGCGCGAAAATATTTTTGTCAATATTTTCATATGGCTTTATATATGGCTTTTAAAGACAAGAGGGGCAGATCTTTACATTGACAAGCTTTACGCTTTTCAAACCGATGCGTTCAAATTTCCAATCATTTTAATTTTGTCAATTTGTGGGTGACCCTTCCGTTTTTGCAAAAGCGATTTCACCACAGCCTTTACGAGAGTGTCAGGTTTTTTTACCCCCTGTAAACGCGACTCATCGGTCCTTCCGGGCGCGGTGACCCCAACCGAGGCATGCAGCGCTCCTGAGCGGCCCGATACGGCGCACCAGCGTCGCGGGCCGTGCGCATTTTAAACCATGATTGCAAGTGGTTGAACCGATATCACCCTGCCCCCACATGCCAATGGCACTGAAATTGCTCAAAATCCACCGACGCACCGACCCTCGGAACATCGAGATGCGCTGCGCGCAGGCAACCCGCTTTCCGGTGGTCACCCCCTGACACGCCACCCCGAAGGCGCCCTGCCACCCATTTTATTCAAAACTGAAACAAGGGAGGCGTCACAATGAGAAAGCTCATCGCAGTCAGTCTGATCCTGTTGTTCGCTTTCGGCGGTACTGCCATGGCGGCCGGCGACACCGTCCGGATCGGTGTCTTTTTGCCCCTGACCGGCGGAAACGCCTATGGCGGCCAGCTCGAGCTCGAGGGCCTTCAGATGGCCCACAAGGAGTTCCCGACGGTTCTGGGCAAAAAGGTGGAGCTGTTCATCGTGGACAACAAATCCGATAAAGTGGAATCGGCCAATGCCGTGAAACGGCTGATCAGCAAGGAAAAGGCCCACGCCATCATCGGCACCTATGGCAGCTCCCTGGCCATGGCCGGCGGCGAAGTGGCCGAAAAGGCCAAGGTTCCCATGCTCGGCACCTCCTGCACCAACCCGCTGGTGACCCAGGGCAAAAATTACGTCTTCCGGGTGTGCTTCATCGATCCCTTCCAGGGCGCCGGCGCCGCCACCTACGCCTATAAAACGCTGGGCCTGAAAAAAGCGGCCCTGCTGGTGGACGTGGCCAATGACTATTCCGTGGGTCTTGCCAGTTTCTTCACGCGGTCCTTCGAAAAAATGGGCGGCAAGGTGGTCACCAACCTGAAGTACCAGTCCGGTGACCAGGATTTTACCGCACAGCTGACCGAAATCATCAGCCAGAAACCCGACCTGCTGTTCATCCCCTCCTACTTTGCCGAAGGGGCCATCATCATGAAGCAGGTCAACGAACTGGGCGGAAAATTCAAGATCATGGGCGGCGATGCCATGGACAACCCCAAGATCGTTGAAATCGGCGGCAAGGACGTCGAAGGCTTCATCCACACCACCTTCCCCTACGACCCGTCCATGAAGGAGATGAACCCGGTCGCCCGCAAATTCACCGACAACTGGATCAAAGCGTATCCTGGCAAGGAGCCCAACGTGAACGCGGCCCTGGGATATGACGCCTACGTGATCTTGCTGGATGCCATCACACGAGCCGGCAAGACCGACAGCGAAGCCATTACCAAGGCGCTGGCCACCACCAAGGATTTTGAAGGCGTCACCGGGGCGACCACCATCAACGCGACCCACGATGCCGAGAAACCGGTCGGTCTGGTCATTATCAAGGACGGAAAGAAAACCTACATCGGCAGCATCACTCCCGAACTGTAGAAAATGCAGTGGTTCGACCGTTGCTTCGCGGGGGAAGCCCCCGGGCTTCCCCCTTCATCATGACCGGCCCACGATAGGAGCTCTTCATGAGCTTTGCCATGTTCCTACAGCACTCGCTGAACGGATTGACCCTTGGGAGCCTCTACGCCCTGATCGCCATCGGGTACACCATGGTGTACGGCATCCTGCGGCTGATCAATTTCGCCCACGGCGAGATATTCATGCTGGGGGCCTATTTCGTCTTCTGGGCCGTCACCCTGTTTCACCTTCCCTGGCCCCTGGCGATTGTGGGCGCCATCGCAGTGACGGCCAGCGTCGGCGTCTTCGTCGACCGGGTCGCCTATCGCCCCTTGCGGGACGCGCCGCGGATTTCGGCGCTGATCAGCTCCATCGGTGTTTCCTTTTTCCTGCAGAACCTGGCCATCGTCGTTTTCTCCGCCATTCCGCGCGCGGTTTACCGGCCCGAATGGATGGAGCGGATCATCGTGGTGGGTGAGGTGCGCATCCTGCCGCTGACCCTGTTCGTGCCCGTCTTGTCGTTTCTGCTCATGCTCGGGCTGATCTATATCGTCTACCGTACAAAACCGGGGCTGGGCATGCGGGCCATCTCCAAGGACATCGAGACGAGCTATATCATGGGGGTCGACGTAAACCGGGTCATCGCCCTGACCTTCGGCATCGGGTCCGCCCTGGCAGCGGCTTCGGGCATCATGTGGGCGCTTCGCTACCCACAGTTGCAGCCGGTCATGGGCGTCATCCCGGGGTTCAAGGCCTTCATCGCGGCGGTGTTCGGCGGCATCGGCTCGATCCAGGGGGCCGTCATCGGCGGCCTGATACTCGGATTTGTCGAGATTCTGCTGGTCGCCTTTTTCCCCGACCTGGCCGGTTACAGGGATGCCTTTGCCTTTTTCCTGCTGATTTTCATCCTGCTGTTCAAACCCACTGGGCTGTTCGGCGCGAAACTGGAGGACAAGGTGTGATGGACCGCAAGACGAAAGTAATCCTCAATTTTGTGGCGGTGGCGGTTCTGGGGCTCTTTCTCTGGCTGGCAAAAGGCCACCTGGACGGCTATAAAATCCAGATCCTCAACCTGATCGCCATCAATATCATCCTGGCGCTGAGCCTGAACCTGATTTACGGGTTCACCGGCATGTTCAGCCTCGGTCACGCCGGGTTCATGGCCATCGGCGCCTATGTCTGCTCCATTCTCATCATGACCCCGGCCCAGAAGGAAATGCTGTTCATCCTCGACCCGCCCTACCCATGGGTCCAGGCCGCTCAGGCGCCCTTTTTCGTGGCCGTACTGCTGGGCGGGATTTTAGCCGGCGTGGCCGGTATCCTGGTGGGCATCCCGCTGTTGCGGCTGGGGGACGACTACCTGGGCATCGCCACCCTCGGCTTTGCCGAAATCGTGCGCGTGTTCGCCAACAACATCCCCCGGCTGACCAACGGCGCCCTGGGCTTCAAGGGGATTCCGGACTACGCCAATATCTGGTGGAATTTCGGGTGGTGCCTGCTGACCCTCTATTTTGTCATGCGCATCGTCAACAGCAACTTCGGCAACGCCTTAAAGGCGATCCGCGACGACGAAACGGCGGCAAAGGCCATGGGCATCAACGTCTTCAAGTACAAGCTGATATCCTTTGCCATGGGCGCATTTTTTGCCGGCGTGGGCGGCGCCCTGCTGGGCAGCCTGCTGACCACCATCGACCCAAAAATGTTCCTGTTCATTCTGACCTTCAACATTCTGATGATCGTGGTGACCGGCGGCCTGGGGTCCATCACCGGATCAGTCCTGGCGGGCATCGGCATCACGATCCTGCTGGAATGGCTTCGGTTCGTGGAAAACCCGATCAGCATCGGCGATGTTTACATCGAAGGGGTTCCGGGCATGCGCATGGTGGTCTTTTCCCTGGCGCTGCTGTTTATCATCCTGTTCCGCCGGGAGGGGCTGATGGGAACACGAGAGATCACCTGGGACGCACTGGCCCGGCGGCTCGGCAAGCGAGGTGCGGCAAAATGACACCGGAAACGATTCTGGAAACAAAAGCGCTGACGATGCGTTTCGGGGGCCTGACCGCCGTGGGCAATTTCAGCGCCGCGATTACGCGGGGAAGCATTGTCGGCCTGATCGGGCCCAACGGCGCCGGAAAAACCACCTGCTTCAACATGATCACCGGTTTTTATATGCCCACCCAGGGGAGCGTGATTTTCCAGGGGCAGGACATCACCGGGCAGCCCCCCCACCGGGTGTGCAGGAGCGGCATCGCGCGCACATTTCAGAACATCCGCCTTTTCAAGAATGAAACCGTGCTGGAAAATGTCATGATCGGCGGTCACCTGCGCCAGAAAACCACCTGGTGGCACGCCCTTTTCGGACTGCCCGCCAGCATCCGCGAAGAAAAGGCGCTGAAGGAAAAAGCCCTGAGCCTGCTCGAAGTGGTGGGGCTGCGCGCGCTGGCCGATGAAAAATCCACCAGCCTGCCATACGGGGCTCAGCGCCGACTGGAAATCGCACGGGCCCTGGCCACGGACCCGTCCTTTCTGCTGCTGGACGAACCGGCGGCCGGGATGAATCCCAATGAGACGCGCAAACTGATGGATTTTATCCGCCGGATCCGCGACCAGTTCTCGCTCACCATCCTGCTGATCGAGCATGACATGAAGGTGGTCATGGGCATCTGCGAGCACATCTGGGTCCTCGATTATGGCGAGACCATCGCCGAAGGCTCTCCGGATCAGATCAAATCCAACCCCAAGGTGATCGCGGCCTATCTCGGAGAGGAGGCGGTTCAATATGCTTAGCATTCAGGACCTCAACATCTTCTATGAGGGCATCCACGCCCTGAAGGGCTTGTCCATCACCGTTCCACAGGGCAAGATCGTCACCCTGATCGGCGCCAACGGCGCCGGCAAAAGCAGCACGCTGAGAGCCATCTCCGGCCTGATAAAGGACAAATCCGGCAAAATCACCTATAAAGGCAACGACATCACCCATCTGGGCCCGGTGGCGGTGGTCAAATCGGGTATCAGCATGTCACCGGAGGGCCGCAAAATCTTCGCCCACCTGTCGGTGCTGGACAACCTGAGGCTGGGGGCCTACAGCCGCAATGACCCGCCCGGCGTCGCCAAGGACATCCAGTGGATATTTGACCTTTTCCCCATATTGCGCGAGCGTAAGGATCAAAAGGGCGGCACACTGTCCGGCGGCGAGCAGCAGATGCTGTCCCTGGGGCGGGCGCTGATGAGCGCCGCGGATCTGATCATGCTCGACGAGCCCTCCCTGGGCCTGGCTCCCAAGCTGGTCAAAGAGGTGTTCGAGATCATCGAAACGATCAACAAGCAGGGCAAAACCGTGCTGCTGGTGGAGCAAAACGCCTACGCGTCACTCAAGATCGCCAGCTACGCCTATGTGCTGGAAGTCGGCGCGGTGGTACTGGAAGGCACCGGCGCCCAACTCATTTCAGACAGCCGGGTGCGCGAGGCGTATCTGGGCGGATGATCCGTGGCGGGTGTGGATAGCCCCCTGGGAGGAAGCAGAATGCAATTTCTGGAAAAAGATGACCCCCAGCTGGCTGCGCTGGTAAAAAAAGAAGCGGCCCGCATTGAAAACACCCTGGATCTGATCGCTGCTGAAAGCCACTGCCCCCGCTCGATCATGGAAGCGCTCGGATCGGTGCTCAACACCAAAACCATCGAAGGATATCCCGGAAAACGGTTTCACGCCGGCTGCGCCGTTGTCGACGAAATCGAAAACATAGCCGTCCGGCGCGGGAAAGCACTTTTCGGCGCCCAGTACGTCAATGTACAGCCCCACAGCGGAACCTCGGCCAACCTGGCCGTTTATTTTTCGGTGCTCACCGTGGGTGACAAAATACTTTCCATGGGCCTTCCCTACGGCGGCCACCTGTCACACGGCGACAGGGCGTCCATCACCAGCAAATGCTTCGATTTCACTCATTACCGCGTGGACCCGAAAACCGAGCGCATCGATTACGATGAAATCAGGGTGCTGGCCGAGCGGGTCCGGCCAAAGATGATCGTCGCCGGGGCCAGCGCCTACCCGCGACTGATCGATTACGAAAAGATCGCCGCCATCGCCAAAGACGTCGGCGCTTATGCCTTTACCGACATGGCGCACCTGGCCGGACTGGTGGCCGCCAGGGTGATCCCCAGCCCGGTTGACTGCTGCGATTTTGTCACTTTCACGACTTACAAAACCATGATGGGCGGCCGTGGGGGTGTCATTCTGGCCAAGGAAACATTTGGTAAGCGCCTTAATAGTGCCGTATTCCCGGGGTGCCAGGGTACCAGCGCCGTGAACCTGATCGCGGCCAAGGCCCTCATTTTCAAATTGGCCGGGGAGCCCTGGTTTGTCGATATTCAGAAGAAAACCTTGGAGAATTCGGTTTCTCTGGCCGAAGCACTCGAAGAAAGGGGCTACCGTATCGTCTCCGGCGGCACTGACAACCACCAGGTGCTGGTCGACCTGACCGCCACGGGGCTGACGGGTGCCGCGGCCGAAACAGCCCTGGAATCTGCCGGGATCGTTCTGAACCGCAATGTGATCCCCGCCGATGCCCTGACACCGGGGGCTATCTCCGGTCTTCGCCTGGGCAGCGCGGGCATCACCACCCGCGGCATGGGGCGGCCTGAAATGGTCCGGATCGCTGATATGATCGATGCGGTCCTGTCGCAACCGGAAGATCCGGCAGTGCAGGAGAAGGTCAAATCCCAGGTGGCGGACCTGTGCCGGCGGTTCCCGGTGTACCCGTAACCGTTTGGGCGAAAAGCGCAACCTGACGCGCACACGCCGGCATCCGTCTACGGCGCTGCCGGCGCCGGCGGAGAGCGCTTTGCGCTGATCTCATCAATGGCAATGCGCCAGACCCGAAGACCGGCGGACGGGGGCACCGGACCGACGACCTTTCCGGCATATTGTTTGACAATCCAGCCAAGCGCGCCGGCCTTGTCTTCGTCGCCGTTCAGTTCTTCGGCCAAGCCCGATCCGATGACGCTTTCAAAATGAAAGCCCCAGTTGCACGGGTCAGCGCCTTCCGAGACCAGGCGCACGCCGCGTTCCATTTGAAAGCAGACCCGGGGATTGGCCTTCAGGCAATCGACTTTTTTCCCCGAGCCCGCCATGTGGACGTACAAATTGGTGCCGTCATAGCCAAAGCAAAGGGGCACCACATAGGGAATATTGTCCACGGCCATCGCCAGATGGCAGACCTGGCACCCCCGGATAATGGCGTCTATCTCCAAGCGTTCACTGACCTGTTTGTCTTTTCTTCGCATATCACCTCGCTGCTTGTATTCGGTTCGTCCGCGTTCCGCTTTCGCACCGCGATCTGATCCAGCGCGCTTCGCGCGCCAAGCCCACCCTCACCGATAGACGAGGCGATACCGGCACTATAGCGGATGCACTTGGTGAATTGTTCTGTCGATCTTTCCGGGATGAGTTCGATGATGGGGTGGAATGCCTCGGGGCTTACGAGATCCGGGCCCATCGAACCCGAGCACGGTTGACGGTAGCCCAAGCCGAAGGGGTGCATCACGAGCCTGAACCTCTTTTGCCATTGTACTCAATATCAATCAGGGCATCGGCACTTCCCTGCCGTTTTCAGCCGCCGGTTTCAGAAGGATCCGTGCATCGACGATGTCCAGGCCGGTGTGGTGGACGATGACCGGGTTGAGATCCATCTCCTGGATCTCGGGGTAGGCTTCGATGATCTCGGAACAGCACAGCAGCAGATTGACCAGAGCTTTCTTGTCGTAGGGTTTGTCGCCACGCACCCCTGCCAGAATCGGATAGGACTTGGTCTGCTCGATCATCTTCTGGGCGGACCAGCGCTTGATGGGCAGCACGCGAAAGGCGACATCCTTTAAAATCTCCACCATGACGCCACCCAGGCCGTACATGATCACCGGCCCGAACTGATCGTCGATCTTGGTGCCGATAATGACCTCGACACCTTTTTGGGCCATGGGAGAGATGAGCACGCCCTCGATCCGTGCATCGGCCTTGTATTTCTTGGCACTCTTCACAACCTCGCGGAAGGCCTTTCTCGCCTGTTCCTTTGTGGAGATGTCGAGCCGGACACCATCGGCGTCGCTTTTGTGGAGAATGTCCGGCGAAGCGATTTTCAACACCGCTTTGCGGCCTATCTTTGAAACCGCTTCGGCGGCTTCGTCCGGTGTCTTCGCCAGGATATCGCCGGTGACCGGCGCCTTGTGCAGTCTGAGCAGTTGTTTGGCCTCTGCCTCGAGCAGGGCGCTACGCCCCTGCCGGTAGGCATTTTCGATGATATTTTGACCTTCGGGCCGGGCCTTTTCCCGCCAATTGAAGACAAAACTCGACTTGGCGTGGTAGCTGCTGAGACTGATCCCGTATTCGGCCAGCACACCGATACACTTGCAGGCCACGTCCAGGGAGCCGTAAACGGGAACGCCGTAGTAGCGCAGCAGATCCAGACTATGGGGCTTTTCCGAATTGTAAAGGCTGTGCACGACGATGGGCTTGCCGCGACGCTGCACCATTTTACCCATCTGATGCGCGGCGTCTTCTTCCATCATGGCCAGGCTCTCGGCAAACCGGATGCCGTAGCCGCCGAAGAGCCCCACAATGAGCAGCCCCCCCACATGAGGATCGTTGAGAATGATGCGGGCGCAGTCGGCAAAGAGCGCCGGGTTGTCATCGGTGCCCCCGGCCACGTCGATGGGATTTCGCACCGCAGCGCCGCCCGGAAGGATCGCCCGAAGCCGTTGCTGCGTTTTTTCTTCCAGTTCGGGGATCGCCACCCCCAGATCGGTGAGCGCGTCGGCCGCAATGGTGGCATGCCCCCCGCCATCGGCTAAAATGGCGATCTGGTTGTTTTTGATGGGAGGCATGCTGGACAGGGTTTCTGCCGCCGGAAAAAGCTCGTCCGAATTTTCAATAACGATGATACCGGCCCGTTGAAAGGCCCCCTTGGCCACCACAGACATGCCGGCCAAGGCACCGGTGTGGGATCCTGCCGACTTTTTCCCGGTGTCTGAGCGACCGCTTTTCAAGAGAATCACCGGCTTTTTCAAGGTGGTGAGAAGGGCCTGCTGAAGAAATTTCCGCCCCTCGCGCATCCCCTCGACATACATGAGGATGGCCCGCGTGTCCGGGTCCTCTCTGAAAAACTCCAGGTATTCGTGAAACCGGATGTCCGCCTCGTTTCCCACCCCCACGTAGTAGCTGAACCCTTTGCGGCTCTTTAGCTTGGCCTCGGTGATCAGGGTCAGCGCCATGTTGCCGCTCTGGGTCAGCAGCGCGATGTCGCCGCGGGGGGCATCCCTGAGCCCCACGAGGTTGAGGTTGGCCTTCAGATTCATCATACCGGAAGTATTGGGGCCGATGAGACGGATCTGGTGTCGCCGGGCCACTGCCATGACCTGACCCTCCAGGCTTTTCCCGGCGGCGCCGGTCTCGCCGAACCCCGTTGCCAGAATGACGGCACCCTTAACGCCCTTTTTCCCGCAGTCTTCCAGAACACCGGGAATCGATCGCGCCGGGGTGGCGATGAGCGCCACGTCCACCTCTCCGGGGATATCAGCGACCGCACTATGGCAGCGCAGCCCCATGATGCTTTTTTCTTTGGGATTGACCGGATAGATGGCGCCTTCGTAGCCCTCGTCCAAAAGGGTGCGGATGGTCTGATAGCCCCGTTTGGTGGGCACCTTGGAAGCCCCCACCACAGCGACAGATCGTGCGTTCAAAATATGTTCCAGTCCCATTGGCGCCTCCTGTTGGGTGGCATAACGTCAGTGTGGATTTACCGAACCAATTCTCTCCAACCTTTACAGCGGTATCAAATTGCGGCGCAAAGGGTCCAAGGGGTCGAGGGGTCAAGGGTTCGAGTGATAAACCGAAAAGCAAAACCCAAAAAACCAATACCCCTGAAGCACTCTTACTGAAGCGTTAATGCCATCGTTCAACAGTTGGCGGCAAATGCAAAAGCGGCCATCATCACGCCGAAAGGGTTTCCTTGAATCCTTGAATCCTCGAACCCTTGAACCCTTGGACCCTTTTGATGCTATTTCTTTCTGTCTTCGAACTCCTGGAGCGAACCCTGCCGCTCTTTGGTGGAAACGCACGCCAGGCAGGCCTCCACTTCAAAATCCATAAGCGCTTCGAGGCTCGTCTCTCCCCGGGCCATGTTGAGCCCCTTTTTGATCATCTTCAGGGAAAAGGCCGAATTGGCGGCAATCGTGTCAGCCATGGCCATCACCGTCACCATCAGTTGATCGGCCGGCACGGCCTGGTTGACCAGACCGATGCGCGCGGCCTCGATCCCGTCGATGTACTCCCCGGTGAACAGCAACTCGCGCGCCTTCCCCGGCCCCACGAGGTCCTGGACCAGACGGAAAGCACCGCCGGTAACCGATGAGGTGACCTTGGCTTCGGGAGAGCCGATTTTCGCCTCCTCAGCAGCGATACGGATGTCGCAGGCCAGGGCCAGTTCGTAGCCGGAGCCGATGGCGTATCCGTTGATGGCGGCGATTGTTGGTTTTTCAAACCGGATGACGGCACGGGAGGCTTCCTGAAGGGCGTTTAGATAATCTCGGTAGTCTTCGATGGTGCGGGTCTTCGATTCCTTGAGGTCTGCGCCGGTTGAAAAGGCGCGCCCCTCACCGGTGATCACTACCACCGCAATCGCGTCATCTTCACGAGCATCGTCCAGGGCGACCTGCATGTCCAGCCAGAGCCGCTTGTTCATGGCATTGAGCACCTGGGGCCGGTTGAGCCGAATCAGGGCCACCCCATCCTTTTTGTCATAAATCACACATTCCAGATCCATCGCGTCTCCTCAATCGGTTCGTGGTAGGGACTCATCTTTCATCCCTCAAGATAGGCAATGTTGTCGGCAACGTTGCTGGGCAGCCCCAGTGTATCCAGGACATGGCTGATCTGCCCCCGGTGGTGGATCTGGTGGGTGAAAAGAAAGGCGAAGGCCGCCCCGGCCTCAGCACTACGGAAGGACCCGGCCGAATCCTGATAATCGAAGGTTTCCCCGCACCGCGCGGGCGGAAACTCCTCGAACCAGGCGATGATCCGCTCATCCACGAAAACCCGGTCTTGGGAAAGGCTGGCGAAATCGTCGTGAAGATCATGGTTCCAGGACAGGTTCGGCGGGTCCAGCCCGGGATCGGACAAGACCATGGAATTGGGGGAAAGCGCCCGGAAACGCCTGAGCCAGTTGATGTCGGTGACGATCAGATGATTGAGGATGCCATGAATGGACCCGAACCATGATCCGACGTCCCGCCGGCGCCCCTTTTCGGTAAGCTGCGAGAGAACCGCAAACATCTCCCGGTTGGCCCGCGCGTTGTAGCGGGCCTGGTGTTGAAAAAGTTGTGAAAGGTCGTTGGTCATGGGCATTCTCCCTTAGGGTTGAAGAAGGGTTCGAGGGGTCAAGGGTTCAAGGGGTCGAGTGAAAAACGTAACTGCCAAACACCATAAAGCGCCAGCCGCTTTGATTGTGGTCGACGACGACAGGAGGGTCGTCAGATTTGTAAATTGTGGCGACCCTCGGGCCATGATTTCGGGTTTTAGGGTTTGCCTTGGCCCCTCGACCCCTCGGCCCCTTGGACCCTTTTATCCATCGCGGCCGCTGTAACCTTTATGACCATTGTTTCGCTACGCCATCAAATTATCGCTTCTCCAGTATTTCCAGCACCCGGGCGCACATCACTTTGGCCCGCTCGGCCATGGCCCCGGCCTCGGCCAGGATCTCTCCTTTAAACCCTTCATCCTCGATCCCGGCCATGTTGATCAGCACGTTCTGGTACGCGCCCCAGATGCCTGCCTCCAGCGCCCGGGCCCCCACCTGGATATCGGACTTGCAGGCCATATTGCCCACTTCGGCCACCGCGCACATGGCCTCCCAGGCACCGTCGCCCAGTTGCATGGTTTTCAGCGGCACGCGGATGGCGCTCTTGAGGCCTTCCTGCATCTTTGCCGCGCGCGCCGCCTTGCGAAGGTCCGTGTCTTTGGGCATGGCCAGCCCCGCCATGTAGGCGTTAAAGGCGCTGCTGTCGGCGTCCACCATGGGAATGAGCGCCTTGCTGGCTTCGTGCAGCGGCGGGATGATCTCGCGCATCCGCGCGTCCAGGTGCTCGAATTTACGCACCCCGAAGGTGAGTTTGGCTGCCATGGCGCCCAGCCCGGTTCCCAGCGCAGCCAGGGCCGCCGATACCGATCCACCGCCCGGCGCCCCGGTGCGGGCCGCCACCGCATCCACAAACCCGCGCAGGGTGAGGCCGGCCAAAGGCTCTTCCGGGGGCTCGGCCACGATGTATTCGATGATTTTCTCCTTAGGATTGAACGGCGCCGCGGCGCTCAGCCCCAGGCGGTCGACAACCAGGCGCACCTTCTGATCCTCGTCCAGTATGAAAAGATTTTCTTTCTCGATGTAGTGCTCGGCAGCCATCAGAATCGCTTCCCTCGGCACGACGCCCACGATCTCCGAGCCGGTCACCGCCAGCCTGAGGGCGGCGGCTTCTTCTTTGACAGTCTCATAGAGCGTGTGGATGTTGGTCTCCCGATAATCGTTCAAATTGACCGTCACCTGGGCCACGTTTGCGTCGTCCACAAACCACCCCATCGCCTTGACGGCCTTGAACCGACCGGGTTCATCCGGTCCCCGGCCGGCCTCTCGCAGGTTCATTGCGATCCGGTGGGCCTGGTTGGCAGTACCCAGAACGTTCACATTGTAGGCGATGAGAAACATGCGGGCGCCCACGGCGGTAGCGCCCCAGGCGGGCACCAGCCGGGCCGGCCCGAAATCGGGCTGCCAGCGGGGATCGGCCAGTCGCTCGGCCAGCCCCTCGTATTCCCCCTGACGCACGTCCGACAGCTTGCGACGGTAGTCTTCTTTGGCTGCGTGCTCGTAAAGATACACCGGCACCTGAAGTTCTTCGGCCAGTTGCCGTCCGAAGGTGTTGGCAATATCCACGCACGCTTCCATGGTAACGCCGGAAACCGGCACAAAAGGGCACACGTCCATAGCCCCGAAGCGCGGGTGCGCGCCCCTGTGCCGGGCCATGTCAATCCGCCGACTGGCCACCCTGGCGGCATTGAGCGCGCCGTCGATAACCGCCGCCGGTGTCCCCACGAATGTGACAACGGTGCGATTCGTACTGGCGCCGGGGTCCACATCGATCAGGGTGCAGCCTGCGGTATCGCGGATGGCGGCGGCGATGGCGTCTATGGTTTCCGTATCTCGCCCTTCGCTGAAATTGGGCACGCATTCCACAATGGGTTTCATGATGACGGAAGTCCTCTCTATCGCAATGCCATGCGTTGTGTGCGTGGCGATAGACGCGAGATACCCACAGCGCCCTCGATTACTTCAAAAACAGTTGATTCAAATGTTGAATCGGCACAATCGAAACGTCGCTTCTTTGTTGCCTTTCGCCGCCACCGTAAACGATCCCCGCACCGTTGGAAACATGGCCGGCGAAAAGCTTTGAAAAATAGGACAACCCCTTGAAGTAGTCTCGGGTGATGGTCATGCCGGCCTTAATCTCTATTGGGAAAATATCCGGCCCATTAAGCAACAGCAGATCGACCTCATTTCCCTTGCTGTCCCTATAGAAATAGAGGTTGCTCTTTTTGCCTTGATTCAACCGATACTTGAGCGCCTCTAAAATGACCATGTTTTCAAACAGGTTGCCCCTGAGGGGGTCTCTGAAAATCTGCCTTTCATCGTCGATATTGATCAAGTAGGCGGCCAAGCCGACATCATAAAAATATAGCTTGGGCGACTTGACCAACCGTTTGGAAATGTTCGCGTGATAAGGCTGCAATAAGAAGATAATATAGCTTGCTTCCAGAGTGGAGAGCCAGTTCCCGGCAGTTGTATGCGAGATACCGGTATCGTTGGCCAGGCTGTTTATATTCAGCAACTGACCGGTGCGCCCAGCGCACAACTTCATAAAACGCTGAAAAGTGCTTAAATCCTTAATGGTAATCAGCTGTCGCAAATCCCTTTCTATGTAAGTCTCAAAATAATCTCCAAGAGCCTGGGTCGGGTTCAGGTGCTTATCCCAGATGCGCGGATAGAACCCATGGTAAAGAAGGCTGTCGATGGCTGGCAGAGAAAATCCAGCTTGAATCTCATCAATGGAAAAAGGAAGCAGTTTGACCAGAGCCGTTCGCCCTGCCAGGGATTGATTGATGGTGTTGCTCACTTCAAATTGCTGGCTGCCGGTCAGAATAAAACGCCCCGGTCGCTGATCTTCGTCCACCATCGGCTGGATAAAGGAAGCCAGCCCGGGTGCCCTCTGAATTTCATCAAGAATGGCACCGTCAGGGAACTGGGCCAGAAACCCTCTGGGATCATCGATGGCAAATTGCCGAACGTCGGGTGATTCTAAATTGGCGTAGGGTTTATGCGCGAAGGCCTTTTTGCACAGCGTCGTCTTTCCGCTCTGACGTGGTCCGGTAAGGGTGAGCACCGGATATTTTGCAGATAACATAGGCAGAACTGCTTCAATTGTGCGAGAGACGATCGGCATAGTAGGAGCATAGACACAATTAGGACCATTTTGCAAGTTGGAGTTGCAAAATGTTCACAATTTTAAATGCGGTCTTGGTATTTCCCCCGAGGACGGCCCCATCGTCTTTCGCTGTCTACCATGTCAGGGGTGACGATCAAATATCTGCTGCCACAGCGCGTCGGTCAAATCCGATAGCCGGAACACGAAACGGGCCCCATGGCGTCGCTTGAACGTCACCAGATGGTCGTCGCCGTCCAGGGGGACGATCATGGGACCCATCGGGCCGATGACATCCGAGCCGGCCACCCAGGTGGCCGCCTGCCCATCAATAACCGCCCCTGAAAAGTATTCGCGCACCACCACCCGCGTGAGCGCACTTTTCGCTGTGCCCAGATGAACGTCCGGATGAAGCCAGGAACGCAGCAGGCAGCCGCTCTCACAGAAGTAAAAGGTGCGCCCGTCACTGAGCTGGATGGCGCAGGCGGATTTGGGATAGCGCGCCGGACGCATGGCGCACACCGGGCACCGGTCGGCCGGGCTGATGTGCATGGTGCCGTCCGCGTCGAGGGGCACCGCCGCCGGGACCAGTGGCCCGGCCGCAAGAACCGGCACCATGAAGGCCGTGGCCAGCAGCACCGCAGAGGACAACAGAAGATGCGGGATTCGAAGGCTGATCATCGGCAGCACCTCGTCCAGGCCAATTGCCGTTTACGCCGGCCCAGAATGCGCGAGTTGACGTTTTCCGAGCCATTGAGTGGATGACCACGAAGGCCACGAAAAAAACGGTTGCAACAATGGGCTGTTTATCCCTTCGCGTGCTTCGTGAACTTCGTGGTGATCAAGAAGTGGTTGTCATACAACGGCGACTATTCGGGCTTTGTCACCAGCATCCCATCGGGGGTGTCCTTCACGACCCAGCCCATGGCCGTCAGCCGGTCCCGCAGTTCGTCGGACAGGGCCCAGTTCTTCTCCTTGCGCGCCTGGGTACGCGCAGCCACCAGGGCGGCCACCGCCTCGGGGATGGCTACGTCCGCTTCGGGGCGGTCCAGATCGAGGGCCAGCACCGCCGCATCGAAATTGCGCACCGTGGCCAGCTTCACCGCATCCGGCAGGTCCGATTTTAAAAGCTCCTGCACTACGGCCATGGCCCGGGGCATGTTGAGATCGTCATTGAGTGGTTCCAGAAACTTATCGCGAAAGGTCTCGTCCACGCCGGCCGCGGTTTCCCCTGCCGATGCCACCAAACGGCGCACCTGTTGACGCAGGTGCCGCAGTCCGTTGCGGGCAGCCGTCACCGATTCGTCGCTGTACTCCATGGGCTTGCGGTAGTGACTGAGAAAGGCGGCATACCGAAAGACCAGGGGATCAATGTCCTGAGCGGTGAAGGCATTTTCCAGGGTCAGAAAATTGCCCTCGCTTTTGGCCATCTTCTTTCCGCCCTGAATGTTGAGAAATTCTCCGTGCATCCAGAAATTGAAAAACGGCTTGCCCGTGGCCGCCTCCGACTGGGCGATTTCATTGGTGTGGTGGACATCGATGTGATCGGAGCCGCCGCAGTGGATGTCGAGCCGCTCGGCCAGATATTTCATGCTCATGGCCGAGCACTCGATGTGCCAACCCGGAAATCCGGCCCCCCAGGGCGAGTCCCACTCCATCTGACGCTGCACGCCGGGCAAAGAATACTTCCACAAGGCGAAATCGGTGGGATTGCGCTTCTCGAGGTTTTTCTCCACCCGAGCACCCTCTTGGAGCGCCTCCCGGTTCTGGCGGCTGAGTTTGGCATAGTCCGGCAACCGGGCCGTGTCGAAATAGATCCCGTCCGAGGTCTTGTAGGTAAATCCCTTTTTTTCCAGGATCCGGATCAATTCAATCTGCTCGGGGATGGTATCGGTGGCCTTCACCCAGATGGTCGGATCCAGGATGTTCAGCGCACGGATGTCCCGCTTAAAAGCCTCGGTGTAGAAGGCGGCGATGTCCCATGCGGTTTTGCCTTCCCGCTCGGCGCCCTTTTCCATCTTGTCCTCGCCCATGTCCCGGTCACCGGTAAGGTGCCCCACGTCAGTGATGTTCATGATGTGCCGGACATCCAGGCCGTTGTAAATCAGCACCCGCTTGAGAATGTCCTCGAAAAGAAAGGTGCGCAGATTACCGATGTGGGCGAAGTTGTACACCGTCGGGCCGCAGGTGTAGAGCCCCACGTGGCCGTTATCGATGGGTACAAAACGTTCTTTGGTCCGGGTCAGCGTATTGTAAAGAAAAACGTCCATTTCAGTTATTTGCTCCAAAAGTGGCAATATGGGCATGGGCAGCCGCCGGAGGTGTCATAACATCGAACCGGAGGGCCTTCAAGGCACAATGCCGCAAGGGGGCCGCGTCACCCGCCGCAACCGATGAAGGCCGGAAAAGAACTTAGGTATTTTCAGGGGGGCGGGGTGTGCCGGCGCACCGCGTCATTGGGAAACTGGAGATAGACGGATCGGCCCGGATTGACGCGCGCATCGTCTGAAAGATCCTCTGGCAGGCGGCAGGTAAAGGAGAGCGGACCCACATCCACGGTGGCGATGAGACCGCCGGAACGTTTCTCGAATATGAGCCGGGTGAGCGTGCCTGAAAGCTGGTTTTCCGCGAGACTGGGCACCGGCGGCGACACGGACAACCTCACGGCGTCCGACTCGACAAGAGCGGTCACCGGCGGCCTGCCGGCATCGCCCCCCTTGGCCCGGATGCACTGCCCGTCCACCAGTTTGTGCACCCAGCACCCCGCGCTGTCCGGTTCCCAGGGACCGTCAATGGCCGTGACAAAGCCGGAGGACATCACCCGGCCCCCGTGAAGATGGACGATGTTGTCGCAAACGGCATGAAGCCAATGCATATCGTGGCTGGCGATCACCAGGGTGGTGCCCCACCGGTGGCGCGCCTCCAGGGCGGCCTGTTTGATCAGACGCGCGCTGTGATCGTCCACACTGACAGTGGGCTCGTCCAGAAGCAGCACCCGGGGCCGGAGGACCAACCGGGCGGCCATGGCCACCCGCTGGGCTTCTCCCCCGGACAAGGCATACCACGGACGCCGGCCGAAGGCTTCCAGGGGAAGGCCCACCTGCTCGAGGGCGTCGGCTATCCGCGCGCGGGCCCCGCGGTGCGCCCCGCGAACTTTCAACCCGTAGGCCACATTGTTGTAGACCGAGCGCTTGAGCAGATAGACGTTCTGGTTGAGCAGCGTGATGCCCGCGCTGCGCACGGGTTCGCTGAATGGCTCTGCCGGGGCCCCATTGAGCCGGATGACGCCACCGGCCGGTTTGCGGATAAATCCCAGCAGATCCAGCAAGGTACTCTTGCCGCTGCCGTTGGGTCCTGCCAGACCGGTGATGCTGGCTCCGGAAATGTTCAGGCCGGGCACCGTCAGTACCGTGCGCGGCCCATAGGTCTGAACCACGTTCTCCAATTGGTATACGGGCGCGTCTGCCACTACCGTTTCCTCAACGCCGCCAAAGACAGGTTGACGGCAAAGGCTATGGACAGGAGCACCAGGCCGAGCGCCACCCCCATGGCAAACTGCCCTTTATTGGTCTCCAGGGCGATGGCGGTGGTCATGGTTCGGGTGTGCCACTTGATGTTGCCCCCCACCATCATGGAGATCCCCACTTCGGTGGTCACCCGCCCGTAAGCGGTCACCGCGGCCACCAGCAGACCGTGGCGCGATTCCCACAGGGTGCTGAGCAGCACCTGCCGCCGACCGGCCCCCAGGGCCATGAGGGTGGGCCGCAGTCGGGGATCGCCGCCCTCTATCGAAGAAGCGGTAAGGGCGGCCACGATAGGCAGCGCCAGAATGGTCTGGCCGATGGCAATCCCGGGCAGTGTGAACAGCAGGCCGAACTGGCCGAGCGGCCCTCGGCTGGACACAAAAGCATAGACCAGAAGGCCAATAAGCACGGTGGGCAATGCCAAAAGGGTATCCACCACGGTCCGGACAGCGCGGCGCCCGGGAAAAGAGAAGAACCCCAACAGAAACCCAAGAGGAATGCCAAAGGCCAGACTGATTCCCATGGCTCCCAGGGACACCTTCAAGGTGGCGGCGACAGCCGACAGTGTTTCCTCGTCGGCCGCCGCCAGCAACTGAAAAGCGCCGATCAGACCTTTATATAAAAATTCCATGCGGGTGCCAAATAACCTGCAAACCGGTTTTAAACAACACTGACCCGCGCCCCGGCGCCGCCCTGTCAGTTAACGCAATGACCCCAGCCGCTGGCAGGGCAGGCCGCAGGGCAGCGCGGGCGAACTCGTGAATCACTCGGGCTGACGGGAAAACCCGGTCCAGCGTAGGGGCGAACCTTGTGTTCGCCCGCGCCGGACCATGTCTTTTCCCCTGGACCCCTGAGCGAAGCGAAAGGGTTCTAAGGCAAAGATGCCGCCTGTGGATGGTCACTTAGCGTTGGGCGTGAATAGTTGCTTACCCAGCAGTTTGAAGTCTCCGATGGCCTTCTGGGTCGGCGCACTGGTAATCCAATCGGCAAACACCTTGGCCTCGGCATTTTGCACATTGGTGCACCGCTTCGGATTCACGGCGATCACACTGTACTGGTTGAGCAGCGTCCCGTCGCCTTCAACGAGGATGACCAGGGGCGGATTGCCCTGGTGGTCGGCCTCGTATTTAATGAAGGTTCCCCGATCGGTCATGGTGTAGCCTTTTCGTTCGGCGGCCACGTTGATGGTCGCCAGCATCCCCTGACCGGTCTGCACGTACCAGGAAGCCTTGTCGGGCAGCGGAAGGCCGGCCGCTTTCCAAAGCGATTTCTCCTTTTTGTCGGTGCCGCTGTTATCGCCCCGGCTGACAAAAATTGCGCCCTTATCCACCACGGTGGTCAATGCCGTCTCTACCGGCATGGATTCGATACCGGCCGGGTCGGAAACCGGTCCGATAATGACGAAATCGTTGTACATCACCTGACGGCGGTCAACACCGAAACCGGCGTCGACAAATGCCTTCTCCGACGCCGGCGCATGCACCATGAGGATATCCGCGTCGCAGTTTTCCCCCAGTTTGAGTGCTTTTCCGGTCCCTGTGGCCACCCACTTCAGGGCAATACCGGTGTCCTTTGTAAAGAGCGGCCCCAACACGTCCAGCAGACCGGTGTTGTCGGTGCTGGTGGTAGTCGCCATCAGCAGCGTTTTCCCCTCGGCCAGTGCCGTCGCCGGGATGATCATCAGCAGACAAAAAATCACTGTCAACATCTGAATACGGACCCTTTTGGTCATCTGCCATCCTCCATATCAACGAAGTAGTAAAGGGCCACCGGCAAAGCCGGCGGCTTTCGCTTGCGACCGCAAGCAGCGATTCGCCTGAGGACTACAATTATGAGTTATTTTTGTCAATTTCATTAATCTATGATTTCTGCCTGACGACAGAAAATACCATAATCAACCAATACTGACAATTGGTCGCATCGCGCTGGCCGGCGTCCATATCCCTGTCGGCTACCGGGCGCTTCCACCCGGCGCCCCGCCCAGCCGTGGGCCTATCGCTGCCAATGGTGGCGTGTCGGCGAAGGCCGGCCGCCTTATCGCTGAAAAACCATCTGCCCGCTCAACCGGGTATCGTATCCTTCGAGACTGTTGGCCATGGCCTGAAAGGCAGGGTCATGAAAGAGGCTGAGAAAGGTCTGGACACTTTTTTCGAAGAAATGTTCCTTTGCGATGAGCAGATCATAACGTTCCCATCGCAGGGGGAGAAAATCCAGCCCCAGCAGAAAAGCCACGGGCCGGATGCCCGGCGCCGCGTCCGCGCGGCCGGCAAGGACTTCTAACCCGGCGTCCATATGGCGGGCATGGGCCGAGTCATACCCGGCAATCTGCTCGCCCCGGATGCCGCAGCGCACCAGTTCCCGGTCCAGCAGCAGCCGGGTGCCGGTACTCAGCGGACGGTTGGCCAGCCGCAGCCCCGGTTTTCCGAAGTCCTGGATTCCGCGAATCTTCAAAGGGTTGCCGCGCGCCAGCATCACGCCCTGCTCGCGGCTGCAAAAATTGACCACCACCGGCATTTTCTCCAGCTCCTTCTGGGCCGCATCAAAATTGTATTCTTCGCCGTTTTCCTGAAGCAAGTGGCTGGCGGCGATGTGGCATTGCTGGCGGCGCAGGGCGCGGATCCCCCCCATGCTGCCCAGATTGGCGAACACGGCCAGATGATCCCCCCGGGTCTCGTTGAACAGCCCAATGGTACGATCCAGCAGGATGTCATTGCTGCCGGCCAGAACCAGAAGCCCCTGGTAGCGCGCCAGGGGGGAAGCGACTTCGGGAAAATTGATCGCGTTATTTTCAAGCCACTGCTCCACCAGATTTTGCGGGAAAAGCCATTTGCCGGTAACCTTGGTGGCAGGAAGTCCTTTTTCCGAAATGAGGGTATATACCATTTTCTCGTTAACACTGAGATACCGGGCGACTTCTTTGGTGGTCATCATCTCGTTCATGAGGTATCCTTGACCAATGAAGGTGAGTCGGGCATCAGCGTTGCTGTATCCGTTGCGGCACCGTACATACAAAAAGGGGTCATGCTTATGCAGAATGCCCTAATTATCTGAGGGCCCCTGGGCTTCTCGGTTGGTTCCAGGCGAAACCCTCGTTGTCGGCGCCACGGCTACCCCAAAAGCAACGATTGATTACCGATAATTACCACAAGCGACAAATTCATACCACTATTATTTGAGCTGCTGTTGATCACTAACGCCGCTTCGGCGGCCCCAGCACCTGGGGAAGAATAAGATGGCGCGTCGGTCCCGCTGTAAGGATTATCAGCAGCGGGCGACTCAATTCCAAAGTCCCGCAAAGAGGCTGTTTGTGTGTGGACACGGGCCAATCACCCGTTGCGCGATCGGCCGGCACGACTGACAAACCGAGGATGCACCATGGAAAGCAGAACCGCCAGAATCGCCATAGTCGTCACCATCGCAGTGCTGACGGTTGCCTTTTTCGCGGTCGATCTGCACCATGCCCTGACGCTGGAAAACATGAAAACCCAGCAGGAGGCCCTCGGTGCCTACTACCGGGATCACTCGGCGCTGACAATCGCCGTCTACATGGCGATCTATATCCTGGTCACCGCCCTGTCCCTGCCTGGGGCAACGGTCATGACATTGGTGGGCGGCGGTCTCTTCGGCTTGTGGACCGGTGTGTTGGTGATCAGCTTTGCCAGCACCATCGGCGCCACCCTGGCCTTTCTGGCCTCCCGGTTCGTGCTGCGGGACTGGGTTCAGGGAAAATTCAGCGACAAGCTCAAAGCCATCAACGAGGGCATCGCCGCAGACGGCGCGTTTTATCTCTTTACCTTACGCCTGGTGCCGCTGTTTCCGTTTTTCGTCATCAACCTGGTGATGGGCCTGACGCCCATCCGCACCACCGCCTATTATCTGGTCAGTCAAATCGGCATGCTGCCGGGAACAATCGTTTACGTGAATGCCGGCACCCATCTGGCCGGCATCACCTCCCTGAGCGGCATTCTCTCTCCGGGCCTGATCATCTCCTTTGCCCTGCTGGGGGTCTTCCCGCTGGTGGCCAAAAAAGTCATCACCATGATCAAAGCGCGCCGCGTGTATGCCGACTGGCCGAAACCGGCCCGCTTCGACTATAATCTGGTGGTCATCGGCGCCGGATCCGCCGGGCTGGTCACCGCCTATATCGCCGCCGCAGTGAAAGCCAAAGTGGCCCTCATTGAAAAGCACCAGATGGGCGGCGATTGCCTGAACACCGGGTGCGTCCCCAGCAAAGCGCTCCTGAGATCGGCCAAAATGGTCAGCTATGCTGCGCGCGCCCGGGAATTTGGATTCAAAGAAGGCCGCATCGACTTTGATTTTGCCGATGTCATGGCGCGCGTCCACAGCGTCATCGCCAAGGTAGCGCCTCATGACAGCATCGCGCGCTACACCGAACTGGGCGTGGAAGTCATTCAGGGAGCGGCCCGGGTCTCCTCGCCGTTTACGGTAACGGTCAACGGCCGCACGATCACCACGCGAAGCATCGTGGTGGCCACGGGCGCGCGGCCGTTCGTGCCGCCCATTGCCGGTCTCGATGCAGTGGGCTACCTGACCTCCGATACGGTCTGGAACCTGAGAAAACTGCCCGGACGCCTGGCTGTTTTGGGCGGCGGCCCCATCGGCTGCGAGCTGACACAGGCTTTTGCCCGGCTGGGCTCGAAGGTCACCCAGGTGGAAATGATGCCCCGGATTCTGGCCCGTGAAGACGAAGACATTTCCCAAAGCGTGCAGCGGCGGTTCGAGGCCGAGGGGGTTCGGGTGCTCACCGGACACCGGGCCATGGAAGTGCTCACCGAGAACGGGGAAAAGGTTCTCGTCTGCGATCATGACGGCGCTGCGGTTCGGGTGCCATTCGATGAAATCATAGTGGCCGTGGGCCGCGCGGCCAACGCCCGGGGTTTCGGCCTGGAAAAGCTCGGCGTGACGATCCGTCCCAACGGCACCGTCGCGGCCAACGGGCTTTTGCAGACCAACTTCCCCAATATTTTTTGCGCCGGAGATGTGGCCGGGCCATACCAGTTCACTCACACCGCGGCGCACCAGGCCTGGTATGCCGCGGTCAACGCGCTCTTCGGGCGGCTGAAGACTTTCGACGTCGACTACCGCGTGATCCCCTGGGCCACGTACACCGATCCGGAAGTGGCCCGGGTTGGGCTTAATGCGCTGGAAGCCCGGGAAAAGGGCATCGCCTGCGAGGTGACCACCTACGGTATCGATGACCTGGACCGGGCCATCGCCGACAGCGAAGACCACGGCCTGGTCCGGGTGTTGACCCAGCCCGGGACCGATAAAATTCTCGGGGTGACCATCATGGGGGCCCATGCCAGCGACATCATCGCCGAGTTCGTCCTGGCCATGAAGCACAACCTCGGGCTCAACAAGATCCTGGGCACCATCCACATCTACCCCACACTTGCCGAAGCCAACAAGGCGGCTGCCGGACTATGGAAACGCACCCATGCGCCGGAAAAACTGCTGCGTTGGGTCGAGCGCTACCACCGCTGGATGAGGGGGTGACGAGGAGGGCTCTCCATGAAAAACATCATCGCCGTTATTTTTACAGCACTTTCGTTTTGGAGTGCCGCGTCGCTGGGGGCCGCCGATTTCGACCACAGCCACGCCCAGTGGAACGCCCTGTTAGGCAGCCGGGGGATCACCTCCCTGAAGCAGTTTTTTGCCCTGCACGCGGAACACCTTGCCGAATCACCGGAAGACCGTCGTTTCATCCGGGAGCAGCGGGCCGCCATTTCATTCACCCCCTACGACTGGCGCCTCAACGTTCGGCCTTAGCGCGCGCCCGGCCTTTCTTTTGGTGCTTTTCTTTGATGGTCCCGCAAAAAATCCGAATCTCTCGCAAAGCCGCAGAGATCGCAAAGCGAATGCACTAATATTGATGATATTTTTCTTTGCGAACTTGGCGTCTTAGCGAGAAAATTGCTTTTTTACCGGCTCACCTTCTTTGGGCCGGCAAAGAAAAGCACGATCTTCGCGGTTTATAGGAAAATCGGCTGAATGCCGACCGCCCCCGGCAACATGCCACGGGGGCCCTCCCCCGATCAGCAAGAGACCGGAGATGCTTGACAATATCTCGCCTTTGCCGGTATCGATGGGTAGATAATTCCACAGCGGAGGCCGCTATGCTGACATCGAAAGAAAAACTGGACAAACTGATGGCGCTGGGAATCGAACTGAACCAGGTCAACGATCTGGACGTTCTCATGGAGCGCATCCTGACCGACGCCCGGCGGTTCGTCAATGCCGACGCGGGCTCCATTTACATCCGCAATGAACGGATGCTCAAGTTCTCATATACCCAGAATGAAACCCTTCAGCGCCGACTGCCGCCGGGGGAAAAGCTCATCTACTCGACTTTCTTTTTGCCCATCAACACCGACAGCATCGCCGGCTACGTGGCGACCACCGGAGAGCTGCTGAACATCCCGGACGTTTACCGGATCTCCAACACGGTACCCTACAAGTTCAGCAAACAGTTCGACCTCTCGGCAGGCTACACGACCCAATCCGTGGTGACCGTACCTCTGAAAAACACCCGGGGAGACATTCTGGGGATCTTGCAGATCATCAACGGCAGAGACGCCGAAGGCAAAACCATCGCCTTCACGCTGGACGACGAGAACCTGATGCGCCATTTCGCCAGCATTGCCACCGTGGCCCTGGAGCGGGCCAAAATGACCCGCGCCATCCTTCTTCGAATGATCAGTATGGCCGAAATGAGAGACCCCAAGGAAACCGGTGCCCACGTCAACCGCGTGGGCGGGTACTCCCTGGAGATCTATGAGAAATGGGCGGAGCGCCGCAGCATCGGCTCCAAGGAAATGGAGCGCAACCGCGATTCACTGCGCATGGCCGCCATGCTCCACGATGTCGGAAAGGTGGCCATCTCTGACATGATCCTGAAAAAACCAGGCCGCTTCAACAACGATGAACGGGAAATCATGAAGCAACATACCGTACTCGGGGCACGGCTCTTTCTCGATCCCCAGTCGGATTTCGATGAAGCCGCCCTACAGGTGGCCCTGAACCACCACGAACGCTGGGACGGCGACGGGTACCCGGGACACGTGGCGGTAGAAACCAGCGACCCTCTGCCCGGCCGCGGTCGCTCCGACGGCAGCGCACGGGGCAAAGCAGGAGAAGACATCCCGCTGTTCGGCCGCATCGTGTCGCTGGCCGATGTCTACGACGCCCTCTCTTCGGCCCGGGTCTACAAGCAGGCATGGAGTGAGCAGGACGTCCTCGACACCATCCAGAAAGAGGCCGGTGCACAGTTCGATCCTGAACTGGTGGACATTTTTTTCAGCCGCCTCGACGTCCTCAGGGCCATCCAAAAACGCTACCAGGACGCAGAATAGCCTTCAATCGCCCGGCACCGCCGACGCTTTCCGGCGGCGCCACCGGCAGACAAGCGAAAAACGCTCAAGTCGCCTCGCCTCCGGCCGATATGTCCCCATAAAGGGCCGCATCATCCCACCGCGGGTCAGGCCCGCCATGCTTATTCATTTCAGGGATCGCAAGGAGGCATCCGATGGCATTTTTTGATTGGAAAGAGGATTACAGCGTCGGCATCCAGAAAATCGACCTGCAACACAAAAAGCTGGTAGGGTATCTCAATGACTTGTACGAAGCCATGCGCGCAGGACATGGGAAAGACGCGTTGGAAAAAGTTCTCAACGGCCTGGTATCCTATACGAAAACCCATTTTGCCGATGAGGAAAAACTCATGGCCGACGGCGGCTATCCGGACGTTGACGCCCACCGCCAGAAACATGAAAAAATGGCAGCCAAAGTCGGCGCCTTCTACCAGCAATATCGCGAGGGCACCATCAGCAATCCCATCCAGATCACTAATTTCCTCAAGGACTGGCTGGTCAAACACATCATGGAAACCGACCGGCAGTATGGCCCGTATCTGAATGCGAAGGGCATCCACTAGCGTGTCCGTCCACAAGCGGCATCTTCTGGCCCCTGGCGGCGTTCTCGCTCATTTTCAATGCTCTATTAGATACCAGGGCTGTTGACGATCCCTGCCTCGGTGAGAAAACCGGTGAGATCCGACCAGAATCGGGCCGGATCCGGGGGGCAGTCGTTGTGACCGCAATCGTAGGTGATGAGCCGACTGCCGGTAGCGGCGGCATGCAGTTTTTGTGCATGCCGGTAGTCGATGAGCTCATCACGGCTGCCGTGAATGATGAGGGCTGGTCCCGGATACGTCCTCAGTGCTGTCAGATTGTCGAAGGGGTCCCGCACGAGGAGGCCGGGCATCAGGTAGCGCCGGGCAAAGGATTTGACGCTGGTGAAGGTGGAGATGAGCACCATCGCCGCAGGCGGCCGCCGGACGGCCAGGTCGCAGACAGCCCCGCCCCCCAGACTCCGGCCGATGTATACCCATCTTCGGGAATCCACGTCCGGGCGGCCCGCCACAAGATCACAGGCCGTTTTCAGCACCGTCCCGATCGACGCCTGGGACGGCCGCCCGCCGGAGCGGCCGTAGCCCGGGTACTCCACCAGCAGCAAGGCCATTCCCAACTGCCTGAGGGGCAAAAACTCGAGCGCCATCGTGTCGATGGTCTCCGCGTTGCCGTGGGCCAGCAGGGCAATGGGAGCCGGCCCTGAAGCGGTTTCAGGCGGGATGAACCAGGCCTCCACCCGCTGCCCCGCCACATTGATCCACATCCGCTCCAGAGCGCCCTCCGGCACCGGCGCCGCCGCCAGCGTCACTGCCGCATCGCGCGGAAACAGCATCACCCGCTGAAAGGCGAACAGCAACATGCCGAAGCCGAGATAAATTGCCGCAATCAAAAAAGCGATTTTTACCAAACCCGTCATGGCAGTGATCCGGCCATCGCCGGCCGGTGGCAGTTTTTACTTGTCTGCGCGCGTGACATGTTTTAGTAAATTGCTACAATAAAGACACCCGCATCACCATGACACATCACCCTGCTAAAAGGCAAAGCATATGCGACCCTGTCGACACATTATCACTCAAGCGCTGGCCATCACCCTGCTTTTGTCCCCCACGTCAACCACCGCCGGATGGCAGGACGTCCTCTCGGAGGTCACCCGCGCCATCCAGACATCGTCTGCGCCGAGCGAGACCGATATCGCTGCCGGTCTGCGCGAAGCGCTGGCCGTGGGCACCCGCAATGCCGTGGCGGCGGTGGGGCGCCCGGACGGGTACTTCACCAATGCCGATATCAAGATTCTGCTCCCGGACAACGTTCAGCAACTGGAATCCCTGCTGCGCAGTACCGGGCTCGGCGATCAGCTCGATCGCTTTGTGCTGAGCATGAACCGTGCGGCAGAAACCGCAGCCCCCCAGGCCACCGCCATCTTCCTGGATGCCGCCAGCCGGGTCACTTTCGCCGATGCCGCCACCATCCTCAACGGCCGCGTGGATGAAGCGACGCGGTATTTTAAAGACAACACCCAAGCACCGCTCACCGATCTGTTCACGCCCATCGTCCATGAATCCATGGCGTCCGTAGGCGTGACCCGCGCCTACCATGATCTGGACAATGCGGCGCAACGCATCCCCTTCATTTCTGACCGGCTGCGGTTCGACCTGGACGCCTACGTCACCGCCCGCGCCTTGGACGGCATTTTCCTGATGGTGGCTCAGGAAGAGCGGCGGCTGCGGGAAAACCCGCAGGCACGGAGCACCGAACTGCTGAAAAAAGTGTTTGGCGCAGCGCGCACGCGTTGACGGCTGAAGCTCCGGTCATCCCGACCATCGTTTGACATCGCAGCGGCACCCGCATATAAAACCCCTACGGTCGCCTCACCAGGAACAGCGGCGGCCGTTGAACCGCGCAGGTCGCAGGGCAAAAGGATTCTTAAAGGATACTTTTCGGCAGGCGCGGACACGCTATGATCCCAGCATTGGGCGGTTTTCGGTGACCAAGGCACCCAGCAGCCAGAAGTCGATCTCCCAGAACGACACCGTGTCGCTGCAGCGGCAAGTGGATCGCTATCGGGAAATATTTCATACCTACCCCTTCGACATCATCGTGGTGGACCGCAGCGGCCGGATCACCGATTTCAACATCACCCCCCACGCCAACGGCATCAACCGGTCCGCCGGACGAAAACCGGCCATCGGAGACCGGATGTACACCGCCGATTATGCCGGCGGACATAGCGTGGACATGCGCTCAGAACTCATGGAATGCATCGAAAATGGCACGCCCCGCGCCTTTGATCGGCTTCCCTACCATAGCAAATACCTCTCGGTGTACATCGCCCCCTTCTCAGACGGCGCCGTCATCACAGCAATGGATATCACCCGGGAAATCCATGCCGAGGAGGAACGCAAAAAATTCGAAGCCCAACTGATGCTCTCCCAGAAGCTGGAAGCCGTGGGCACCCTGGCCGGCGGCATCGCCCACGACTTCAACAACATCCTGTGGATCATCAGCGGCAATGCGGAGTTGGCCAAATCCGATATACCCGATGGCAACCCGATCCGAAAACACCTGGAAAAAATCGAGGGGGCGTGCCTCCGGGCAAAAGACCTCGTGATGCAGATCCTCAACTACAGCCGCCAGACCACCCAGGAAAAGCGCCCGCTCATCATCAACAGCCTCATCAAAGAGTCGCTGAAACTGCTGCGCGCCTCGCTGCCCACGACCATCGACATCCAACAGCACATCACAACCGAACCGCTCACCATCATGGCGGACATCTCCCTCATCACCCAGGTGCTGATGAATCTGTGCACCAATGCCGCCCATGCCATGCGCAAAGATGGCGGCGTCCTGGACATCGGACTCACCGACCTGACGCTGGACGAGGAAGAGGCCGCCATGCACGGCAATCTGAAGCCGGGCCGCTATGCCATGCTCACCGTCATGGACACCGGCAAGGGCATCGCGCCGGAAGTGATGGACCGCATCTTTGACCCATTTTTCACCACCAAAGGCGTAAACGAAGGCACCGGGATGGGGTTGTCGGTCGTTCACGGTATTGTCAGCCACCACGCCGGCGCTGTCACGGTGTACAGCAAACCCGATAAGGGGGCCACGTTTCACGTACTGCTGCCGCTGGTGACGCCCAAGAAAACACGCACCGGCAACGACGATACCGCCGAGAGCATTCCCAAAGGCAGCGGATCCATCCTCATCGTGGACGACGACGCCAGCCTTCTTGAAATGGAAGCTGAGATGCTCCAGCGCCTGGGCTACCGGGTCACGGCCTTTGCCGCCCCTCTGGAGGCCCTGGAATACTACCGCGAGCATCTGAAAGACGTCGATCTGGTCATCACCGATCAAACCATGCCGAAGATGACCGGAGCCCGCCTGGCCAAAGAGCTCATGCAAATCGCCTCGGACGTCCGCATCATCCTGTGTACCGGCTACAGTGAAGTCCTCTCCGAAAAGGAAGCCAGGGCCATCGGCATCGGCGCCTTCCTCATGAAGCCGGTGAATATGGGCAAACTCGCAAAGACCGTTCGCCGGATGCTCAAAGGCAAAGAGGGCTGACCGGTTGGATTCCGGATGGGCACTCTTCTGCCGGATACTGCCCGAGGACAGAAAACCAAAAGCAAAAATCAACTGCAACTGCAAAGAGAATTAACCGCAGATTACGCGGATGGCGCTGATGGACGGCCTGCGGCCGCAAGGGCAACGGCGAACTGCGAAATGGGACGCCGATGAACGCAGATAAACGCCGATAGGGATTGACGGCCTGCGGCCGGGAACGGCCGGAGGGCAGATGACAGCGGACCCTCCTTCCGCCTTCGCTATACATAGCTCCGCCGGACAGACGGGCTGTTGAGGTGTTGAACCAAAGGCCAAGGGCTATGAGCTGCCCGAAGGGCATGACACTCTTTGTTCGAATCGTGAGCCGGGAGGCTTTTTTCCCGGCGACCCGATTCGGACAAAACTTCGCGTCCTTGGCGGCCTTCGCGGTTCAATGTTTTTTGCTTTTTGCGCCCTGGGATGTCCGAAGGGCATAATGGGACACTGGCGAGCGCAGAAAGCCATTTAGCGATTGGTTTTCAATCCCCAAATTCCTGTCGCTTTTTAAGCCGTATTGGCGCAATTCCTGAATTCGGAATCCCTGAATACACGCCCACTCCGATCTATCCCCCTGCGGTTTTTCTGCCATCTGTCATCTGTCATCTGCCGTTTTTCCCTCCCACGGGCACCACCGGGTCACGGGGCACTCCGGGCACCGGGGTGACCGGGCGCGGCAATACTCCCTGCCGAAGTAGACCAACCGAAGAGAAAAATCGCTCCAGTCCCGCCGGGGAACCACGGCCATGAGATCCCTCTCGATGTGCACCGGATCGGTGTGTGCCGTGAGTCCCAGTCGTCTGGAAATCCGGGCCACGTGCGTGTCCACCACCATCCCCGGAATGCCGAAGGCGGCCCCCAGCACCACGTTGGCTGTCTTTCGGCCCACCCCGGGAAGCTTTACCAGGGCATCCATGGTATCGGGAACCAGCCCCCGGTGGCGATCCATCAGGGCCCGGGCGCAGTTGGAAAGATTTTTGGCCTTGTTGCGGTAAAAGCCGGTAGCATGGATCAGCCGCTCAATGTCCGCAACAGGCGCCCGGGACATGGCACCGGCTGTCGGGTAGGCGTCAAAGAGCCCCGGCGTGGTCTGGTTCACCTGGCGGTCGGTACACTGGGCCGAAAGAATGGTTGCCGCAAGGAGCTGAAAAGGAGAGCTGTGATCGAGCTGCGTCTTGACACCGGGATAGACTGCCTTTAGTTTCTTGCGAATTTTGTCGCATCGCGACCGCGTATCGTTCATCTGGTTTACCCGCATGCTGTTCGATCTCCGTGCGCTTTGTGGATTCCGCCACAGCGGCAAGTATAACAGGCTGCTGAAAAGCAAGCATCGCGGCCTCAGCCACCTGTCCGGCGTAGCCTTGGCGAAGACTGAAGGCCGCAGCCGATCGGGCAACCGCAGGCGTAGTCACGCCATGGCGTGATTGAGGATTGACCGGAGTCCCGCCATTGCGGGACGGATCAGGTCGTGAGGCGCCATTTTTCAACAGCCTGAAGGAGAAAGTACCGATAACATGGCCGACGACGAAAAAAAAGTGCGCGCGCTGGGTCTTTGCTCCGGCGGACTGGACAGCATCCTCTCGGCCCTGGTCCTCAGAGACCAGGGCATCGATGTAACGTGGGTGTCGTTTGAAACCCCGTTTTTTTCAGCAGACAAGGCCCGAAGGGCATCCAGCCGCTACGACATCCCCCTAAAAGTCCGGGACATCACACCCGACTACCTCGAACTGCTCAAAGCCCCGCCGGCCGGTTTCGGAAAAAACATGAATCCGTGCATGGACTGCCACAGCCTCATGTTCCGTCTGGCCGGAGAAGAAATGGACCGCGGCAATTTTCACTTTCTCTTCAGCGGGGAGGTAGCGGGGCAGCGGCCCATGAGCCAGACCAAACCGTCGCTGCGATATGTCGAAAAACACTCCGGCTGCAACGGCTATATCATAAGGCCCCTGTCGGCACGGCTGCTGCCTGAAACCGAACCGGAAAAAAAAGGGTGGGTGGATCGCGAGCGGCTGCTGAACATTTCCGGCCGCTCTCGAAAACCGCAGATTGAACTCGCCCGCCGCTACGGGGTGACCGATTATCCGGCACCGGCCGGCGGCTGTCTGTTGACGGATGTGGGGTATTCGGTGCGTCTCAAGGACCTGATGTCCCGGGCTCAGGACATGACGGTGCGAGCGCTGAACCTGCTCAAATACGGCCGGCACCTGCGCCTGAACGCGTCAACCAAACTCATCGTCGGCAGAAAACAGGCAGAAAACGATGCGATCCAGCAACTGGTGGATCCATTGGCGGACGTGATTTTTCACACCCGCCAGTTCCCCGGCCCCCTGGCCGTGATCCCTGGCGGCGGCGATGCGGCCATGCTTCCGCTGGCCGCCGGCATCTGCGCCGGTTACGGCAAAGCCCCCGCCGGAAAACCGGTCGATGTCACCGTGTCATCGCCTTCAGGGACCGCCGTCATCAGCGTTGTCCCCGTCCCTTCCGCGGAAAACCGGGACCGGATCATCTGATACCGTAAAAAACGAATGAACCACGGAGCCACGGAGAGCACGGAGAAAACCAAACTACAAGGTTTTGTTATAAAACCTCCGTGTTCTCCGTGGCTCCGTGGTTAAATATCACCGCGCGATAATCATGGGGCGTTGGGTATTCTAAGAGGTATCGGCTTTTCCCAGTACATTGGCCCGGAGCTGGCCGCAGGCCGCCGAGATGTCCTGGCCCCGGCTCATGCGCACCATAACGGTGTGCTGACGCCGGGACAAAGCGTCTTGAAACGCCGCCACACGGGCATCGCTCGGACGCCGGTAGGGGCTGCCCGGGTAGTCGTTGAAGGGGATCAGGTTGATTTTGGCTTTCACGCCGTGAAGCAGCTTGGACAGCCGCTCGGCATCCGCATCGGCGTCGTTCACCCCGTCCATGAGAATGTACTCGAAGGTAATCCGGCCTCGCGGCGTGAGGGGATATCGACGGCAAGCCGCCATCAGTGCCGCCAGGGGATAGGTCCGGTTGATGGGCATGAGCGCGCTGCGGGTGTCGTCGTCGGCGGCGTTGAGAGAGATCGCCAGATTAATGTCCGTATCGCGCCCGAGCGCCTCCAGACGCGATACCATGCCGGCGGTCGACAAGGTGAACCGCCGTTTGGAAATGCCGAGGCCGGCATCGGCGTCGGTGATGACGCCGATGGCCGCAATCATGTTCGCGTAGTTGGCCAAAGGCTCACCCATTCCCATGACCACGATATTGGTGAGCCGGGGCTCGGGCTCCAGATGGATCATGTCTCTGACCTGGGCGATGATCTCCCCGGCGCTGAGATTTCTTACCAGTCCGCCTTTGGCCGTGAGGCAAAACCGGCATCCCTGGGCGCACCCCACCTGACTGGAAATGCACAGGGTGCTGCGATCAGTCTCAGGCATGAGCACGCTTTCGATGAATTTTCCGTCCTGAAGCTGAAACAGGTATTTACGGCAACCGTCGACGGAGCGCTCGACAGCGGCGACCTGAAGGCGCGCGCAGCTGAAGTGTTCGGCCAGCCGTTGGCGCAGCCCTTTTGACAGGTTGGTCATGGCTTCGAAATCATCGGCCTGGTGCGTGTAGAGCCATTTTCGAATCTGCGCGGCGCGGTAGGCCGGCTCGCCCTGCTCGGTCAGCCAGTGGGCCAGCTGATCGGCGGACAGGTCTTTGATGTCTTGTCTCTGAAACGGCATTCCGGGGGTTTCCTGGCAGGGATCAGTGGTTCATGGCGTGGGTCGATGATTTTTGCTTGACTTACCACCGTCGTCCCGGTAATTTCAACGATTTTAATTGCAGGGTTTACGAATATCCCGGTTCGGAGCCTTCTGACAGGTATCATGCCGGCTTCGTAAAATGAAGCGCCGGCGCCAACCGGAACAGCAACGGTGGTCAACATGTTCGACAATCTCAGCGAACGCCTCGACGGCATTTTCAAGACGCTCAAGGGGCATGGAAAACTCACTGAAAAAAATATCGAGCAGGGGCTCAAGGAAGTGCGCATGGCTCTGCTCGAAGCCGACGTACATTTCCGAGTGGTCAAGTCCTTTATCGCCGCCATCAAGGAGCGCTCGCTGGGCCAGGAGGTGATGGCCAGCCTCACGCCGGGGCAGCAGGTCATCAAGATCGTCAACGAAGAGCTCACCGCGCTGATGGGCGCCGCTCACCAGGCCCTCAACCTGAAGGGACAACACCCGGTATCGGTCATGCTGGTGGGTCTGCAAGGATCGGGCAAGACCACCACCGCCGGCAAACTGGCCCTGCATTTGCGCAAACTGGGCAAGCACCCCTACCTGGTTCCCGCCGACATTTACCGCCCGGCCGCTATCGACCAGCTGACCACGCTCGGGGCCCAGATATCGGTGCCCGTCCATCCGTCTTCAACGGCCATGGACCCGGTCGACATCTGTCTGGCCGCCCGGACGGCCGCCGTCCAGAAAGGCTGTGATGTCCTGCTGCTGGACACCGCCGGCCGGCTGCACATCGACACCGAGTTGATGGACGAACTGGTGCGCATCCGCAACGCGGTATCCCCTGCCGACATCCTGCTGGTGGCAGATGCCATGACCGGGCAGGACGCCGTGAACATCGCCACTGCCTTCGACGCTGCCCTCGATATCGGCGGGGTCGTGCTCACCAAAGTGGACGGCGACGCCCGCGGCGGTGCGGCGCTTTCCATCAAAAGCATCACCGGCAAACCCATCAAATTCGTGGGTGTCGGCGAAAAACTCAGCGATCTTGACGCGTTTCACCCGGATCGCATGGCCTCCCAGATCCTGGGCATGGGAGATGTCCTGAGTTTCATTGAAAAAGCGCAGGACATGGTCGACGAAAAAAAAGCCGTCGAACTGGAAAAAAAGCTTCGGAAAAACCAGTTTACCCTGGAAGACTTCCGGGACCAGCTGGTTCAAATACGGCGCATGGGCTCACTGACCGATCTGTTGAAGATGATACCGGGATTCGGCCAGGCAAAACAAATGAAGAACCTCGATGTCGACGAGCACGAACTGGTCCGCATCGAAGCCATCATCAACTCAATGACAAGGGAGGAACGCCGCAATCACGCTATTGTCAACGGTAGCCGAAGGAAAAGGATTGCAAAAGGAAGTGGTACCAGTGTACAAGATATCAATCGCCTGCTAAAGAATTACACCCAGGTGATGAAAATGATGAAAAAACTGAACAAAGGTGGCATGCGCGGCATGAACCGCGGCATGATGCCGTTTTAAAGGAGAGATTAATGGCAGTTAAAATCAGACTCGCCCGTCATGGCGCCAAGAAAAAACCATTTTACCGTATCGTCGTGGCGGATTCAGAATCCCCCCGTGACGGTCGCTTCATCGAAACCGTCGGTACCTACGACCCGGTTCAGCACCCCCACACTGTCGAGATCAAGCAAGATCGACTCAGCTACTGGCTGTCCCAGGGGGCCAAACCGACGGATACCGTCAGAAACCTCATCAAGGGAATGCAGTAACAAGACAGCACACAGCTCTATTCAGGCAGCATAACGACCGACCACCTCCCATTGGGAATTCTGTCACGCCTGACTCTCATAATGGACCTTGGACGCTAAAGAGCAACACAAGGAGACGGTGCTATGAAAGAGCTGATCAAATACATCGCACGGGCATTGGTTGACAATCCGGATCAGGTAGAGGTCTCGGAAGTCGAGGGCAACCAGACCTCTGTGCTGGAGTTGTCGGTTGCCAAGGAAGACTTGGGCAAGGTTATCGGTAAACAGGGACGCACGGCTCGCGCCATGCGCACGATTCTCAGTGCCGCCTCGGCCAAAGTGAGAAAACGCACTGTGCTGGAAATCATCGAGTAGGCCATGGCGGGTAGTGATGTGCTCGCCATCGGCCGACTTGTCGGCGCTCACGGCATTCGCGGCGAAGTTGTCATTCATTTCCACGAGGAATCGGATCGGGACCTGAAAAAAGGCGACCCGATCCGCCTTCAATTACCAGGCAAACCTCCCGCCGTCTACCGTATCACCAACGCCAGGCCGCACAAGGGCCGCACCATCGCCGCACTCGACACCGTCACCGATCGCAACCAGGCCGAAACCCTCATTGGTGCCGACATCGTCATAGACCGCACCGAGTTGCCGCCGCTCGACGATGGGGAGTATTATTGGAACGACCTCATCGGCCTTAAAGTCTACACCATCGATCAAAAGTATTTGGGCACCCTCACCGCCATTTTCCCCACCGGCAGCAACGACGTCTACGTGGTGCAAAACGGCACCGACGAGGTATTGGTGCCCGCCCTGGAACAGGTGGTGGTCTCCGTTGACCTGGGAGCCGGCATCATGCGTGTCGATCTGCCCGAGGGGCTGTAGACCCCGCAGCCACCCAAAAGGAACCCGCTGATGGCGACGCCAATCGAAGCCCCCGCATTCCCGTTTTCGGTGGTCACGATTTTCCCCGAACTCGTCACCGCGCTCGGCGATCACGGCATTATCCGGCGCGCCTTGGACGGCGGGTACATCAGGCTGACGGCGGTCAACCCGCGGGACTACACGACTGATCGCCACCGGACCACCGATGATCGGCCCTACGGCGGCGGGGCCGGGATGGTGATGAAACCCGAACCGCTGGCCGCCGCAATCGATGCGGCCAGCGTCCGGACACCTGGCGGGCTCGTTGTGCTGCTCACCCCCCAGGGCCGGCCGTTCAACCAGCAGGTGGCCGCCGAGTTGGCCAGCACCCCCGGACTGGTTCTGGTCTGCGGGCGCTACGAGGGCGTCGACGAACGCATCGCCGCAGGGCACATCGACCTGGATGTGTCCATTGGCGATTTCGTGCTCACCGGCGGAGAACTGGCAGCCATGATCATCATTGATGCCGTGACGCGCCTGATACCGGGAGCCCTCGGGAACACCGATTCCGCCGGAAACGACAGCTTCAGCGACAGCCTGCTGGAGCATGGCCACTACACCCGGCCGCGGCTTTTCGAAGAGCAGCCGGTGCCGGAAGTGCTGCTCTCCGGCAACCACCAGGCCATTGCCCGGTGGCGGCTGGAAACCGCTCTGGTACGGACCCTCCTGCAACGGCCGGACCTGCTGCAGGGTCGCCCGTTGACGCCGGAGACCAAAAACATCCTGAAAGCATGGCGAAATACCATTGACCGCCTCATTGACTAAACATCTGAGCATCGCCCTTGCCCACCACCCGGTCCAGAACAAAAACGGCGATACCATCACCTCCGCGGTGACCAACCTGGATGTCCACGATCTGGCCCGGGCGGCACGGACGTACGGCCTCGACACGGTTTTCGTGGTCACCCCCCTGGAAGACCAGGCCCGTCTGATCGGCCGTCTGGTGGCACACTGGGTGACCGGACACGGCGCGGTTTACAACCCCAAGCGCCGGGAAGCGCTGGAAGGTGTCCAGATTGTGGAAAGCCTGGCGGCGGTTCGCGCGGCGGTGACCCGCCGCCACGGCACGGCGCCCAAAATGGTGGCAACGGCCGCCCGACCGCCCGGAGCTGTAATCGACTATGCCGCTTTCAGGACGCTGCTCACCGATGGAACGCCATATGTGCTCGTGTTCGGTACCGCCTGGGGGCTGTCGCCGTCGTTCATGGAAACGGCCGACCACGTACTGGCGCCGATCCAGGGTCCGGGCCCGTACAACCACCTATCGGTAAGAGCGGCGGCGGCCATCATCCTCGATCGCCTGCTGGGAGACCGCAATTGATTGATAGCTTTGTAAAAAATCCGAATCCACCACAGAGGACGCAGAGAGCTCAGAGATAACCCACTAATTATTCATCAAATTCTCTGCGGTTCTCTGTGGTCTCTGTGGTTCAAAATCACTTTTTACGGTGCCATCAAAATTATCACCGCGGCGCAAGAATCCGCAAATTATCACTTGAATTCATCTGCGCGATTGCGTATACAGTTTCGGTTTGATTGGAATGTTACTTAGTGTCCGTCCATAAACGGCACCCATAACCTGACAACCGTTTGATCCCGCCCAATCAGGGTGCCGGGATCCTGATCGGGGGACAGAATGCAAAAGTTGAAAACGCTGGAACAGGAAATGATGCGCATGGACCATCCGGCCTTCTCGCCGGGAGATACGATCAAAGTCCATGTAAAAATCAAAGAAGGTGAAAAAGAACGCATCCAGGCCTTTCAGGGCGTGGTCATCGGTCGGCACAACGGCGCCAACAACGCCACGTTCACGGTCCGCAAAGTCTCTTACGGCGTTGGTGTGGAACGCGTATTCCCGCTGCATTCGCCGGCCCTTGACAAGATCGAGGTCCTCACCATCGGCAGGGTGCGCCGGTCCAAAATCTACTACCTGCGCAAGCTCAGAGGCAAGGCCGCACGCATCAAGGAAAAGCGTTTCAGCTAAGCCGGCGGCCGTATTCCCGAGTCCGCCGGTTTTGCCTGCGGCGGTGCAGGACTATGCGGGGCCACATGGCATCAGATCTGCTGGTATTTGAACGCAGCGCCCGCGACAGCGGTTTCACCCGTATCGCCGGCGTTGATGAGGCCGGCCGGGGTCCCCTGGCCGGTCCTGTTGTTTCTGCCGCCGTCATCCTTCCTGAAGGCTTCCGCTCCGACGATGTAACCGACTCAAAGGCCCTCAGCGAAAAAAAACGCGCCGCCCTGCTCCAGTTGATCTACCAGCAGGCGACGGCGATCGGCATCGGCATCGTCGATGCGGTAGAAATCGACCGAGTGAACATTCTCCAGGCATCACTGCTGTCCATGGCCTTTGCCGTGGCCAATCTGACGCCAGCACCCGATTACCTCCTCATCGACGGCATTTTCCGCGTTCCGTGCACGGTGGATCAAGAGGCCATTGCCAAGGGCGACGCCCGGAGCCTGTCCATCGCCGCCGCTTCCATCGTCGCCAAAGTCACCCGGGACCGCCTCATGGCGCGCTATCACGAAGAATTCCCCGAGTTCGGTTTCGACCGCCACAAGGGATATCCCACGGCCGCCCACAAGGCGGCGATCCGCACCCACGGGCCCTGCCCCATCCACCGGAGAACCTTTCGGGGCGTGCGCGAAGTGCTGGGTTTCGGGCCGGTGTTTGACGCGTCGGCTGACGGCAGAAAAACAACACCTGAAACATCAAACCACGGAGTCACGGAGGACACGGAGATTTTATGATCAACATCAACTGCTTTTGATTTTCTCCGTGTCCTCCGTGACTCCGTGGTGATATCTTCTTTAAATCAGTGCCGATAAGGGCCATGGTCAACCGCTCTCAGCAGTTCGGGATAGACAGTGAAAAGGACGCCGAAGTGTTGCTGAAGCATGCCGGCTATCGCATCGTGAAGCGCAATTACCGCAACGCCATCGGTGAAATCGACATCATCGCCAGGGAGGGCCTGACGCTCGTGTTTGTGGAAGTCAAAGCCCGGCGCAGCCCCCGGTTCGGCGCCGCCAAAACGGCGGTAACCCATCAAAAACGGGCCCGCCTGACCCGCACCGCCCTGCTGTATCTCAAAGAAACCGGTCAGTTTGGCATCAGTGCCCGGTTCGATGTGGTCACGGTGGACGGCATCGGCCCCAACCGAAAAATGGAAATCATTCGCAATGCCTTCGACATCACTCCCGGATGACCCGTCGATCGTCGCCCCCGGCACACTGTATGTGGTGGCCACCCCCATCGGCAACTTCCTGGACATCACGCTCAGGGCGCTGGCCGTTTTGCGCGCCGTGGACAGTGTGGCTGCCGAAGACACGCGGGAGACCGGCAAACTGCTGGCCGCCCACGACATCCACACCCCCCAGCAGGCCTACCACGAGCACAACGAAGAAAAACGCACGCCGGCCCTGCTCAGGCAGCTCGCGGACGGCGCGAGCATTGCCCTGGTCTCGGACGCCGGCACCCCCACCGTCAGCGATCCGGGCTACCGGCTGATCCGCGCAGCGGGGGCGGCCGGTATCCCTATCGTTCCGGTCCCCGGTGTATCGGCCGCACTGACTGCACTGAGCGTGTCCGGCCTGCCCACCGACCGGTTCCATTTCGTCGGGTTCCTGGCAAAAAAAGCCGGCCACCAACGCGAGCAGCTGCGGCAACTGGCCGAAGAAACCGCCACCCTGGTGTTTTTCGAATCGCCGCGGCGGGTGATCGGAGTGCTTACGGCACTGGCAGAAGCATTCGGTGACCGACAGGCCGTACTGGGTCGCGAAATGACCAAACGCCACGAGGAATTCATCCGGGGCACGCTCCGCACCATCGCGGACGTTCTCGCCCAGCGCCCCACCGTCAAGGGGGAGTGCACCCTGCTGGTGGCCGGCCGTACCGGTGCGGACGTGCTTCCGGCCGAGGATCTGGATGCCGCCATCCGGCAGCGTCTGGCGGACGGTCAGCCGGCGTCCGCCGTGGCCCGGGACCTGGCCAAGGCGTCCGGCATGAAACGAGCGGCCGTCTATGAACGGGTCATCCAAATTTCAAAGACCAGCGAGTAAAGGTTCCTGACCCTGAGGGCCAGGCTTTCGGTTGCCCCTGAAAGGGGCTTTATTGCGAATAACAAAACGCCATTACCCTGCATCACGCAACGACGCAACGGCGCAACGAAAATCATGAATTATCAAGGCTTCGCAGGGTTAAACCAAAAGCCTCTTGTCGGCGTCGGAGTGAACCGGTTTTCGCACGATCGTGCGATGAAATCCTGATCTTGGTTTTCGTTGCGGCGTTGCGGCGTTGCGCGAGACGTGTTTTTACGCCATCGCCATGACGACCACTGGCGCGGTCTGCTTCAGCGTGTAATTAATTGCAGCAACATATCGAAAGGACAATATCCATGGACAAACTGGACGCCATTTTTTCCCCTCAATCCCTGGCCGTGGTGGGCGCCTCCACCCAGCCGGGCAAGGTGGGCCATGATATCTTCGTCAACATCCTCAAGGGCGGCTACACCGGGACCCTTTACCCGGTAAACCCCACCGCGCGTTCGGTGGCCTCGGTCAGGGCCTACCCCACCATTTTGGACATCCCCGACGATGTGGAGATGGCCATGATCATCCTGCCCCCGCTCCTGGCGCTCAAAGCCGTGGAAGACGCCATCAAGAAAGGGGTCAAGGGGATAGTGATCGTATCGGCCGGATTTCGTGAAGTGGGGCCGGAGGGCCGTGCCATCGAAGACCGCATCGTGGCCCTGGCCCGGGAGGCCGGTGTGCGGGTGGTGGGTCCCAACTGCCTTGGGGTGATCAACCCCGGCCCAGACATCCGCCTTAACGCCAGTTTTTCCGCGCGGATGCCCGTTCCCGGCAATGTCTCCTTTGTCTCCCAGAGCGGCGCCCTGTGCACGGCAGTCCTGGATTTCGCCGCCGATCGCGAATTCGGGTTCTCCAAATTTATTTCCATCGGCAACAAGGCGGACGTCGACGAATTGGACCTGCTCAAATACCTCCACCGTGACACGAATACCGAAGTCATCATGATCTACCTGGAGGAACTCAGGCGCGGCTATGAATTCATCGAGACGGTCAAGGATATCACCAGCGGGGACAACCCGAAACCGGTGCTCGTGATCAAGTCCGGACGGACAACCGCCGGCGCTGCCGCCGCCGCCTCCCACACGGGTGCTCTCGCCGGCACGGAGGCGGTCTACGACGCCATTTTCAAACAGTCGGGCATCATCCGCGTGGAATCCATCGACGAGCTTTTCGACTTTGCCACCGCTTTTGCCTACAAAAACGAGAGCGCGCTGGGCAAGTTGCGGCGCAAGGTCCCTGACGGCAACCGGGTGGCCATCGTCACCAACGCCGGCGGCCCGGGCATCGTTGCCACCGACATGACGGTGTCCACCGGACTGCAACTGGCAAAATTCAGCGAAGAGACCGTTGAGGCCCTCATCAGCCACCTGCCGGCCGCCGCCAACGTGCACAACCCGGTGGACGTCATCGGCGACGCGGCTCAGGACCGCTACGAGAACGCCCTGGCGGCCGTCATTCGCGACGAAGGCGTGGACGGCGCCCTGGTCATCCTAACGCCCCAGTCCATGACCAACGCCCTGGAAACGGCCAAGGCCATCGCCAAAGTGGCCCGGCGCTCCCACAAACCCGTCCTATGCTGTTTCATGGGCATTGTGGACGTCTCTGCCGGGGCAAAATACCTCCAGGAAAGCGGCATTCCGGTGTTCCGGTTCCCGGAAAACGCCGCCAAGGCCTTCGGCGCCCTATACCGCTATTCCCGCTGGCTCAATCGGCAGGATCTGGCACCGTTAACCCTGCACCACGACCGCCAGCGTGCTTCAGAGATCATCGCCGACTGCCTCAAACAGGGGAAAAACTACCTGGGTGAACTGGAAGGCCTCGCGCTGCTCTCGTGCTACGGGTTTAAAACCCTGCCCACCCGTCTGGCCACCACCGCAGACGAGGCGATCGCCATCGCCACGGAGATCGGCCTGCCGGTGGTCATGAAAATCGTCTCACCCCAGATCATCCACAAATCCGATGCCGGCGGCGTCAAGGTGGGACTGGTCAGCAACGATGCGGTCCGGGACGCGTTTCAGGCCATCGTGGACAATGCTCGGGCCTACGATCCAGAAGCGGAGATCCAGGGCGTCCTTGTCCAGAAACTGGCGCCGGGAGGTGTGGAGACCATCGTCGGCATGAACCGCTACCCGATATTCGGACCGCTGCTCATGTTCGGCCTGGGGGGTATTTTCGTCGAAGTTTACAAGGACGTGGTGTTCCGGCTGGCACCGGTAAGCCGCAATTCCGCTCGGCGGATGATTCGTAGCGTCCAGGGGATCAAGTTGCTGAAAGCCTTTCGAGGACGCCCCGAAACAGATTTGGATGCACTTGAAAAGGCCGTGGTGGCCATGTCGGACATGGTGGTGGCGCATCCGGAAATCACCGAACTGGACATCAACCCGCTGCTGGCACACGCCAAGGGCCAGGGCAGCACAGTGGCCGACTGCCGCATCATCCTCAGGCCCCAGAAGCCGTCATCCTGACCTCGATGGACGCCCTGCATCCGGTCATCCTGCCCGTGCCGGCCCGCGATCAGCAGTGGATCGGCGCAGCAACGGCAGAGCGCCTCAGCGCGCTGGCCCGATCTGCGCTGACCCGGTCCGCCGAGCTGTCCGGCGCCAGGCTGGGGGCCTTGGACAAGGATGACGCCGGCGCCCCCCTGCCGACTGGCGGGTGGCACTGGTCCATCAGCCACAAAACCACCTATGCCGGTGGCGTTGTGAGCCGCCGCGCTGTGGGACTGGACATCGAGCAAATCCGCGAGGTGCACCCCGGCCTCTTCGCAAAGACCGCTACCCCAACCGAGTGGGACATGGTGGAACGCACCACCGACGCCCTGTTTCGGTTCTGGACGGCAAAGGAGGCGGTATTGAAGGCCACCGCCACCGGTCTTCTAGAGCTGCCCCAGTGCCGGGTACTGACCGTTTGCAGCGCCGACACAATGGTGCTCACCCTCCGCGGGCGACGCTTCACGGTGATTCACGCATTCTTCGACGGCCACCTGGCCGCTGTCACCGATGCCGGCGGCGGCCCCATCCACTGGCACATCACCCCCGCATAGTGCGATAAGAAAAACCCAAGAGAACGTTAACTCGCGCAGAGACGCGGAGGCGCAGAGAAAAACAAATACGCTTATCTATGAAGCGCCAGTGTGGTCTCACACGGCCAAGTCTATAGCAATTGTCATAAATACGTTCCGTTTGCACAACATCGCCTGGTGAACATCGAAATCGCTATCGGTATCGCTATCGGCCTTGAAAAACATCGATTTCGATCCCGACCCCGATAGGATCTTGGGGATGAAACGGATCATTATTCTGCCAAGTACTCTAGTATAAAGCCTCCGTGTTCTCAGTGGTTTAATCGCTTATGCTTTTCTCTGCGTCTCTGCGCGAAAAATGGTTTTAATCTTTTAGTCGACCACGTCAATCGCCGGGATGAAGGGCGCGGTGGACGGCCAAGGCCAGCCGTTCGAGGCTGTAGGGTTTTTTGATGTACTCGCCAGCGCCTATATGCTGGGCGGCCCGGACCCGGTCCGTCTCCGCAAAGCCACTGGCAATAACGGCCCGCTGGGCAGGGTGGGTCTCTATGACACGGCGATAGGTTTCCAGTCCGTCAATGCCCGGCGCCATGATCATGTCCAGTATGATCAGATCCACCGGGTGCGCATTCAGATAGGCCACCGCCGCTTCACCGGAATCTGCAGAGACAACAGTGTAGCCAAGTACTTCAAGCATGCGCGAGGCGATTTCCCGCTGGCTGGGAGCATCATCCACCACGAGGATAGTCTCGCCGCTGCCGCGAAGCGTTTCGAGATCCACCGGCAGTACGGCTTCGGGCCGTGCCTTGCGGCTCATGGGGAAATACAGCTCGAACACCGTACCAACTCCCACCGTTGAGCGCACATCGATGTACCCATGGTGATCCTGGACCGTTCCCCACACCACGGCCATCCCGAGCCCCGTGCCGCTGCGCCCCATGACCTTGCGCGTGTAAAAGGGCTCGAAAATGTGTGGCAGATCCTCGTCCGATATGCCCTGGCCGTCGTCGGCCACCTGTAAAACGACGTACTCCCCGGTTTCCACTCGCGCGTATCCCTTCAGGGGATGATCCAGAAAACGACTTTCCGTCCGGATACGCAGCGCACCTCCGAGGGTGAGCGCTTCGGCGGCGTTGGCCACCAGGTTCATAACCGACTTTCTCAGGTGAACGGTGGATCCCTCCACATTCGGAAGGGTCGGCTCGTAGACCGTTTCGACCCGAACCGCCGGATGATCGGCCATGAGTCTCGAGTGCTCGGGCGAGGAAAGATAATCGTCAAGTACTTCGTTGAGGTTGACGATTTCCGTGGTCACCACACCGCGTCGGGCCAGCGTCAGCAGATCCTGGACGATGGTGGCGGCCTTCTGCCCGGAAGACTTCATGGTTTCCACCGGTCGGCGAAAGGGGCTGTCCGGCGGCAGATCCATGAGAATGAGATCCGGATAACTGACGATGCCGGACAGAACGTTATTGAGGTCGTGGGCCACACCGCCGGCCAGCAGTCCCAACGCCTCCATCTTTTTGAGCCGGCTGAGTTGCTCCTGCAGCGCCTCCTTTTCCGCCTGGCTTCGGCGCCGCTCGGTGATATCCCGGGTCACCCCGGAAACGCCCGTCGGCTGACCGTCGGTACCAACCACGAAGGCGGCGGTCACCTCTGCCGGAACCGTCCCCCCCTCCCGTCGCAGCAGATCCAGTTCAATGGTCATAGACCGGTTGTAATCGCCGCTGGCCTCAGCGGCGGTTAATTCAGCGGCAAACGCGGCCATCACCCGCTCCAAAGATTCCGGGGTCATGATATCGGCGGCACCCATGGTAAGGATGTCCGCCACCGGCCAGCCCTGGAGTTTTTCCGTGGCCGGGCTCACGTAAGTAAACCGCATGTCCAGACCCATGGTCCAGATGACGTCGGTGATGCTTGCGGCCAGGAGGCGATACTGGGCCTCGGTCGCGCGCAGGGCCTCTTCGGTCTTGCGCCGCTCGGTAATGTCTTCCAGGTTCACGGCCATGCCCTGCGCGTTGCCATCATTATCGAGAAAAACGGCGGCAGTAATGCTGATGTCGAGGCGATCGCCCCGCTGGGTGAACCGCTGGGTGTCGAACCGGCATACCCTGTCGGTGTGCGCATAGACGTTTCTGATGGCCTGCACGGTGATCTCCCGCTGATCATCGGGAACAAAATCGATCCGCCTGCCGATAAGCTCGCCGATGGACCATCCGAACACCCGGGTGAATGCCGGATTGACATACAACGCCAGCCCCTCGCTGTCGTAAATGACGATGGGGTTGGGCGCCGAGTCCAGCATCGCCTTATGGCGTGCTTCGCTTTCCTTGAGTACCCGCCAGGCCTGCTGCCGTTCACGATCGATGCGGATGCTCTGGGCGACAATCACGAAGGCAACCAGAATGAGAAACCCGACCACGATGAAGCTTGCGACGATCAAAAAGCGCCCTTCGATACCGGAGACGAGTGAAACCACCGTCAGCCCGAAAAATGCCGCAGCCATGAAGACCAGCAGGACAAAAATACGGTGCAACGGTATCCCGTGGGGACGAGGTTCGACCGAAACGGTGTCATCGCGCATAGCGGGGCGGTTCCGTTGAAAGAGCTGCTTTAGCGAATCAGGAAAGGGCATTCAGGAAGTGATCCATGCGCGCACGCCAGAGACCGGCCTTGAGGACGCAAACATCGCCGGTATCTTCCCGAGTGGCCACCACCGTTCCGAAATCCTCAGGGGTCAGGTCCACGCAGGCGCTGCCCGACCAATTGGCAAAATCAGGCGTTGCTGAAATGAAATTTTCAAGACAGGCGCGGTCAACGGGGACACTACAGGCCGCACCCGGCAGAACAACAATATCACGATCATTTTTGTCGTCATATACGAAGTAAGCGATCATTGGAATCCTCTCTGTGATGAATGCCGCCCGCTCATCGGGCAACGCTGTTTGATGACGGCGCCGGCCGCGCCCGGTCCCGCAGATGGGGGCCAGCATATCAGGACCGTCTGCCCCAGTCCAGCAATCGCCGGCGGGACGATCCAGGTTACCGTCCACTGCCCCCCTGTTGAGGTTACGGACAGCGGTCTGAATGTAAGCGCTATTTTCCGCATTTAAAGACCGGTGCGAGAAGAGACTCGTCGGACCGGCACCGGTTGACACGCGGGGGTGATTTCAATAAGGTCCCTGCGGTGCCATATTGCCCACCGGAGCCAGCCCACAGAGTACGGGCACTAACGACAGGAGCCTTCACCATGGAAATCACGTTTTTGGGTGCTGCACGCGAAGTCACCGGGTCCATGCACCTCATAGCCAATGCCACGGATCGCTTTCTGCTGGACTGCGGCATGTTCCAGGGGCGCCGAAAAGAGTCCGCCGACAAGAACCGCGAGATGCCGGTGGACCCGGCCACCATCACCAATGTCCTGCTCTCTCACGCCCACATCGATCACTCCGGGCGCATCCCACTGCTGGTTCAAAAAGGGTTTGCCGGTCGCATCTTCAGCACGCGGGTGACAGCCGACGCCTGCGAATACCTGCTCAAGGACGCGGCCCACATTCAGGAGTCGGACGCGCTCTACCTGAACTACAAACTCGTCCGAAACGCCCTGCGCGACAACCCGGAAATCGCGGGCTCCAAGCGCCAGACCGAGGATTTTCTCGCCCAGCTCAAAAGCAACGGGCATCGCATCAACGAGAGCGTCGTCACCGAGCTGGCCAAAAAGCTCCGGCTGGAGACCATCGAACCGCTCTACCGCATGCAGGACGCCGAAGAAGCCCTCAAGCAGTTCGAAGGCTATCCCTATCGCCACCTGATCGATATCGGCAAAAACGCCACCTGCCGGTTTTATGAAGCCGGCCACATTCTTGGCTCGGCCATGGTCGTGGTCAAAATCCCCGCCGGCGAGCGAACGGTTTCGATCGCATTCACCGGCGACATCGGCCGGTTCGGCAAACCGATCCTCCGGGATCCGGTCACCCGGCTGGAACCCGAGGACCGCGAGGTGGACCTGCTCATCATTGAAAGCACCTACGGCAACCGTTTTCACGATCCGGTGGGCGACATGAAAGGCCAACTGCGCACCGTGCTCAACGCCGCGCTTCAGCGCGGCGGCGCCGTCATCATCCCCGCCTTTGCCTATGGGCGCACCCAGGAGCTGCTGTACGTGCTTCACGAGCTCTACGACGAGGGCAGCGTCAAACGGGTGCCGGTCTACGTGGACAGCCCCCTGGCGACCAACATCACCACGGTCTTCGGCGAGCACCCGGAGGTCTATGACGCGGAAACCCACGAGACCTTCCTCAACAAGGGGAAGAACCCGTTTTCCTTCCGCCAGGTGAAGTTCGTTGGCTCCGTGGAGGAATCCATGGCCCTGAACCGGGATCAGAGCCCCCACATCGTCATCAGCGCTTCGGGCATGTGCGAAGCCGGCCGGGTGCTCCACCACCTGCGCCACAAGATTCACAATCCCAAGCACACCATCCTCGTGGTCGGTTTCATGGCCCAGCACACCCTGGGCCGGCGTATCCTCGAAAAGGGCGAGGAATATGCCGCCTCCGGCCGCAAGGGCGAAGCCCCCATCGTTCGCCTGCTCAACAAGGACTACCCTCTGAAAGCGTACGTGGAGCGCATCGGCGGTTTCAGCGCCCACGGCGACCGGGACGACATGATGCGGTTTTTAAAGGAATCGGGCATCACGGCGAAGAAAGTGGCCGTTGTCCACGGTGAGGAGGACCAGGCCCTTTCCTTCGGCGCGCACCTGCGTGAAAATGGTTACGACGCCATAGTGCCCCAGCCGGGCGAGCGCCTGACACTGGTGTAAACCTGTTGCTCCGATGATTTGATTGATCACCACGAAGTTCACGAAGAACACGAAGGGAAGTTGATGGATAACCCTGGTTTTGCAAAATACTCAAACCGGGGTTCCGGCTGTTTCGTAGGGGAGGGGTTTATCCCCATATGCGCTAACTTGTCAGGCGCTATTGCAATCTGGCAAGTAACGGTAACAGCGCAAAACGAACGTTGATGGCAATGTAAAAAGTCTGAAATCACCACAGAGGACACAGAGAGCG
>JBDRRP010000052.1:0-3842 GCA_043825735.1 Pseudomonadota bacterium | reverse complement strand
TTTTGGCAGAAAAAAAAGAGATAAGAACCTGTTTCTGGCTGTGGGGGCGCACCAAGCGCTATCCCATCTCCACTTTTGACCGCAGTAACTGCTTTCAACCACGAAACACACAAAACACACGAAAAGTATCGCAAAGCGGCTTGTTGCAACGGGCCTGTCCGCCGATGCCGTGTGGCGGACCTGTCCGCCGATGGGGTGTGGCGGACACCACCCGGTGCAACCTTTTTTTGGTAGATAAGCACGAAACTGTTTTTCTTGGCGCACTTGGCGTCTTTGCGAGAAAATTGCTTTTTTACGGTTTCATCACGTTTTATTTGCCGAGGCCTTTCTTTCGCGTCGCGTTGTTTAACAAGCCGGTTGGGCAAAGTAAACGGGAATCCATTGAAATGGATAATCATGACGACCACCCACCGGCTTCAGGCCGTGATGCCCAGGTGATCCCCAAATACCCAGTCCTCCCGCATTGACACCGGAAGGCCTTTTCGGTATTCATCGAAGGACACTAACTCACCATCAACAGCACGGGAGAAGCCGCTATGATCAACAAAGTCATCCTCGTCGGCAATCTGGGGCGAGACCCGGAAATCGGCTACACTCCCAGCGGAACGGCCAAGGCTACGCTCAGCGTCGCCACCACCGAACGCTGGAAAGACAAGACCTCCGGCGAAATGCAGGAGCGCACAGAATGGCACCGCGTCATCGCCTGGGGCCGCCTGGGGGAAATCTGCGGCGAGTACCTGGCCAAAGGTCGCCAGGTCTATATCGAGGGGAAACTCCAGACCCGGTCCTGGGAAAAGGACGGGGTGACCCGCTATACCACCGAAATCGTGGCCAACGAGATGAAGATGCTGGGCAACCGCGGCGATGGTGACAGCACCCGGCCCAAGGGCGGCGGTGGCGGGATGCCCGAATACGAAGGGCCGCCCCTTCCCGAAAACGGCGGCATCGACGACGACATCCCCTTCTAGCATAATACCGCCGAGCCCCCCACAAAACCGCCGGGATCGAAATCATTACGGGTTAGATAGTGTCCGGCCTCTTGCGCCCTCGCCCATCTGTACAGATGGGAGAGGGCTGGGGTGAGCGCGACAAGATATCGGGTACCGTTTACGAGCTGATCAGCCCGTAGCCATGTTCGCCATGGAGGGAATAGTCCATCCCTGCCAGTTCTCCCTCCGGATCCATGCGAAAGCCGACGGTTTTTTCAACGACAAAACAAATGGCCAGCGTACCGGCGACGGCCAGCCCGATGGTGGCCCCCATTCCCAGCGCCTGAATACCGAGCTGGTTCCACACGCTCCAGCCGCCCGCTCCGGCTGCAGCGGCCGCATCGGCCATCCAGCTGTCACGGATGAAAAAGCACAGCATCAGAACCCCGAGGCCGGAACCCACCCCGTGAATCCCGAAGCAATCCAGTGAATCATCATATCCAAAGCGGTTTTTCAGATGAAGCGCCTGGTAGCAGCAAATGCTGGAAAGCGCGCCCAGCGCCAGGGCGCCGATGGGTTTGACCACCCCGGCCGCCGGCGTAATGACAACCAGACCGGCCAGCACCCCGGAGGCAAACCCCAGCGAAGTGGTCTTTCGGAAAATCAGGGCCTCCAGGATCATCCAGGTCAGGGCGCCGGAGGCCGCAGAAACCTGGGTCATGGTCAGTGCCCGGGCGGTGTCCAGACCGCTTTGAACAGTGGAGCCGGCATTGAACCCGAACCAGCCCACCCACAGCAGGCCGGCGCCCACGAGGGTCATGACCAGGTTGTTGGGCTGCATGGTGGTCTTGGGGTATCCTTCACGCTTGCCCAGAAAAACGGCAACGACCAAAGCGCTGACGCCTGCGGACACGTGGATGACCAGGCCGCCGGCAAGATCGATCACGCCCGCCGCCCCGGCGTTGAAAAGCCAGCCCTCGGCTGCCCAGACCCAGTGACACAGTGGACAGTACACCACCAGAAACCAGAGGACGATAAAGAGGATGTAGCCCCGGAAATAAACGCGTTCTGCCAGGGCGCCGCTGATGAGCGCCGGGGTGATGATGGCGAACTTGCCTTGAAACATGGCCAGGACATATTCCGGCACCCCATTGGAAATAGCGTCATCGATGCCGTTGAGAAAAAAGTAATCGCTGTTCCAGCCGACAACGCCGCCCCAGATACTTTTTCCGAAGGTCAGCGCATACCCGCAGACCATCCAGAGCACCCCGATGACGGCCATGGCCGCGAAACTGTGCATCATGGTGCCCAGCACGTTTTTGGTCCTCACCAGACCGCCGTAGAACATGGCCAGCCCCGGCACCATCAGCAATACGAGGGCCGTTGAGGTAAGCATCCAAGCGGTGGTACCGGAATCAATGGCAGCGGCATCGCCTGCCACGGCCAGTCCCGGCAGAAAAAGCAACAGCCCTGCGCCCGTCGGCAAACACTTCGAAATACGCCCCATAATGCCTCCCTGATGATCCGTCGTCCCAGGAGCTCACGAAATGGCATCAATGCCGTAGCCGGCTACACCGCCCCCCAGTCCGTGACAACCCATCAACGGGACAAATCGTGGCAGCGCGGTATCGTGATCCACAGACAACGGGTAAATGGAATCTTGACTTCAAACGCAAGATCCGCGCCATCAGCGGAAACGGCTTAAAATGGGCATTTGTTTAATAGGCGGCGGGTGGCAGCGTGGCGGGGACGGACAATTCTGTATGTTTTTGATACCTGTTATTACAATTTGGAATATTTCTGCAGGAGCGTGCCGGGGCGTTCGGAAATGACGTTTTTGTATAGGACCTGTCAAGCGCGGATACTGTTGATCAGGGTTTCCACGGTATGCCGGTACAAGTCCGCGTGTCCCTTTCCGGAAAAAATGGTGTGTTCGATTTTCTGAAGCTGAATGATCCCGTTGATCGCCCCCCAGAACATGAGACTGAAGCGGCGCGGATCCGTGCAGGCAAAATCCCCGCTGGCGCACCCCGCCTCGGTGGCGGCCACTACCTGCATCAGTATCTCTTCCCCGTGGTGGTCTATTTTGTGCTTCAGATGATCGGGCAGCACCGTCTGAGGGGATGCCAGAAAGTGATTGATCACGGTAAAGTAGTCTTTCTGGGCCGTGCTGAAATCCCGGTAGGCCATGGCGATGGCGGTCAACTTCTGCTCGGGCCGAGGCGCACCTGCGGCCGCGTGGGTGATGTTGAATTGCAGCAGTTGAAGCCCTTCCTGGGAAAGGTCGAAAATAATTTCGTCCTTATTTTTGTAATACCGATAGATGGCGGGCACGCTCAACTCGACCAGAACGGCAATGGCATTGATGGATGTTCCCTCAAGCCCTTTGCTGAACAGCAGCGTGCGCGCCGCCCCGAGAATCTGGGCCTTGCGATCCGCTTTCTCCCCTTGTCTTCGCGCCTTCACACCCATTGAACGATTCCCCTGACCGCGTATAGAGTACTAGTCAGAATAATGTCACGTTTCATCGCCAAGATCCTATCGGGATCGGGATCGACGTTTTCTGCGGTCGATACCGATAGCGATATCGATTTCGATGTTTACACGGCGTTGTTGCCCAAACGGAACGTATTTATGACAGTGGCGACTAACTGCCCCCAAAATCTATAATTTTGAAAAACACGTAAAAAAGCAATTTTCTCGGAAGGCGCCAAGTACGCCAAGTAAATTTTACGCAATTATCTACGAATTAAAGGCGCGGCACCGTTGCCATGGCGCCGCCCGGTGCACGCTTTTTAGGGTAGATCAGCCCGTTATCGGTTATCCATTTTTCTTTCGTGTGTTTCGTGGTTTATGGTTCTTTTTTGGCGCAAGAAAAAGAGATAAGAACCTGTTTCTGGCTGTGGGGGCGCA
>JBDRRP010000051.1:0-8690 GCA_043825735.1 Pseudomonadota bacterium | reverse complement strand
CGATGTGTACAAGGCGATAAAGGCCATCAATCCGAGCGCACGGGTGTTGCTTTCCAGCGGCTACAGCCTGGACTCTCAGGCCCAGGACATCATGGCACAAGGCTGCGGTGGATTCATCCAAAAGCCCTTTGATCTGAGCAGCCTTGCCCACAAGATGCGTGAGGTGATGGGGGGCTCCCGGTGTGAATCAGCAATTCCGGTTAACTGTGAACCATGACGCCGATTCGTCTTGAACAGATACGAAAAGGCAAAGCCGCAGAACGGAAGAGTTGGGGACGCACTTAAAATTTCAACTTCGAGACGTGAACTTTATATTTTAAGGGCGTCCGTTCGCAGTAACAACTGTATACCTAACGGGTTGAAGTCCCGTCCAGGGAATTGTCCGTTCACCCTGGTAGCTCAAGGGAGCGGCGTTCTGGTAACAGGGTGTCGTAAGTTCCCAATTGGCAAAGCCACAGGCCGTAATGCAAATGAACCCGCATGTAGCCTCGACAATAAAAGATGAGGGTGCCGACCCAGTGGACGTATGGGGAAGGCCGAAGTGCGCAGGCTCGGATAACGGAAGCGGCCAGCGCGATCTTCCGGGGTAGTAGGGGCGGCATGTGGCGGCAGGTATGCAGTCCAGTGCTGGAGACCCACTGCGGTGGTAGCCGAGGAGCGCCAACCGGTGTGTATAAGGGAGACCGAAGTCATGCCGGGCCGTAGTGGGAGTCGGAGGGGTTCATAGTACCGTCTGAGGGCTCGGGACAACATAACCCAGCCCGAGGGAAGGGACCCTGCTTTGTTCGCGCGACCAACGGGTGGAGGGTGAGGGGATTGCACAAGATGCTATCAACCCCAAAACACATCAGGACACTCCAGAGGAAGCTTTATCTCAAGGCCAAGCAAGAGCCAGCGTACCGCTTCTACGCCTTGTACGACAAGCTTTACCGGGCAGACATCCTCAATCATGCCTATAGGCTTGTGCGTTCCAACAAGGGTGCCGCAGGTATCGATGGGGTAACCTTTTCGGACATCGAAGACGCAGAAGGGGTGGACGTCTTTTTGGCGGAGCTGGCCGCGTCACTCAGGAACAAGACGTACGATCCATCACCGGTAAGGCGAGTCATGATTCCCAAGGCCGATGGCAGCCAGCGCGCCCTTGGGATACCAACGATTCGGGACCGGGTGGCTCAGATGGCGGCCAAGCTTGTCATCGAGCCGATCTTTGAGGCTGACTTTTGCGAGACTTCCTACGGATTTCGTCCAAGGAAGTCCGCTCATGATGCGATCGATGATGTGGCGCTCGCCCTGTACAAGGGCTACACCGAAGTCATCGATGCCGACCTCAGGAAGTACTTCGACACGATTCCTCACGCCAAGCTGATGGTGCTGGTGGCCGAGCGGATCAGCGACGGTAGCATGCTGCATCTGATACGGCTGTGGTTGAAGGCGCCGATTATGGAGCAGGACGAGGACGGGACGAAGCGCACCATTGGGGGCGGTCGACGCAACCGTCAGGGGACACCGCAAGGTGGGGTGATCTCACCGCTGCTGGCCAACATCTATCTGCACCTTGTGGATCGGATATGGCAGCACCGGGGGCTCCAATGGCGGATTGGGGCGCGCATCATCAGGTATGCCGACGACATCGTCATCCTCTGCCGCAAGGGGACCCGGGGGCCCAGAACGGCCCTTGAGGGGCTCCTTGAGAGAATGGACCTGCAACTGAATGCATCAAAGACGCGAGTCGTGGATGCTCGACGGGAGATGTTTTCCTTCCTGGGGTTCGAGATTGGGCTTCGGGTCAGCCGCATCAGCGGTAAGACTTACCCCCATGTAGAGCCCTCGAAGGCATCCGTGCAGGCAGTAAAACGCAGGATCACCGGCATGACCAGTCGATCAAGAACCATGGTGGACATGGGAGTGTTGATCAAGGAGGTCAACCACACTGTTCGCGGGTGGGTGGGTTATTTTCATTTCCGCAATTGCAGCCATCGGCTGTGCCATGTGCGCACGCACCTGGAAGAACGGATGCGAACACACCTACGTAAGCGACACAAAATCAGAGATCGAAACAGTGGGTACATGCGTTTTCCACGGCGCGAGTTATACAAGCGCTACGGACTGTTCAAAGTGCCGGCAACAGCGGGCTGGACCAAGGCGCATGCCTTGAGGTGAAGAGCATCGGAAAGCCGTGTGCGGGAAAATCGCATGCACGGTTTGATGAGGGAGGGCTGATTGGCTACTTGTGCCTGCATTTCAAAGTAGTCGCGTGCGACGAAATGCTATGAGGTCAATTGGACTGATCTGCCCTCTACTCTACCGATTACCGATTAAATTTTAAGGGCGTCCCGATTACCCCATCATCCCTGTGCCCTCGCTTTCTATTACTCCGGAGAAGTTTCCTGGACTATGACGTGCTTTGTTGCAAGATAATAGTAGCGATTCAAATCGACGATGCCGGCTTCCTGAATATCGGAATCCAGAAATCGGTCCTGAAACCAGTCGAAGACTTTCCAGAAATTGCTTTCGGCGCGGTTGACGCCAAATTTTTCCAATCGATATTTATAGGTGTCACTCCCATCATAGTTATCCAGAATTTCAAAAAATTCAGGGAGATCCGCAGCATCCACGACAAAAAAATAGTTGGGATATGAGCCAATAAATCCTTTGATAAAAACCGCATGATCTTTTGCCGGGTTCAGTCGCGTTTCCTCCCCGATCAGATACTTAACATTGTCATGCCAGCGGTTTATCACTGCTGAAACGACCATGTCCGGCTTGTCGGGAATATTCTTGATTTTGATCCAGGCCACGTTGGCATTGTGATCCTTTACATGTCGGAAAAACGAAACGCCCGGGGCCGATACTGAAATAAATCCCTGAATATAGTCCTTCTCAGTTTCATATTTTTCCGGCAGGGTGGGATATGTCGCCCCGGCAGGAAGATAGTTTTGATCGAATGCAATGCCTTCGACCGCAAGTCGCTCTTGCACCACCTTCTCCATGAATTCCCTTTTGGGTTCCATTGTTTTGAACTGCTCACCGGCGGGCAGCGGCGACGGATAATATTGCATCTCGTCCGTCGGAACGCCGATATACCACGACGCCATCATCGGTTCCCGCGCTTCCATAGGCATAAAATCGAGAAAATAGCTTTCCCCCTCTATACGCAGGGCATCCATGTACCGACGGGTTGCGAGCTGATGCCCGGCAGTCCCATAAATATCAAATCCTGCCACCAGTGAGTAATAAATGCGTTCCAACAGCGGGTAATCGATAACCCAGGCGGTCTTTGGCAGATTGCCCAGAGCCCCGCGATGCACTGATGCGCTGTCAAAATGTCTGAATACCGTTAGCATCGGTTGATCATCGGCGCGCGTTCCCGGCCAAATCGCCTCGGTTCCGAGACCATACGGGTAGTGAGCCGCATAGAAATCCTGCCGTGCTTTGTAATACTCCAATGCCCACCGTTTATGCTTATCCTTCAACAGTGCTTTCCACAGCTTGTAACCACTTCCCTTTTCATCCGGCAGTCGCAGGTGTTGATAATGGAGTTTTAAAAAACCCGGATATTGGACGCTGAGATCGTAGTCAGGGTCCAGAAAAAGCACCCAGAATTGATCGTTAATCACATTCAGGGCAATCTGCCCTTTGCATACCGGGCCACGGATAAAGGTCATCACCGTGTACCTGGCATTATCCAACAGCCATTGGTATCGAGACCTAACAGGAATTTGTGCAAATGTTTCAAATGGGCTGGAACTGGTTACCCTGTCGTAGCTGCTGATGGTTGGCTTTTGGGGCCATGGCGATTGAATAAAAAGCGCATTGACACGCTGGAATTGTCTGTCGTCCATTGCGAAAACCATGTGGGTTTTAAACACAATAGTGGCGTGTATTTTCCTGAATCGATAATAAAACGGGACTTCGCCGGGGTCATCGTAGGGGCGGACCGTTGCGATGATGTCGATTTCTTGTCCGGGGCCGCTGCGGGATCGGACCAGTTCAAAGAAATCATTGCTCCCTGTTTTGAAACTGATATGCGCCAGGAACAGGTGCTCGTACAGATAGCGGGCCGTCATTTGGTATTTGGGATCCTGGCGGTTCAGGAATGCCTCCCACATATCAAGCATTGACCGATCCCGGTCAGTGATCACCTCAAGCGCCGCCTGCTGTTCAGGCGTTGGCCCGTAGGCGCCCTGACTGAGCCATCCGACGACGGTATCGAATTCTTCCTGTGACAGTGGGGGAAAGCCGAATGGCATCCCGCGGTTAGGATGCTTTTTTAAAAACGTCTTGAGTTCAGCAGCGTTTTCGGAGCAGGTGAGATCGCTGGCCTCTGAGAAATATTTTCCGTCATCCTCGCCATCGAGCAGGCTTGGAGATTGCCGCTTGTGGTCAAGCAGAAGAAACATGATTGATTCATCGTATTCTGAAACACCCTTTTCCTGTTTTACAGGGAAAAAGTTTTTTTCCCGCCACTCAGAAGTGGTTTGAGCGTCTATGAATAATCGGCTTGGATCCATGGTCTTCAGTCGGGAAGCATTATAAATTTGCTCTTTGCTGGCGCCGCGATCAAGCCCTTCCCATGAACTCAGTTTAAGTTGACATGGCGAATTATAACAGGAATGGCACACAACACACCGGTTCACCAGAACCGGTCTGACATCATCCACGTAGTCAATCTGTCGGCTGGGGGGATTATAGACATAGGCTGGTTTTTGCGGCGGAGCGGCACATCCCAGAAAAGATAAAACAGTAATAACAGACATGAACAGGCGATAGTGCATTGGTCACGCTCCCCGGTTAATCGTTGTGGGTTTTCACGTGCTTCTCAGAATGCCGTTTACTCCTGACCGTTAAAAAAGTGTGGATATCGCCGATACCAAAAGAAGTGATAACCGCCATAGGATAGGCTAACCATCCAAGGTTTTGGGCGTTCTGTCAATATGGTAAGCCGGCCGCTGTCGATCACCAATTGAAGGCTTTTGGGGCATATCAGCATCTCAAACCCAGCCGTTTTTTGGATTCGTTCCGCCCAGCGCCTCCGGCGGGCGACGCTATGGCACGGTTATGATGCATTGCGCTGTGATAAAATCTTTCGGGATTATCTGCGAAAGTAATGTTTTCAGTAGTCGTCGGCGTCGCAGGCATCCTCTTTTTCGGCCCCGCCACCAAAAGGCGACTTTTTCACTGCCGCCGGCGCAGGGATAAAGGATTTGGCAGTCAGCAGCCGACCCGCATCGCCGTTAAAGCTGCCATTTCTTGGCGCCGGGTCCGATCACGCTGCAGCGGCAGGCTGCTGACAGCGATCATTAGAAGAAGCCGGGGCCGAAAAAGAGGATACCTGCGCCACCCATTCATTTAAACTTCTATTTGGTAGATAGCCCCGAAATCTTTTTTGCTTATGGGATGAATGGCTTTGGGTAGGGGCCTGCGGCGGGTTTGGGGGTGGAGCGGCGCGCGGGGATGTGGTACTATCATCATCCCCCCCCCCCCGCTTTCTATTACTCCGGAGACATTCCATGGACTATGACGTGTTGATTGTGGGCAGCGGTTTTGGCGGCAGCGTGTCGGCGCTGCGGCTTGCGGAAAAGGGCCACCGGGTGGGGGTCATCGAGCAGGGGCGCTGGATCGGGCCGGGCGATGTCGAGGCTGCTGACGCCGATTTCAAAAAGCTCATGTGGATGCCGGCCCTGGGGCTGGACGGGTATTTTTATCAGCGCTTTTTCCGGCACACCGCTCTGGTGGGCGGTGTGGCCGTGGGCGGGGGCAGCATCGTCTATGCCGCCGTGCTGCTGCGCCCCAAGAATCCGTTTTACGATCACCCGGCCTGGAGCCGCCTCGGGGTGGACTGGGCGGCCGAGCTCGCCCCTCATTTCGATATGGGCGAGCGGATGCTGGGAAAGACGGTGAACCCCTCCTTCGATCTTCAGGACGCCTATCTCAAAAAAACGGCCGAGGCCATGGGTCGGGGGCACACCTACGGGCCTACCCCCAACGGCATTTATTTCGGACAGCCCGGGGTGACGGTTCCCGATCCGTTTTTCAGCGGCAAGGGGCCGGCGCGCAGCGGTTGTCAGCTTTGTGGCGACTGCCTTAGCGGCTGCGGGAAAAACGCCAAAAACAGCCTCGACAAGAACTACTTGCATCTGGCTAAGGCCCAGGGGGCCGAGATTCTGCCACGGCGCCAAGTGACCTGCATCATACCCAAAAACGGCGGCGGCTACGTGCTGGAGATGCGCCACCCCATTCGGAGAAAGCAGACTTATGCGCCGTTGTCGGCGGACAAGGTGATCGTGGCCGGCGGCGTGCTGGGCACGCTGGAACTGCTGCTGCATTGCCGAAATACGGCCAAAACGCTCCCGAAGCTCTCTCCCATGCTCGGAAAGATCGTACGCACCAACAGCGAGGCCTTTGTCATCATCCTGAGCAAAGACCCCGATGCTGATCTCACCCGGGGAACGGCAATCACCTCGGACTTCTACCCCGACGAGCACACCCACATCACCCAGAACCGGTTTCCGGAAGCCTACGAGATGATGAAGTATCAAATCGGCCCCATGGCCGACGACCCCGTGCCTTGGCGGCGGGCCCTGAAGGCCGCCGGGAAGATGATCACCCGGCCCAGGACGTCCACGGCCTCATGGTTTGCCAAAAACTGGCGCCGGCGCTTGACCGTGTTCACCGTCATGCAGCACCTGGACAACGAGATGGGATTTAAATACGGGCGCAGCCTGCAATCACCGTTTGTACCCACTATCAAATCCGTGCGGGTGCCCGGCAAGGAGGCGCCGTCCTACATCCCAGTGGGCAACGCGGCCGGCCGGATCTACGCCGACATTTCCGGCGGGATCCCGCTCAACAGCTTCATGGAAACCTTTGGCAACCAGTCGGCCACCGCCCACATTCTCGGCGGGTGCGGCATGGGCGAATCGGCGGAGACCGGCGTCATCGATACCCGGCACGAGGTCTTCGGCTACCCGGGTCTTTACGTGGTCGACGGGGCGGCCATTACGGCCAATGTGGGCGTCAACCCCAGCCTTACCATCACCGCCATGGCCGAGCGGGCCATGGGGTTGATGGATTCGTGAAAAAACCGATTCGCCGCAGAGGCGCAGTGACCGCGAAGACAAATAATTTATATGGCCGTTTCTGCGGAGAGGAGTAATCGAAATGAGCAAGGGAAGTTTCAGCACGTCGCCGAAAGAGCGTTATTTATACATAAAACAAAAAAACAGGAAGGCCTTCCATAAAACTATGGATGCCTTCCCGTTCCTTGATAAAGGCGGGTTCTAAAAAGGGTTATTTTTTCTTAGCAGCCGGTTTCTTAGCAGCCGGTTTCTTAGCGGCGGGTTTCTTTGCAGCGGGTTTCTTTGCAGCCGGTTTTTTTGCAGTTGCCATGAAATCCTCCCGAAATTTAAAAAAATTAGAAACCGCACTCAGCCATTCAACCCAGAAAAAGATGATCGCTTGAATGGCATATCTTGTATTGTGTAATTTGGTAAACCACTATATCCAGTATGTCAAGCTTATTATATGCGGCGCCTTTATTTTTTTTGAAAAATGGGGTTATTATGCAAAATAACGGCCACTGCCTTGCCGGGGGGCAGCGTTATTCTTTATCGTCGCTATCGATATCCGGCCGCTGGTTTCGCGACGACGCCAGGACAAGGGGTTCCCGCTGACGAAGAAGACCTTTTTGCGACTTTATCAATTTTGACAAACTCGTAAAAAGTCTGAAATCACCACAGAGTACGCAGAGAGCGCAGAGATAACTTATTAATTATTCATAATATTCTCTGCGGCCCTCTGCGGTCTCTGTGGTTCAAAATCACTTTTTACGAATGCATCAATTTTTATCCGGCTATGCACATGAATCGTTTTGTGTTATCAGAAGATATTGGAGCATTTTGCCTTAACAGAAGATAATTTTTAATGTTACCGGTTTATAAAAAAGGAGAAAGAACATGAATAAAACAGATTTGGTCAACGAGGTCGCCAAGGTGGTAAACACCAAGAAAGATGCACAGGCGGTCGTGGAGTGTGTCCTTTCAAGCATTACCAAAGCTTTGGAAAATGGAGACTCGGTATCACTGGTCGGATTCGGCACATTTAAGGTTGCTGAAAGGAAGGCGCGTACAGGAAAAAATCCTCAGACAGGGGCGGAGATTAATATTGCAGCACGTAAGGTACCAAAGTTTGTCGCTGGAAAGGCTTTGAAAGAAGCAGTAAAATAATTACCTGACTAAAGGTGAGAACGACAGCCTAAGCAGGGTCAGCAATGACCCTGCTTTTTTATTACCCCCGTTTTTTCGTTTGGCATCTGATAGAGCAGGACACATGCCTTTATCGTTCAACCCTCTGTGGGTTACCTATCCGACTGGCATCCGACGAGAGCCTTTACCCTCATCGGTCTTTTGCTTCCCGTCGTGTTCATACCCCTCAGCGGCGTCATGATGGGATTCGCTTTCGGCCTGGGAGGGATTTTCGCGCCCATGATCGGCAAACTGGCGGATATCTATTCCGTGCGGACAGTGCTGACCTGGGTGTCCTTTCTGCCGTGCGGTGGACCCCGAAATTCGGACAATGTGCTAAGCTAAGAGTCAGACCACTTCAACCAAGGAGGATCTGACAATGGGGAAGAGACGAAAAACGCACAGTGCCGAGTTCAAAGCCAAGGTAGCCTTGGCGGCAATCCAGAA
>JBDRRP010000050.1:0-95545 GCA_043825735.1 Pseudomonadota bacterium | reverse complement strand
GCTTCTCTATGAAGCGCCAATTCAGCATCAAATAACGGTGTCCCCGCTGACATCGGGAGCACCACGGAGTCGCGGAGGACACGGAGAAAATCAAAAGCAGTTGATTTTGTTTATCGGTAAAACCTCTATCATGGTCGGTTGAGAAGGAACGATTATTAACGTCAGTTTATGCTCTTTTATAAGTTAATCCGTAAAAGAATTATCTCGGAATTTTCAACGCCTTCGGGCATGACTTACGCCCAAAATTACTGTTGACTTTCCACGGATTAACTCCGGGGTTATCAAAACCGCTCCGATGGGTACCGCATGCGCGGCACGGTACTATTTCCCGGCAGTCCAGTTCACCGAGTACAGATCCTTTCGCCGGCTGTCCAGGTTACGCACGCTGCCCTGCTTGCGCAGCTCCTTGAGCAGGTCCAGGTCGAGATCGGCCAGCAGCGTCATCTCCGTGTTGGGGGTCGCCTCGGCGGCAACGGCATCGTGGGGAAAGGCAAAATCTGATGGAGTGAAAATGGCCGACTGGGCATACTGAATGTCCATGTTCTCCACCTTGGGAAGATTGCCGACGCTGCCGGAGATGGCCACGTAGCATTCGTTTTCGATGGCCCGCGCCTGGGCGCAGCGGCGGATGCGCAGGTACCCGTTTTTCGTGTCCGTCCAAAACGGCACCAGCAGGATCTTCATGCCCTGATCGGCCAGGAGCCTGGAAAGCTCGGGAAATTCCACATCGTAGCAGATGAGGATGCCGATCTTGCCCACGTCGCTGTTAAACACCTTGAGCCCCTGCCCGCCCTGGATGCCCCAGTATTCCGCCTCGTCGGGGGTGACGTGCAGTTTGTACTGGGCGTCCCAGGTGCCGTCGCGGCGGCATAAAAAGGAGACGTTGCAGAGCCTGCCGTCATTGTATTCCGGCAGGCTTCCGGTGACGATATTGATATTGTAGGTGAGGGCCATCTGAAGCATTTCGTTTCGAATCCGCGCGGTGTGCTCGGCTAATGTCCGCATGGCCTTGGGCGGATCCTGCTGATCGTACTGGGCCAGCAGGGGGGCGTTGAACATCTCCGGAAACAGCACCACGTCGGCTTTGTAACCGGCCACGGCGTCGACAAAGAATTCGACCTGCTGAAGAAGTCCGTCCAGAGACTCGAACGCCCGCATCTGCCACTGGACCACGCCCAGGCGGACATTCGACGTTCGCCCCCACACGATTTTCTTCCGGGATTCGTAGAAAATGTTGTTCCACACGAGATACACTGCGCAGGCCCGCGAGCGGTTGTCCTCGGGGATGTAGTCTCTGAGAACCCGTTTGGGGTGGAAGTCGTTGGAAATCTGGAACGTGAGCACCGGGTCGACGATTTCGCGGTTCTGGACCTTACGAATGTACTCACCCGGGCTGAGAGACGTGTGGTACTTCTCATAGCCGGGAATGCGCCCGCCGGCAATGATCCCCTTCAGGTTGAGCTGCTCGCACAGGGATTTTCTCGCATCGTAGAGCCTTCGCCCCAGCCTCATGCCGCGGTAATCGGCATGAACAAATAGATCGATGCCGTAGAGATAGTCCCCATCGGCATCGTGCTTGTTAAACCGGCCGTCGCTGACGATGTCTTCATAGGAATGATCCCGCTCCAGGTCGGCCTCCTTGATGATAAGGGTTAGGGCTGCGGCGGCCACGGTGCCTTTGTCTTCGATGCAGATCTGGCCTTCGGGAAACAGCAAAAGCAGGTTCGAAAACTGCTCGAGGGTCCATGCGCCGCCCATCCCGGCATAGGCTTCGGCCATGATGGCACTGATATCACTGTGATCGGACAATTTCAGATTTCGGGTGGTCAGTCTATGACTCGTCTCCGGATCGGTCATTGATTTTTCCTTTTCGTGCGCCGCCAATAACGCGCCGGATCGCTCCGGTGCCGGCAACTACACGGTCGCGTGTTTCATTTTATGAATCTGGTTATACACGTTTGTCAATCCGGGGTTCTGGCTGTTTCGTAGGGGAGAGGTCACCCCCTCCCGCAATCGGCGAAGATGACCCCCATCGTTTGTGTTCACCGATCACGGGCGGGGATAAACCCCGCACCCTACACGATTTGGTAACCCCCGGTGCCCATATGGAATGCCGCGATGGGCGCTTCGGTGCAATGACGAATTTTATTTGCTCAAAACAGCGCCTGCCCATTCATTGGAGAATAGTGCATAACCAGGTTCGGAAGTCCATGCGGACTCAGACGCGCGCATGCCATCGCGTCGATAGTGTATCAGGTTCACCGGCCACTGAACAGCGCCCGGGATCACTGTGTCCAGTCCAGCGCTGGTGACTTTTCCGGCGGCACCGCAAAAAAAAGCGCACCGCGGGGCTTGACTTGGCTCGGGGTCATCTGATTGAAACGCTATTGCCACTGCTCACCGTCCATCGCTATACTCAGCGCAATACATCGGCCGCCGGAAGCCTTAAGCGACCCTACATACTCGCAATTATATGGAATACATGAAACCAAGCGAACTGTTTACCGAACTGGCGCAAGATCTTCGGTCACCGAGGATGCTGCCAGCCGTCAGCATCGGCCTGGTGATGGGCATCTTGACAGTGATCCTCGCCCTTTCCTTTGCCGCCATGATCTACTCGGGACCACTGGCGCCGCTGGCCCTCAGGGGCGCTGGACTCACGCTCTGGGGAACGTTGGCGATCTGCACGGTGGGTGCCCTGGGCAGCGCATTTAAAAGCATCATCGGCATCGGACAGGATGCACCCACGGCCGTCATGTCCACGGTGGCTGCGGCCGTAGCCGCCGCAATGGCTGCCACCGCACCGCTCGAGGCCTGTTTCATGACCGTTGCCGCCGCCATGCTGGCATCGGCCTTTGCATCGGCGGCGGCCTTCCTGGTCATCGGGCGGTTCCGCCTGGCCAATCTGCTCCGGTTCATGCCCTACCCGGTGGTAGGCGGATTTCTTGCCGGCTCCGGATGGTTGCTCAGCGTGGGCGGCATCTCGGTGATGTGCGGGGTGTCTCCGGCCCCAGGCACGGTTCAGCAGATGATGACACCGGCAGTGGCCGCCCTGTGGCTGCCGGGGGTAGTATACGGGACCGTGCTGTTCGCAATCATGCTGCGCTGGTCTCATTTTCTCATCCTGCCCGGGTCACTGGCCGTGGCGACAGTGCTGTTCTACGTGGGGTTTGCCGTCACAGGCATGTCCGTCGACAGTGCCAAGGCCGCCGGTTTTCTCGTGTCGGGTCTTCCGGCCGACGGCCTCTGGCCCGCAGTCAGACTGTCTGATCTTTCCCAGGTGGACTGGGCCATCGTATGGCGTCAGCTCCCCGGCATTCTGACGGTCGTCCTGGTGACCGTCGTGGGCATGCTGCTCAATATGAGCGGCATCGAGCTGGGCATCGGCGGCGAGACCGACATGAACCGGGAGTTCACCATCGGCAGCGCCGGCAATTTTCTGGCCGGCTGCGGCGGATCGATACCCGGGTACCCGGCCATCTCCCTGTCGTTGCTGGGCTTTAAGACCGGGGCCGATTCGCGCTGGACCGGATTGGTAACAGCGGCCGTGGTGGCCGCCGTCCTTTTTGTCGGCGGGCGGGTTCTGGAATTTTTCCCAAAACCCCTGCTGGGAGGTCTGCTGCTGCTCCTGGGGCTGTTCTTCATCTACGACTGGGTGATCGAAACCCGAAAACGCCTGCCCCTGGTCGACTATGTCATCGTGGTGACTATCTTTCTGGTGATCGGCATTTTTGGCTTCATGCAGGGCGTGGCGTTCGGTCTGGTGGCGACCGTGGTTTTCTTTGTGGTGCGCTTCAGCCGCGTGCCGGTGATCGCGTCCACCTTTACGGCAGGGGACCGGCGCAGCCTCAAACAGCGCCCAATCCCTCACCGGAAAATCCTGACCGCCGCCGGCAGCCGCATCATCGGTTATGAACTGACGGGGTATCTCTTTTTCGGTTCCGCCGCTACGCTGGTGGCATCACTCAAAGAAGACCTCGGCAAGCTGCCGCGCCCCGAAGTGGTCATGATCGACTTCAGCAGCGTCTCGGGTTTCGATGTATCGGCCGTCAACAACTTCACCCGGTTTGCCGTCAATGCCGCCTCCGGCAAGACCATGGTGCTATTCACCGCCACCGACAAACGGTTTGAAGATGCCCTGAAAGCACACCTGCCGGCAGCGGCACTACCCCTGGTTGTCTTTTTGCCGGACATCGACCGGGGGCTGGAGTGGTGTGAAGAGCGGCTCATCGACCAGGCGATGAAAGATTCGGCCACATCGGGCGACAGCCGGGAAGCGTTGTTCGACCAATCCGTGGACGACGTCATTGCCCACCTGGAGCAGCAGGAACGCTATGAAGCGCTGCTCGAACATCTGTCGCCATGGCTTCAGCTCCGGGAATACAATGCCGGCACGGTCATTATGGCCAGGGGGGCACCGGTGGATGCCCTTTATCTGGTGATCGCCGGAGAGGCCACCGAAACCGACGACGATGCGGGCACCCGGCTGCGGACACTGCTGCCCGGCGATGTGGCCGCTGCTGGAGCGGCCTTCGGCATTGCCACGGCCCAAAGCACCATCACCGCCGCCGACACCTTCCAGGCGGCCCTGCTGACAAAGGACGCCCGGGAGCTGTTGGAAAAGGAAACGCCGGCCCTGGCTGCCGCCCTGCACGGATATGTGATACAAAAACTGGCTGGATAGTGCCCCGCCACCCTGTGGATGGACACGAACGGAGAGATGCCGATGACACCTAATCTGAAACACCGAAGCTTTTTAAAACTGCTGGATTTTACCCCGGTCGAGATCCGCTCACTGCTGGACCTTGCGGCCGAGCTCAAACGGGGCCGGGCAGCCGGGATGGGGACCGCCCGCCTCAAAGGGAAAAACATCGTTCTGATCTTCGAGAAAACCTCGACCCGCACCCGCTGCGCCTTTGAAACTGCCGCCTACGACCAGGGGGCCCAGGTCACCTATCTTGACCCATCCGGGTCTCAGTTGGGCTCGAAGGAGTCGATCAAGGACACGGCCCGGGTGCTCGGACGGATGTATGACGGCATCGAATACCGAGGCTTCGCCCAGGAGCGGGTCGAAACCCTGGCGGCCCATGCCGGCGTTCCGGTCTGGAACGGCCTCACCGACGAATTTCACCCCACCCAGGTGCTTGCCGATCTTTTGACCATGATGGAACACTGCACCAAGCCGTTGTCGAAAATGTCGCTGGCCTATCTGGGAGACGCCAGAAACAACATGGGCAATTCGCTGATGGTGGGATCGGCGCTCATGGGAATCGATTTTCGCGCAGTGGCGCCTACTGCGCTCCAGCCCGATCCGGAACTGGTCGCGAAAGTGCGGCCCATCGCCGAAAAAAACGGCGCCACCATCACCCTCACCGACGATGTGCGCGCCGGGGTGAAAGGCTGCGACTTTCTCTATACCGATGTATGGGTCTCCATGGGAGAGCCCGAATCGGTCTGGGCCGAGCGCATCCGGCTGCTCAAGCCCTACCAGGTCAACGATACGGTCATGGCGCTGACCGGCAATCCGAAAGTGAAATTCCTCCACTGCCTGCCGGCCTTTCACAATCGGGAGACCGACATCGGCGAGAAGATCTTTCAGCAGTTCGGCCTCGAAGCGATGGAGGTGACTGATTCCGTGTTCGAATCTCCGGCCTCGGTGGTCTTCGACCAGGCGGAAAACCGGGTGCACACCATCAAGGCCGTCATGGTGGCCACGCTGGCAGATTAGAAGAATGCAGGGTTCGAGGATTCGAGGATTCAAGGGGTCAAGTGGAAAACCTAAAACCACACCACCGCCACTCGCCTCTTTTAGCTTATTTTCAAGATATGGATGGGATCACGGCTATCCATCGTTGCAAGTAGCGGCCGAGGGCGCAAAGGCCCCCCATCAAGCCCACATCATCAAAGCGGTATCATTTGGGGTGGGCAGTTCACTTGAACCCTTGAATCCTCGAATCCTTGGATCCTTTTCCAGACCCGATTGACACGGGCATTGCCGTTACGCACGCCAGAACTGTTACGCCGAGGCACGGAGGGATACATCAGTTGATCGAAAACGTCATCATCATGGGTGCGGCCGGGCGCGACTTTCACAATTTCAACGTCTACTTCAGAGACAACCCGCGTTACCGGGTGGTGTGCTTTACCGCCACTCAGATCCCCGACATCGACGGCCGCCAGTACCCGCCAGAGCTGTCCGGATCTTTTTACCCCGAGGGGATCCCCATCGTTGCCGACAGTCAGCTCGCCGCCGTGATCCGTGACCGAAAAGTGGATCTGGTGGCATTTTCCTACAGCGATGTGCGCCACACCGAAGTGATGCACAAGGCCTCCATCGTCACCGCGGCCGGCGCGGACTTCATCATCATCGGCGCCCCGTACACCATGCTCGCCTCAAACAAGACCATCATATCGGTCTGCGCGGTGCGCACCGGCTGCGGCAAGTCGCAGACCAGCCGCCAGGTGGTGCGCATCCTTCAGGACATGGGAAAAACGGTGGTGGTCGTCCGCCACCCCATGCCCTACGGCGATTTGACCCGCCAGGTAGTGCAGCGGTTTGCCACCCTTGCCGATATCTCCGCCCAGAACTGCACCATTGAGGAGCGGGAGGAATACGAGCCGGTGGTGCGCATGGGGGCGGTGATCTATGCCGGGGTGGATTACGAAAAAATCCTGCGGCAGGCCGAAACCGAAGCCGACGTCATCGTCTGGGACGGCGGCAACAACGACACGCCCTTTTACCGGCCGGACATCCATATCGTGGTCTTCGACCCGCACCGGGCCGGACACGAAACCACCTACCACCCCGGCGAGACCAACATGCTCATGGCCCATATCGCCGTCATCAACAAGGTGGACAGCGCCGAGCCCGCCCAGGTCGCGGCCGTGCGGGAGACCATCGCCGCGCACAACCCGTCGGCGGCCATCATTCTTGCCGAATCCGAGGTGCTGGCGGACAATCCCGGCGCCATTGCCGGCAAGCGCGTGCTGGTGGTGGAGGACGGCCCCACGCTCACTCACGGAGAAATGGCCTTCGGCGCCGGCGTCATCGCCGCCCGCCGTCACGGCGCGGCCGGGCTGGTGGATCCCAGGCCCTATCTGGTCGGTGCCATCAAAGACACGTTCGCCGCCTACCCCGCGATCGGCCACGTACTGCCGGCCATGGGCTACAGCAGGCGGCAGATCACCGATCTGGAGGCCACCATCAACCGCACCGACTGCGATGTGGTGGTGTCGGCAACGCCCATTGATCTTGCCAGCCTGGTGCGCATCGAGAAACCCATGGTCCGCGTCACCTACGAATACCGCGACCACGGAGCGCCGACGCTGGCGGCGCTGATCAGGCAAAGGCTCAACGAAATCGCAAAACCCGGAAGGGGATCGTAAAGCCCAATGACACATACTGTTGGAAAAGTCGAAGCAGCATCCCACCAACTCGACTGGGCGATACGTCTCCTTATTGATTTTGATGCGCCAATACCTGCAATCACACTCGCAGGTGCTGCTGAGGAAATTCTTGGGAAAGCGCTTGGCGTTAAGTCGGCGCATGAAGACCTTATCCGTGGTTTTTCTCAAACCCATAGTATAGAACGCAAAGTCATTTCACAGCAGCATCTTAACAAAGCACGCAATTGGCTGAAGCACTGGACGCCCGGTAAAGAATCTGAATACGAGCAATTTGATCTTCTTCGAGAAGCAATCCAAGGTATCGCTCGTGGATTATCCAACTTGGCTGCATACAATCATTCTCTTCCTTATGAGGGCCCAAGGTTTATAGAATGGATCCAACTGATCATAAGATCCGATGAACCCTAACATTTAATCCAGGACGACTCCGCTTTATGGCGTGGTTAAATAACAGCGAATTACTTCGTGTGCTTCGTGCACTTCGTGGTAAACAGCACCTTGGATCTTAACCTCCTGCCAACGGAAAAACCGTAGCATGCCAGACACTCAAGGGCCAAAACCGATCCTGCTCGTCGCCCTGGGCGGCAATGCCCTGATCAAGAAGGGCCAGGCCGGCACCATCGAGGAGCAGTTTGCCAACTTGCAGGTCCCCGTCGCCCAGATCGCCGCCCTGTCCCGGCATTACCGCATCATCATCACCCACGGCAACGGCCCCCAGGTGGGCAACCTCCTGCTGCAGCAGGAGCAGTGCGGGAGCGTGCCCCGGATGCCCCTGGAGATCCTCGTGGCCCAGACCGAGGGGCAGATCGGCTACATGATCGAATCCTCTCTCGATGAGGAACTCATGGCCATCGGCATCGATTACCGACCGCTGATCACGCTGATCACCTACGTGGTGGTGGATGCCGCCGATCCTGGCTTTGCGCAGCCGAGCAAACCCATCGGCCCGGTGATCTCTGAAGACGCCATTGCCACGTGCGGCTATCCGGTGGTAAAAACGGCGAAGGGCTACCGGCGGGTAGTGGCCTCGCCCAGGCCGCTGACCATCATCGAGAAGCGGGAAATCAAACAGCTCATCGAATTGGACTTTATCGTGATCTGCTGCGGGGGCGGCGGGATACCGGTGGTGCGCGACGGCCGTGGGTTTCACGGGGTGGACGCCGTCATCGACAAGGATCTGGCCAGCGCCCGTCTGGCCGCTGAAGTCGGCGCCGATCTGTTTGTGATCGTCACCGACGTTCCCGGCGCATTGCTGCACTATGGATCCCCGGAGCAGTGGCTGCTGGGCAGGATCACCACCGACGAAGCGCAGGCCCATATCGATGAAGGCCATTTTTCGGCCGGCTCCATGGGGCCGAAGATGGAAGCATGCTGCCAGTTTATCCGGGACGGCGGCGAGCGCGCCGTCATCACCGGGCTGGACACCCTGGCCGCTGCCGTCGAAAATACCGGCATCGGCACTCAGATCACCGGGGCATAATGTTGATGGCCATGTAAAAAGTCTGGAATCACCACAGAGGACGCAGAGAGCGCAGAGACAACTCATTAATTATTCATAGTTTCTCTGCGATCCTCTGCGGTCTCTGTGGTTCACAATCGCTTTTATGCAAGTTTGTCTGTATTAAGAGCGGGCGATCACAAGGATGGCAACCCACAATACCAGACACCCCGTTCACTGCGCGCACCATGGAGGGAGAAGACAATGACGAGCACCTTTCCACTGGATCACATCTACGAATCTCAGCAATTCGACCGGGATCTGCTGGACACGGTATTTCGGACGGCAGACGCCATGAAGGTAGATCTGGCCGCGCATCCGCGGCGATTGGCCTCCGCCCTCGAGGACAAGATCATGGCCTCGCTGTTCTACGAGCCCTCCACGCGTACCCGGTTTTCATTTGAAAGCGCCATGCTGCGGCTGGGCGGCAGGATCATCACAACGGAAAACGCCCGGGAATTCTCCAGTGCGGCTAAAGGGGAGAGCCTCATCGACTCCACCCGCATCATGAACGGCTATGCCGACATCATCGTCATGCGCCACCACGAAGCCGGCAGCGCTAAAAAGGCCGCGGACGTGTCCACGATCCCCATCATCAACGCCGGCGACGGCAGCGGGCAGCACCCGACCCAGGCACTGCTCGACCTGTTTACCATCAAGGACCACTTCAAACACATCGCCGGCCTGACCATCGCCCTGGTGGGAGATCTGAAATACGGACGGACGGTCCGCTCCCTGTGCTACCTGCTGGCCAAATACGAAGATATCCGGATCGTCTTCGTCTCGCCTTCGGTGTGCCGGATGGAAGCCGATATCAAGGAGTATCTGGATCGCCACGACATCCAGTGGGAGGAGGAAGCCGTTCTGGACAACGTCCTGCCGGTGGCCGACTGCGTATACATGACCCGTATCCAGAAAGAGCGGTTCGTCGATCCGGACCAGTACAAGGAGGCCTCCGGCAAGTACGTCCTTACTCAGGAAAAGGCCGAAATGATGAAGCCCGAGGCCATCATCATGCACCCACTGCCGCGGCTGTACGAAATTCCCGCTGACGTCGACGATAACCCCCGCGCCCACTATTTCCGCCAGGCGAAAAACGGCCTCTACATCCGCATGGCGCTGTTGCACCTGCTGCTCAATGGTGAAATCAAGTAGTCTCCCTGCGGGCAAGAGATCCGGAGTGCGCGATGCCTTTTATAATCATGCCCGGCATCACCGGGAAAGTTTTTGTTCCCGAGGGATGCCTCATCACGGCAAAAAAGCACCCCTGCGCCGACTGTTTCGCCTGTCAGCAGTGCGCGGACGAGCGCTGCGCCATCTGCCGCTGTGACCGGGGAAAATGCACCGCGCCGCCAAACAAGGACAAATCCTGAACGCACCCCACTATGCCCGCAAGTCAGCCAGGATTTGATCATTTTCCAGGCTATCGATTTTTTCACTGGCATAGCGATAGCCGCCCGCCACTTCCCGCAGTTCTCTGCGTCTCCGCGGCTCTGCGCGAGAAATATTCTTGCTGGATAAACGAATCATTTAAAAGGTTACGACCATTTCATAAACATCCTGGGAGCGCCGTATCTGAACGTTTTCTCCCTTTTGAAACAGTCGGTTCATCTTGGTGTTTTTGGCAAGAATATCCGCCTTGAATCCGCTGATACCCTTTGATTTGGCATACTGGGTCATCCTTTCCTGAAGAACCGTTCCGACGCCCTTGCCCTGCCATTCGGGCCGGATCATATAGGCCACCTCCGCCAGGTTCTCGCTGGGGTCTTTGAAATAGCAGGAACTGCCGATGATGGTCTCGTTTTCCATTTCCCCCTGGACCGCGACAAAGGCCATCTCGTTTTCGTAATCCACATTGCACAGATGCTGGGCCTGGGTCACCGACAGGGACGAGAGCATGTTAAAAAAGCGCGTATAAATATCCTCGGGCCGCAGGTGGTAAAATATGTCCTGCAGGCCCCGGGCATCGGATGCCCGGGTGGGCCGGAGCAATAATTTCTCACCGCTTTTCAGGACAACGTCCTTCTCCTCGGCCTCCGGGTATCCGCACCGGCTTTTCAGCGTCTGATCCGCCCGGACATACCCCAGGCGTTTGGCCTCTTTCAAAAGGTCTTCCCTGAAATCGGGATGTGCGATCTCAATGAGCGCCAGCGCCCGCTCCTTGATGGATTTGGCAAAAATGTAGGCGCTGCCGTATTCGGTGATAACGTAGTGGATATCCGAGCGCGCGATGGTCACCCCCTCCCCCTCCAGCAGCAGCGGACGAATCCGTGAGCGCTGGCCATCGTCCGTTGTGGCGGGCAGGCACACGATGGGTTTGCCGCCGGGGGCCGCAGCGGCGCCCTGGATGAAATCGAGCTGAGTGGACACGCCGCCATAAAACTCGCCGTCAAACTGGTCGGCGCACACCTGCCCCATCAGATCGATGGCAAAGGCCTGGGTGACGGAAACCATGTTGTGGTTCTTTTTCACTTCGGCCTGATCGCAGACGTAGTCGATGGGATGAAAGGCGAACATGGGGTTGTTATCGACTTTTTCGTACAGCCGGCGGGTTCCCATGCAGTAACTGGTCACCACCTTGCCCTTGTGGCTGGTTTTCGAGGCGCCCGTGATGACTCCCTTTTCGATGAGATCGATCACCGGATCGGTAATGACATCGGAATGAATGCCAAGGTTTCGCCGGTTGGAAAGGTATCGGAGCATCTCATTGGGGATGCGCCCCAGCCCGATCTGCAAGGTGGCGTTGTCCTGGATGATTCTGGCCGCATACCGGGCAATGCGCTCGGCAATCTGATCCACCTGGGGATGCAGGTACTCGGTAATGGGCGTATCCACCCAAACGAAGTGGTCAATTCGGCTGATGGGAATGAAACTGTCTCCAAGGGTCCGGGGCATGTTCGGGTTCATCTCGGCGATAACGGTTTTTGCGCTGAGCACCGCCGCCCGCGTGATATCCACGGAAACCCCCAGGCTCACGTATCCGTGATCATCGGGCAGGGAGACCTGGATCAGGGCAACGTCGAGGGGAATCCTGCCGGTCCTGAAGAGATTGGGGACTCGGGCGAGCGAGATCGGAATGTAATCGGCCTTGCCCTGCTTGACTGCTTCCCGGGTATCTGAGCCCACAAAAAAGACCTTGTGCAGGAAGCGGGTTTTGGGGACGCCGTCCACAACCGGAATGGCGCCGTCCGTCAGAAAATGAATCATCTGCACGTCATCAAGGCGTCTTGCGCCGCTTTCAAGCTCGGCAATGAGCGCCTTGGGCGTTGCGCAGGCGGTCCCCACAAAGATGCGATCCCCTGATTTGATCGATTCAAAGGCCTTTTCCGGTGTCGTGAGTTTTTGTTTCACCGCCTCCGGCAACTGGTTTATCATCGTCTGTCCGCCCTCCTCCGCAGATATATCCGGTTTGTTCAAAAAGTTACTAAAGAATTTATTTTTCAACATTTCCTCCCACATAGGTCAGAAAGCAGAAAGTTGCTCTTATAGTAATTGTCATAATAACGTTCCGATTGGTCGGGTGTTGAAGGCAATGCGATAGACCAGTCATAGCTCCGATGTCATCCCGGCGAAGGCCGGGATCCAGGTTGCTCCGAAGCGATCTCTGGATGCCGGATCAAGCCCGGCATGACGACGGGTAGAACCGTGTTGATTCAGAACATACTTATGACAACCGCTATCGACGCGGGATACGCTTCCGCTTCAGGCAGCCTTCCCCTAAACGAATCGCGTGATGGCACCCAATTCATCTTGTGCGATGATATTCCAGCGTTCCGAAGGCCCTGTCAAGATCAAGGGCAATTGCTGAAGTCATGAGCCTGATCGAATTCGGCGGGTAAGCGCTGATAGGCAATAGAATGACGCGCGCGCTCAGAGATTGCGAGGGAGACAATGGGCTCAAGAATTGAATTGTGAATTAGTGGGTCGAAATCGGCTCCCTGGATTTTATAATTTGATCACCCACATCACCGAGACATTCCTCGGCCGCGTTTCGTTGCCACCGACTGAACTCTGGCTCACGGCATGACCATGGCTGCCTGCGGCGCTGGTTGTCGCGCTGGATGTCCCGCTGTATCGAACAACGCCGCCGCCACCATAATCCGAAAGGACACTGCCGCCAGCAACAGTGTGTGAGTGTCCGCCGGCTGCTGCCACCGAGACACTATGGTGATGAGAAGCCAACTGGCCGGCCTGTCTTGTACCGACGTTATCACCGGTAGTCCCGTCACCTCTGTCAGCTCTATTAGCTCTGTCCGGGTCTTGACCTGCCGAATTGTCCCAAGAACGAAGAAACTGTCCCCGGTAATCTGGTAAGTTGAAAGTAGTGCTACCGTCTCCGCTTCCGTACATCGTTCCGATGGCGGCAAAAAGGTCTGCATAATCAGTTCTTGAGATGGCCGCCCCGTTGCAGTGCAACCATCCTGTTGGCGGGTTTCCCGTGGCAAAGGCCATTACGGCGCCAGGCGGCACAACAGGGCCCGCGTTTTGAATAAAGCTGCCTTTAGAGTCAATACGGGCAACAACGATACCGGCTGAGTTTTTGATCACCAGACCGGAAGAACCGTCATCGGTAGACAACTCAACAACGACGTCTTCAGCATCGGCAGCAACAGAAAGCAGCGAAATCAAAACCACAACGATAATACTGTAAACCACAAATCTTTTCATTGAGAATCCCCCCTGATGTTACTGCGATATCAAATCTCTTTCCTGCCAATAGTGATTGCAATAAATACTATTTTGGACAATCTCGATTTCCTGGCTAAATTGATACCCAGCGCTGCACTATTTCAGCGGGCACCGGCAGATTTAAAGATAGTTATTTATTCATGGACGTCCATTTCCCCCATCCGCTCATATTTTCTGGGAGCGCCCCCGAATCTGGCTTGGGTGTAGGCGGGTCGTTGCCTTATCCCAATGGATCCCCGTGAACGCGTACTCTGCTTTAAGGCGAAATTGATATCTCAGCCCTACACCATTTCAGCGCGCACCGGCAGATTTAAAGATAGTTATTTATTCATGGACATCCCCTTCTCCTCATTTAAGATGTGACCCCTTTGCTTCATTGTTTCCACAATTCCATGTATTGGTGTACAACAAAAAACTGGGCTTCAAAACTCCTATGATGAGGTGTTTTCTCTATTGACACGTTCTTTACTGGGTAACCCTTTTGTTTTTCACTAAATTTGATGTATCCCAACCTCATGTAAAACTTTGACCCATTCATTTGGAATTTTTGTTCTAAATGAAAAATACTTGATCTCATTTTCCTCTTTTATCAGTAGCTTGACTCTACGCCCACTGAATAAAATTGGATTGCTAATTTGAAAACCGCATATTTGATCTATTCGAATAGTTCTTGCACAGGCCAAGTAGGTGTGTCTAACATACAGGCGTTTTTTCGTGATTAATATAGATTTCAATATTACTTTATAAAAAGGAAAGAGATTGGTATCAACGCCATATTCGAATGACCTGTCCTCAATGAGAATATCCCTCTTAATTTTTAGATAAGAAGGATAAATACCTAAAAGGCTAGGAATAAATCCGATTAAGAATATATCTATTAGAAGAAACCCTACAATGAGCAATAAAATGGACACGAAAATGATCATAATATATCAATGCTATTGTGGATTATATTCAAATATATTATTAAGAACATCTACCAGGTTGATTGTATATGACTCTCCTTTTCCTATGGTTTCGCCAATCTCTCCTTTCGTTCCCCAAGGGGTACTAAATGATAGTCCCGACTCAACGAAATGCCAATCACCGTTATTAGTTTTATCAATTGGGGTGGTCACAGCACCTGTTAGGGCAACCGTTTCCGTTATATGGTGACTCCCTGAGACGGAGAAAGAGTTTTCTCCAAACTTCGATGAAGTAAGCCCCCGACCAATGCCGACAATAACATTTCCAAAAAGGCTTAAATCTCTTCCTTGACCCGCCCCTGCATCAATAGAAGAAGTGTACGTCAAATTTCCAGACCAATCGAACGTTATTGCTGAACTGATAGCGAATTTTGTTCCTATCCCTGTGTAGCTTCCACCTGTATTATAGCCGAGGACGGTATACTTATTAGTATAATTTCTTATATCAAAGCCTCTCTCAAATACATTATTTGAACTCGCAAAGAAATTCTTATTCCAAGTATAGCTATAATTTAACTCATCAACAATGTTGTTAATAATATTTACACCTGAATCTGTATAGTACCAGTATTTTATTGCATTAGCGTATCCTTCTTGAGTAATCGGATACCAATGATCAAATGCTGTGCTGCAAATATCAACAGAAATGCCTTCCCATTTATTGTAAGCTTCTTTCGCCATAAGGCCTTCTGGATCATACGATGCTGTGGGGTTATTTTGTGCATACATATATATGTTTATTCCATCTTCAGCAGGGTCACTCCTAAAATATCTACCTGTAATTGGATCAAAATACCGATTCCAATTGTAATGTAATCCTGTTTCAATATCGTAGTACTGCCCAGGAAAACGCAAGTTATTTGTAACGACAGCGTGATTCGCGGATTCGGGTCGGGCCGCAGCAACTTACTGACAAGTCGTGAAAAGATTATATTTTCTAGCGATATTTCCTGCTTAATTGGCCAGTTTTATCCCAAAACCGGCCGGTTATCTGACTAGCGTTTATTCCATCGCGAAATATTCGTGCAACCCAGACGATCCGGGAACCTACATGGTTCCAACCCTTCTCTTAGTTCAAAGATTCCGCCACTGTCGATGATCTTTCTTCCCTTGGCTCTAAAACCAAGATTCCTTTTTATCTTTTCTAAATATTCTGCACTACCTACTGCAACGCTCTGGCTCCACTTGAGTTCCCTTTTACTGGAAGCTTTCTCGATTCTGCTCTCAATCCATTTGAAATGGGAATCCTTTAAATCTTCGTAGCTCTCCAAGCCCAACAATCCAATCAGTCGATTAAAATCGATGATCCCCTTTCTCTTCCGAGGGTTCTGGATCTCGTTATAACCACAAAAACCCCACTCGGATGGATGCTTTACAACACCGGCGCGAACCATGTTCATATCTATGTAGGCGATGCATTGCCTTAAATATCGGCCACTCTCCACGGCGGTTGCATGATAGCGGTCTTCCCAGAAAGCACCCTTTCTGTTTTTACGTATATTGTACTCCTGACCTGTTCGGCCCCCTATCAACTTGATTGAATCGGGGATCACGTTCCGGCCGCCGGTATCATACACCAGCAGGTGGATGTGGTTTGAGGTGACCATATTATCCAACACACTCAGACCTGGATACTTTTTCCTGGCTCGATAAAGCCACTCGATCCATCTTCGTCGATCTCTGGGGAATTTGAGAAGAAAGTCTCTTTTATGGCAGCGTTGGGTGATATGCCAGGCATGACCGGGGATGTAATGCCTTTTTGCGCGTGCCATTGTGAGCCGACTTTCTTAACAATGCAGTTTTCGGGGAAAACTGCTCGATTAAGGGCTTCATTTAGACAATGCCTATCCAACTATTTGTGCAATATTGATCTCATAGCGTGGCCCGACCCGGAACCCGACCCCCAATCTATCGACCCGGAATCGCACGCGGTGTCCCCTATTACCCTCGCCCAACACTCTCTCATAGATTTTGATAATCTCGACCACAAAACTTACATATTCTATCATGCTCATTCATGAAATTTCTCTTTCTGCAGCTTTGACATTTATAGAAGTATAAGTCAAATATTAGCAGTATAAACAGAAAGAATATCCCAGCCCATAGGCCTGTTTTTCCTTTAAATATGAGGCCCATAATTAAAAAATATGCTGGCAATGATACGAAGATAAAAATAAAGAAGACTTTGCGAAGTTTAAAGTATAAATTTAGTAAATTCAAAACATCGCTCCTATAACATCCGGCGCATATTCGCTTGCCTCATTCGTGGCCCCTGACATAAGGCCATGAAATAAGCCCTCTGCATACCCACCAACTTCCGCACCTGCAGTGCCGATCCCACCCACAGGAAATAGGGGTCAAACCAACACATTGACAAACCGCTTAGCCTTCAAAACGGTGCGCTTGAATTTCCGATCCATGTCAATACGATTCTGAACTCTACGGCTTGCCTGAGTGACACCGGATTGCCCAATTCTATACCACTGGCCTATTTCCTTAAGTTTAAGACCAGTGTATCGGTGGCTTAGATACAGTTTCACTTGGCGGGCAAGCCTTTTGTCTGTACCGAACACTTTGTTCACAGCATTTTCAATGTCTTCAATACCGATTTTATTAGGCTGATCATTTAGCTCAGGCAGTTCGCGATCTGGCTCTATATGGCTTAAATATTGCTTCTTTATATTATCAATAAATTCCTGACTGCCCAGTATTACGGAATGAAGCCTCTCCTTCCGAGGACTGATCAGTTCTGCGCCGCTAACAGAACCCAGGAAACGTTGGTACCTTTGCATGGCTTCGAATACATTTTCTCCAAAATATCCCAATAGGATAGAAACTGCTCGCAATCGCGCCGGCTTTTATACACAGCCTTTCGCTCATTACCGCGAGAAGTCACATGGTAATACGCACCTGGGTATTCTATACGTAATTGACGGGCCATCCGTAGGGCTGTTCGGTTAAAGTTTACATTGATATTTTGCTCGGTCGATACACAAATCGTTTTGTCAATGTGTAGGTTTGAGCCTTATGTCTTCGCTTTTTCTATATGACCGTTTTTGGCCCCGAAAAGGACGAAATAGCCTATACAAACACCTATAATTTGGATGATAATATGTGTGTTTGCAATAGGATATCTCGGTGCGACCCCATTTCAATTTACTTGACGAGTCCTTTAATGGGTGACCCTTATGTCTTCCCTCTGATCTGCCCTCTACTCTACCATTGCTCCAAATGGGTGTCCCTTGTATTTTTGATGATATCGGCAATTTTATTGAAATCAATTCTGTTTCTTATATATGGTATACTAAAGATAATTATACAAAAGGGAATTACAGCAGGGCCGAGTACCGACAGAACAAATGCAAAAATCGCAACGATCGATAAATAGAGATGCCCATATATACGAACTGTATTATTTTTCGAATCATAGATAATTATTCCTCGCATAAGTGAATTCGCTGAAAACCGAGCGAAACTGTCTCGTAAAGCAAATACATTATTTTCTATCTCTCTATACTCATAACCAATAGGCAAGCATTTGAGTGCACCATTTATTTTTTTAGATGCTCCGTCATTAAAAGTATTATTTAGGGCTATTTTCTTGAAGTAAATTGGGAGACCATATCGCAAGTACAGTCTATTCCATCTTGCCAATAACGTCATTTCAACAATTAATAATGATAATAGTAGAATAAAATATTTAGTATTCATTTTCTATCAATTCATATTTTGACCGATTTATTCGATTATGGCATCTCAGGTGCCAGTATTAATTCCGTCTCTTCATTTGAGCAGTTCACATCCCCTATTATTGTTATACTACCGGCACCGAAAAAGGCATCTAATGTCGCCTCCAAACCCGGAAGTGTAGGCCCATATCCAATACCCATCACCGGGTTTGCTGAGTTATTTACGCATACTCTCCCAAAGCACGCATTACCGTAAGTAAAACCTACGCCAGCCGCAACTGTAGCTGAAACCATTGAAACGTTGCCGTTTAATTGGCTAATATCATAGAACTCTAAATCATAATACGTCCAAATAGCACTGACAACATTATCACCGTACGTTCCACCTGCAAAAGTTGCCTCATACATTGCCACTTGCTGAGAGCCCCCCCGGCATTCTGTCCTAATACGACAATTCATATATCCGCCACCAACAGTTTTACCCCCGTTTACTATACCACATTGGGCTCTGGCTAATGTTGTTAAGCCGTTTGGGTCAAAAAATCTTATCGTATTATTGCGAACATAGAGATAAAGGTTGACCCCATCCTCTGCGGGGTCACTTCTCAAATACCTTCCAATCTTTTGATCATAGTATCTGTTCCAATTGTAATACAATTCTGTTTCTGCATCGTAGTATTGGCCCGGAAACCGCACGTTGTTTATAACGACCGCACCACCCGCCACATGCGCAACACCGAAGCTTTCAAATATAGCCTCCCAAGCAACGCCTCCTGCAGAGTCAACCACCTTTTGCGGGGTACCCAGGTGGTCATTTAGGTAGTAATAGTAGACTCCGGCCTCTATCATATACACCGGTGCGGTGGTCCACCCCGGATTCGGCCGGTAACCGTAGGTCCTCAGTTCCTGCCCAGTAACACCGTACTCGCAGGACAGGCCTTCATCGGTATAAAAGAAATAGGTTCGCGTGCCACCGACATCCTTCCAAAGCCTGCGCCCGAAGGGATCGTAGCTGTATTCAGCGATGGTGCCGCCACCACTGTCTGCCACGCGGGCCAATCGATCCGAGGTGTCGTAATAAAAACGGGTGAAGACCCCACCGGTCGTTTTCGAGGTCGTATTGCCGTTTAGGTCATAATCAAACGTTGTGCCATCATGGGCCAACAACCGGTTATTCAAATCGTAGGTGAACCCGCTGGCAGTGGCAGTGCTCATGCGATTGCCTAACAGGTCGTAGCCATAAGCTTCTCCCGATAAGGTCGGGTTGTTTGCCTGGGTCAACTGGTTCACGGCGTCGTACTGGTAGGTGTAGGTGCCGTGCTCGGAGTGCTTTGCCGTAATGTTGCCCGCCGGCGAGTACTCGTAATGCCGGCTGAATATGGTCGAGGCAGCGCCGTCTGTTGTGGTGATCGCGGCAACCTGTTGCTTTGCCGTATATGCGTATGTGGTAGTAACGCCGCCAGGCATTGCTACCGTCGTTGGACGGTTCCACTCGAAATTGGCATAGCTCACCTGGGCGCCTCCAGGCAAGTTGATATCGGTCAAGCGGTCGTAGGCGTCATAGCCATAGCTGACGGTGGCATTGTCCGGTCCCGTATAGGAGGCTTTCTGGCCATCGGCCCGGTAGGTGACGGAATGGTTCAGGGCGAAGGGGCCGTAATCCACTGACTCGGCGGTCTTACGGCCAAGGGCATCGTAGCCGTAAAGGGCCGAAGTCGTGCCGTCGTCATAGGACAGCAGGCTGCCCATTTCATCGTAGGTGAACGAAACGGTTTTTACCGGCGTCACCCAATCGGCGGCGGCATAATAGGAGACGGTTTCGATCTGGTACAGATCGTTGTAATTGTAAGCGGTTTTCTGCCCCATGGCATCAATGACGGCTGTCTTGTTTCCCGCGGCGTCATATTCTGTACTGAACGCCTCACCCATCGGGCGAATCGTCTTCACTTTCCGCCCAACCGCATCGTACTCAAAACGCGTCACACCGCCGTTGGCGTCGTTTTGTGCGATGAGGTTGCCTGCAGGATCGTAGTCGAAGCTGGTTTCGGCGCCCACCGCGTCCCGGATACCGATTTTCCGGTTTAACGCATCGTAGAAAATCCCTGTCTCGTTGCCATCGGCATCGCGCTGCCAGACGAGGTTGCCGTTGCCATCGTAGCGATAGGCAGTTTCGCCGCCTTCGGCATCGATTGTAAGCACGCGCTGCCCTCGCAGGTCATATTCATGCTTTATGATGTTAAAGAGCGGATCGGTCACGGCCACCAGATTACCCGTCTCGTTGTAGGCATACTCGGTGCGGTTTCCGGCCGGATCGATCATGGCGGTCTTTCGGCCCATGGCATCGTATTCATAGGTTGTCGCAGATCCTGTCGGTCCGGTCTCCTCAAAAGGTAAATTGCGGGCGTCGTACTCGAACGCCTGGGTGGCCAGCAGGGAACCATCGGACTGGTACTTGGCAATGCTTACGCGGTTGCCGTTGGCATCGTAACCGTAGGTTTCATAGTGACCGAGTGGATTGGTCGTCTTTGTGAGCCGGCCCAGGGCATCGTATTCGTATTGAAACACTGCGGCATCGGCGCTGCCGTAGGCCAGGGTTTTTTGGACCATACGGTTCAGCGCATCGTATTCAAGACGGGTGACAATGCCGTTGGCATCCGTCACTGTGCTTAGGTTGCCGTTGGCATCGTAGGTATTGGTGACCGTATTTCCCAGAGGATCCGTAACGCTGGTGGGCCGGTTTTCGGCATCGAACGCATAGCCGGTGACAAACCCGCGCTTATCGATGCTTTCGACACGGTTGCCGCTGCCGTCGTAACGGTCGCGGACAACGTTTTTGAAAGGATCGATGGTTTCGGTCCGGCGGCCCAGGCCGTCGTAAACGAATGTGTGTATGTTGCCTTTTTTGTCCTCCTGCCAGACCAGATTCCCCACGCGGTCATGGTAGAAGTACTCGCGGTACCCCAACGGGTCGATCTTTTCTTTTACCTTGGCACCGGTCACTATGTCTCGGGCGGTGTCATAAATTATCCGGGTGACCCCGCCCCTGGCGTCGGTTTGCGATACCGGCTGGCGGACGGCGTTGTAGGTGATAGACGTCTGGTTGCCCAGGGCATCTGTGACCACGGTCTTCTGGTCGTAGGCGTTGAAGGCGAACTGGGTCGCATGCCCCTGGGAGTCGGTGGCGGAGACGACCCGCCCGATGGCATCATGGGCGAAGTGCGTCTCGTTGCCGTTTTTATCGAGGCTCGATACCAGGTGGAGGCCGTTGGCGTCGTAGACGAAAGCTTCCCAGTGGTTTAGGGCGTCGGTGACCTGGACCAGGTTGCCGTACTGATCGTAGTTGAAATCGGTTTCGTTCAAAAGCGCGTCGGTCTTTTTAGTAACGCGGCCCTGTGCATTATATTCATACTGCGTAGTGTTCCCGCGTGGGTCTGTGACCGCAGTGGGCTTGTTGACAAGTGGGTTGCTGTAGACATAAGCCCAAGCCTCATTCAGCGCGTTGGTTTTCGAGGTGAGGTTGCGTTTGTCGTCGTAAGTGAAGGTGGTGGTGTGCCCGTTGGCATCGGTGTGGGTGAGCTTGTTGTGATTGGTGTCATAGGTCATGGTTTCGAGGGTTTTATCCTCGTTGGTGATGCGGATGACATCGTTCTGGTCGTTGAAGAAAACCTTGCGGTAGTAGCCTTCCTCGTTCCAGGTCTCGCCGTATTTGTTGAGCCGGCTGTATTGGAAGTTGAAGACCTCGCCCTTTTTGTTTCTGTGAAAGGCCACCTGGTCGTTTTTGTAGTAACCGATTTCAAGGTAGTCGCCGGTGGGCAGGATGTACTTGGTGAGATTGTGAAGGTTCTGAGGGTTGTCGAGATCGGCATAGTACTCGAAGGTTGTGGTGTTTCCCTCGAGGTCAGTGAAACTGATCAAGTCGTCGCCGCTGTAGGCATACTCGCAGTATCGCCCGGTGAAGTCGGTGACCCGGGTGATCTTGCCATTGGCGCCGACGATGAACGTGAGGCTGCGGCCCAGATCGTCTGTGATGGTGGACAGGTGCCCCTCTGCATCGTAGGCAAAGCTCAGCGTGTTGCCATCAGGGTCAGCTTTGGATACGAGGCGACCGTTGGCATCGAAATAGATTTTGCTGAGATCTTTGTTGTGGATCTCGTAACCAATAGCGGTCTGCACCAGGGTAAAGGTCATGCCGGGGGGGTATTGGTAACCTTCGGTGGCATCGTACGAAACGTATATGTGCTTGCCATCTGTATTGTTGTAAACGACATCGCCCCCATCATACACTATCAGTTCGTCTGAGTGATTCCACGTCCAGCCGTAACCAAAAGGGCCGTTGTACAGCAGCTGACTTCGGTACTTGCGTGTCACGTTCAGCGGCAGGCCACGGCCGCGTATGTTGATATCCGGCTGCTCTTCCGCATAAAACTCCCCGGTAACCATATCAATTGGATCGCCAATGAAACTGGCAATCGCGCCGGCAAAGCTTTTATTCTCATCGGCCTTGCTATTTTGTATGACTTCAGCCCCGTTGCTATCTTTTCCTTTGTACTTGTCGTAAATGGCCTGCAGGTCCGGCGGCAGCTCTCCTTTTAAAGCCGTTCTAACGCTCTCCAGCGCATTGAGGACAGCCTTTGCCCCCATATCTCCATTGAAGACATAGCTGCTGTAAGTCGGCCCATAGCTCAGGTAAACATAGCCGTTAATATCTTCAAAACCGATGCTCTGGACGGGTGTCTTGATCTCCTGCCCTTCCTGAAGCTCATCCACCATTCCGGCGATCACCCCATCCGGCAACTTGTTCGTGCTCTGGTTGGCAAGAACAGGAATCGTGTCGTTAACGATATCCGCGGCCGTCAGATCAACCACTGGTATTCCCTGCTCGTGGGCCGCCATGATGCCCCGGATCGTGCTCAAGGCTTTTGTATCCTGCCAGTCTTCGAAAATGCGTCCTTCATTGTAAGAGGCACTGAACATATAAAGCTTGCACAGCAATTCGGCCATCGGTGAGCTGTTGTCGATGAGCGTCCTAAGCGGGTCATCGGCATGATAGGCTTTCACCGAGGCAAAAAATGAATCGAAACTCCATTGAGGATGTACAATGAATTTAGCATCCGACACGGTGGGTAGGTTATCCGTTGACGTATAAATGAACGTCGGACATTGCCCGGCATAAATTAGGCCCAGGTGTAGGAGGTCGGCCGCCGCATTTGTATTCTGCAGGTAGCGTATCAGATAGGTGTTCATGATGACGGATGCGATGCGGCCGAGATACTGCCCGCGGGTGGCAGGGTCCAATACCATTGAGGCGCTCAACTGACCCAGTTCGTCCTTGAGCATTTCGACGTCGTTTTCTGAGGCCGATAGCGGGTCAAACGCCATGAGCATATAAGTACCTGCATTCTTCGACGGCCTTGCCGTATATGCATACCAATCGCTCTCGAAAGCCGGGAAAAAATTGGCATCTGCAAGAATGGCAGCGCCTTCCTGAATGATCTCGTCGTCGAGTTTGAATACCGGGATCAACCAGCCGGCCGCGCCCTGATTAAATTCCAGAGTGAATCGTCGCCCGGCCACCTCCGGCAGATAAATTTCTCTCTCTAAAAGCACCGCACCGCCTGCTTCGTTTTTGATATACAGCGTGATGCTTTCACGTTCCGATTCAGGGACTGCGTCGTAATAGGCGCTTTCAGCCACGCGATCGATGGCCAAAGGAAGGCTTGACGGCAGCACCGCGAGCGGGCGCTGAATCAGTGTTTCGCGGGCCGGCACATCCTTAATGGTCTTGTCCGGGTAATTGGCCGCCAGGTAATCGCGGACGCTTTCCTGAAAAAGCTCGATGGCGGTTTTCTGCCGGTGCTGGGTGAGGTAGCCGTCGAAATCGAACGCCAGGGCCGGCGGGATCACGTCGTTTTCGAAGAGATCGATTCCGGCTGTTTTGCGCGTATTCTTGAGCCAGGGGATCAGGGGAATCCAATCCTTTTCATCGCCAAACGGCATTCCGCGGTAGTTGGCGGTGGGCAGCCATGCTTCCACGATAACTCGCGCATCTCCGCCGATCTGGCGATACCTGGCGTGAATACCCGAGATGCGCAACAGGGTGATCAGCAGGCTGCTCTGGTCCCACTCGTTTCCTCGGCGGGAAAGATACGTCGAGCGCGCGCCCTTTCTGGAGCAGCGGTAGTCCTCATACGCCACGTTCTCGTAGACCCAGTTATAAATGCTCACCGGATCGTGATCGAGGCTTTCGGCCAGCGCGGTCAGCTCCGGCGTGAAGCGGCACTCCATGGTCTGGGCCAGATACGCTTCGCCGGGCGCTTCGGCAGCCCATCCGTTGGTGAGAAGGAAAGAACTCGCGATGATGCCGATGAGTATAATCTTTCGCATGGTTTGGGTTCCCATATGGTTTTGCATGCATGGATGCTTCGTTGCAACGACTCGTCTTGTTTGCCCAATTCGATCTCGCCCATCCACTGGAGAATAGTGCATAGCCAGGTTCACCTTTTCAAAAACGGGCCGATGCATTGAATCTTTGGTCTGCAACCGCACCATCTATGGCATTATGATTTCGATCTCTCCGTTTAGGTAATCCCACCCGCTGCCAAGGTTGACCCTGCCGATATACCGGCGGCGGTCGAGATCGGGCATGGCATTGGCGTTGGTGTAATAGCTTTGCAGGCTGCCATCGACCCATATCCGCCAGAGACTACCCGTCCGATTCACTTCGACGGTGTGGGTACTGCCATCGAAGAGAAGGTCGCCGAGCGCATTGGTGTTGAAGCTGACGCTGCCGTCGGCAGCATTCAATGCGATGATGTTGTAAAGCCGGTCGTAGTGGATTCTCCAACTTTGGTTTTGAGATGCGAGCCCGTGAAACCTTCGGCCGTCATCGACGAGTTTCACCTTCATGGTGAAAGTGAAGTCGTCCCCGGCAAAGTCCCAGCCATCCTTGAATATTGAAAAAGCGTAGTCGCTTCCACCGAAGGCGTGTTTTTTGTGACCGAAGGGATGTGCCGCGGTGAGCGCCTTGGCACACAGGGCCGTGGTGAATGGGCTGGCGTCCCAACTGCCATCGGCTGCCTGCTGTGACACCAAATAACCCACCGCTGCGGTGCGGGCGCTCTCGGGGATGTCCAGCCACAGCAGCACACCGGCAGTGTCCATGAGGCTTCCGCCAAGCGAACCGTCTTCCTGCTGTGCGTCTATGATCCACTGGTAATCGATCACCGGCGCATCGTCTCGGTAATGGGCGTCCATGACGGCATAGGCCATGGCCGAGGCATAAATGCTCGGCTCGCCCAGGTTCACCCACGCGAACTTGTCGGCCTCTGCGCTGCGGATATTGTAGTTCTCGTTGAGCGGCGCATGCCAGTCGCGAAGGGAATTGTAGCATTCATTGGGAAATGTCAGCGCGGTGCCGGACTGCTCAACGGCTTTAGCGCCCAGCACGATGTCGACAGGATCGGGGAAATAGTTCTTCTGGATGCCCCAACCGTTCAACTGGTCGCCGATGCGATGGGCATTGACGATGAGCTGCGCCATTTCGGCATCGACGTTCTGCCCGTAGGAAGACAGCGTGGCGATGCGACGGGCCAGAAAATCGTTGTTCAGGGCCGGCGCGCCTCTCAGTGCATAGACGCCGCTGCGGATGCCGGCGGAATCGACATCATGTTGCCGGAAGAGATCCAGCGCATGGATGGTGGCGATGGTTTTCAGGCGCCGGCTATTTCCCCAAAAACCGGTCGGTTGCTGATAGGCTTCGAGCCAGGTCAATGCCTTGGCGATGGCCTCCTCCCGGGTCTGTGCGGTGGTTACGGCCGTTGAGGTGGCATTCACCAGCCATGAGATCAGGCTTTCCTGACCCAGCGCATCTATGACAGTGACCCCGTACCAGTAAGTGATACCGGGCATGATGTCGGTGTCGTTGAAGCTGGTGCCGGTGGTCTGCCCGGCGGCGAGGCGCAAGCGCTCCGGAGGCCGGTAACCGCCAGTCCGGCTGTCTTCAAGAATTTTCAGGTCGTGGAGGCTGATGGCGCGGTATAGCTGATATGAGGCAACCGGCACGGCCGGAACCTGCCACGCCAGTTCAATTCGATCGCTGCCGGCGTTGTACGTTGCAGACAGTTCGGTCACCGTCGGCGGGATATCGTCGAAATAGTAAACGACGCTTTTCGTCTCCTCGACATTGCCGGCCGCATCCACCGCGAAATAGGTCAGGCGCGTGGTGCCGTCGATGGTCAGGGCCGCCGCCGCAGCGGGGAGGACGATCGTGTTGGCCGCACCGATGAACGGCGGGTACCCGTCGGTAGAGTAGTAAATGGTGGCGTCCTCGGAGCATCCAAAGGAGATGCTTACGGGGTCTGTGAACTGCTCGCCGGCGGTGTCAACGGTCGTTACCGGGATCGTCGCATCGATTCTGAAGGACATCACCTTGGTCACGGTGTTTCCGGCCAGATCTTCGATAATGATCGTGAACGAATAATCCGCATCGCCAGTAGCATCGATGACGTATTCAAGAGAGTCCCCATCGATAATGGCCTGGGTGCTGATGTCGTTTCCCAGCCCGTCGAGCAGCGTCACGGTGCGGATGCCGGAATGCGCATCGGAGAAGGCGATTAGCAGTGTCACCGGATTGCCCTGGGAGGCGATAACGTCAGCATCTGCCGGGTATGCGCTCAGTATCGTCGGCGGGACGGCATCTTCACCGGTAACGTGCAGCAGAACGGCGCTGCCGGCCTGGGCGTGAAAACCAGGCAGCAGGGTGATGGTTTGCCCGGCGTAAAGCGACAATGTCGCCCCGTTTTCAACCACATAACTCGGCCCGGCGGTAATCGACCGGCTGGCCGTGTATGCCGCCGTTGTTCCGGATACGACGGCCGCGTCTCTGAGGAGAACATCCATTTCCCCCAGGGCCGGGGAGGCAATGAGGAGCACGAATAACAAGCCGACAAGGGTGTTGATTTTAGCCATGTGAAACTCGCTTTCGGAGAAACGTGTCATGACGGGAGCGCTTTTAGGTAAAACCATCATTCATGACTCAGATGGTGGCCCTGCTGCGCCTCCATCGACCGAATCTTTTCGCCCATTTCCCGGTTCTTCTTCTCAAGAGCGATCATGTACAGGGTCAACTCTTCGATCTTCTGCATCTGGAGACGAAACATTTCAGAAACGCTGATGCCCGATTCTGCGATGACCGAAGCACGCGGGATCCCCGGCAAGCGGCCGTTTTGCTTGATGAAGGTTTCTACGGCGCCGATCTCAGGAACGACATACCCCTCGTCAAAGACAAAATCGGCCCACCCGGCGTCTGTCACCACGACTTCTTTGGCGGTGACGGTTCCATTCACCGCAAGCGCCGATTGGGGCGTGGCCGTACCGATGCCAATGCAGCCTTCTGTCACTAAGGCGTTATTGTCAGTAGTCTGCCATCTGGCGGGCATAACAGGCGCAGCTGTTGTTGGAGGAGTAAAGCTGCTGGTCCAAATGGCCCCCTTAGTATACCGAATCGCTTCCAGATATCCGTTCATAGGATAAACTGTAGGAATCGAAGCAATGCAGCCGAAACTCGTTGGATTACTCGAAACTGCATAAGCACTGGACAATGTGGTAGCAGCGACGAGGCCGCCATTTACATAGACTGACAATTGAGTGATATTTCTCACTATTGCCAGATGATTCCACATACCGGTCGGCAAGGGGCCAGCTGTCAATAATGATGGTGCTCCTCCCACCATTACAGCCAATTGGCCAGACCCCTGATAGACCTGCAAGCCACCACCACTGTTGAAGTCGTAATTCCAGAAGAAAATGGCGTCCGGAGAATTCAGAAAAACCCACATATCAATTGTAAAATTCCCGGATCCGACATTGTAGAGCGGATCCTGCGATAGTGTCAGGTAGTCACCACTTCCATCAAATCGAATCGAAGTGTCGCCAAATTTGGACTGAGCCGCGCTGTGGTTGGTATTCCCCGTCGGTGTCACCTGGATATTGTTTCCAGAAATATCCTGAAAAACAGCGGCCCCCGGCGCCTCATCGGAAACCAGCAGGAATGCGGTTTCAGTTGTACTCGCGTGAGAAAGAGCGTTAAAGGCAGGTGCGCTGCATACTGTTGCGACAGCCACAAGTAAACTCAGCCAATACCTTTTTACCAAAGTGCTTTTCATATCAGCTCCTGTTGATTGTGGAATCCAAAGGCTGCGCACCCAACATTAGTTCGAACCGCAGAGGGGACTTAGTATTTTTAACGGATTACCTCAGCGCACTGTTGCTCGTTGCGCTTTCGGGCTTTTTAGTAAACCCAATGCCCGTCACTCCTGCGCAAGCAGGTGCTTTTCGCCTGGAACCCGGTAGGAGGCATCGGTTTTCCAAGACAGTCCAGGACTGACCGAAACCTCAGGATTCAGGCCTTCGAGGCTGTGTCATAATCCCCAGAAGGGACGGTTTTCGTCCGGCCGTCATTCCGGCGCAGGCCTATATCCAGTTGGTTTTCAGGCCGTTAAAGCTTTCTGGATGCCGGCCTTCACCGGCATGACGATCTGATTTTGACAGCATTTTATCATTACGACACAGCCTCCTTCGCCCGGATGACGGGAAGGCTGAAAAATTACATCTCTACAGCGTTTTCAGTGATAGATGATGACCGCTCCACAGGGGACAGGGGCCTCTCAACGCGCATCATTGGTATTCACTTTTCGCGACGAAACTGTCTTGTTTCTGGGTATCTGTTTGGGCAGATCGCATGCTGTGATATAAAACAGAATACTGTCTATCGGAAGGGTTTATGCTTCCGTCAACAAGTCAACGCAGGAGGGAAAGCGTTTGCTGGGAGGGGTGATTCAATGAAAGGTAATGTGAACTGGCCCTTCAGAGAACTTGCAATTCCGATACAATACTGTCAAAGTTTTTGTCAAGAAGTTTTTGTAGCCAATTTTCGTGTCGCGCATATCGCCTCGGCACTTCTGGCTTGGTATCGCTATTAGGGAGAGCCCGGAGTATCTGCTATTGGGCCAGGACAACTCCTGACTACGCTTGCGAGCAGGGCAGTCTTGAAGTATGGACGGCGGATTGTCCACATTAAAAGGAACCGCCGTGTCACCCATTACCCCAGCCCAGCGCACCACCGTAATTTTGTCCACCCTGCTGGCCCTGTTTCTGGGCGCCATGGACGCGCTGGTGGTCTCGGCGACCATGCCCAGCGTGGTGGCTGATCTCGGCGGACTCGCCCTGTATAGCTGGGTCTACTCGGCCTACTTTCTCGCCCGGGCTGTATCGCTGCCCGTCTTCGGCAAACTGGCCGACCTCTATCGCAGCCGCAATCTTTTTCTGATCGCCATCGCCGTCTTTCTCGCCGCCTCGGCGGCAGCCGGCGCCGCGGGAAACATGATCGCCCTCATCGCCGCGCGCATTGTTCAGGGCATCGGCGCCGGGGGTATTTTCGCACTGGTCTACATCGTGCTGGCCGACGTTTCGGAACCCGCGCTCCGGGGGCGCACCCTGTCTCTGGCCAGTTCCGTCTGGGGAATCGCCAGTGTGCTGGGACCCACACTGGGCGGGTTCATCGTGACGTACTTTTCCTGGCGGTGGATATTTTTCATCAACATCCCCCTGGGCGCGCTCTCATTATGGGGCGTGGGCGTCCATTTCGTGGAAACCCGGCCTAAAAAGGCGCACGTGACACTGGATTTTTTGGGCGTTGCCACCCTGTCCACCGCGATTCTGGCGTTGCTGTTCGCCTTCATGCTGGGCGGACGGACGGTCGCCTGGGGATCGGCGCCGGTGGCAGGACTGCTCGCCGTGTTTGCTCTGGGAACCGCCGCGTTCGTGTGGGCCGAAAACCGCGCCGCCGATCCCATCCTCTCCATCGGGTTTTTCAAGATCAGGGCATTCAGCGCCGGCAACGGGGCGGTGTTTTTGAGCAGCGTCGCCATCTTCTCCCTCTTTGCCTACGCGCCGCTGTTCATCCAGGGCGTCCAGGGAAAATCCCCAATGGCCGTAGGGGTGGCCATGCTCTCACTGAGCCTGGGCTGGTCACTGGGCGCCCTCGCCCTAGGCCGGTTCATTGACCGAATGGGTCTCAAATCGACCGCCGCGGCCGGCGCCGCGGTGCTGGTCGCCGGCTGCGCCATGACCCTGGGGTTTTCGGAAGGCACCGGGATGGCTTACAGTTTTTCGAGCTTTTTCATCGTGGGGGTCGGCATGGGCTGCGTTTCGCTGTCCACGCTGCTGGTGGTGCAGTCCTGCGTGGGACCGGAAGATCTTGGGGTAGCCACCGCGTCAAATCAGTTTGCCCGGACCCTCGGCGGTGCGGTGGGGGTCGGCATCTGCGGCAGTTTCATCGCCACCGGGTTTGCCCGCCTGGAATCCCAGATGCAGGCGTCAGGCCTTCTCGACCGCCTGCCGCCCCACCTGAAGGAAGGCGCCGCCGGACACATCGAGCGCCTGCTTCAGCCGGAGGCGCAGGCGCTCATGCCGCCGGCGCTCAGCCGCATGCTCCACGAGGCTGTTGCCGCCAGTGTCACCCAGGTGTTCTGGGCCGTGGTCGTGGCCGCAGTGCTCTGCCTCGCATTGTGCCTGCTGCTGCCGGGTCGGGGCCGATAGCGCTTATCTGAAACCTCACCATGCACCCACGGCCACGGTGGAAGTAAGGCCTCGATTTTAAAACGCGGGAATCGTAGCAGCCTTCTGGAAATCATACGAATTATTAATGCTTTATCTCTGCGCTCTCTGTGCCCTCTGTGCCCTCTGTGGTAAATTCGGGTTTTTTCCGGTGCCGTCATTTACCAATCAGGGCTGTGACGTGGCGGGCGCCTTGTCGCAATTGTAACGGCAGGCGGATTCCGTGGTGACGCACTGGCGGATGCAGGGGGTGACCACGTCCTTGTGGATCATGACGTAGGCCGGATCGGTTTCCCCGACCTTTCTGGACTTGAGGGTGTCGAGAATCTCGGCGCATTTGTTGCGGCAAGCCAACATCGTTTGAAGGCACTTGTCCAGGCAGCGTTTGTTTCCCTTCTGTCTTTCCTTGGAAGCATCGGCTTCCATGGCCTTTTCGTCGACGATAGCGCTGTAAACGGCGCGCTCCCGGCTTTCTTCGCTCATCCGGCGAAGGGCTGCTTCCTCTTGCTTACGCTGCTGGACCGGCGGGGCCTTCTTCAGCGCTTCGCCATGACGAAAGACCACCTGCTCGCCGTCCTCGGAGACGCGAGTGATGGTCCGGATAACGCTTTTATCCATGGTCACTCGAACGTCGTACTTGGTATATCGGATGACGTTTCCCGCGTCGTTGTAGTCGTCAATCTGAACGGTCCGTCCGTCGGTGAATACCAACCGGTAGAAATGGTTGGGATGCGAGGCATTTTTTTCAGCGGTGGACTCGGTTTCGGCCTCGCCCCGCCGGATTTCCCGGACCTGGGAATGGGGCATCGAGTACACCTTCTCGCCCTTGTAATAGAAAACCTGCGAGCCTTCCACAATGGCCCGGGGGGTTTCGATCTGCCGGCCGTCGTTCAAAATAATGACATCGGCCACCGCTGGCCCGGGCAACTGAACCGCCCAGCACAGGGCTGCCGCCAACCCCAGAAGATAGATTTTCACTGAATGCATCTTTCAGTCTCCCATTTCCAACATCTGTTCAAAACGGCAAACAGTGCCGGGCAGCACCATCTTGGATGCGTGTACAGATGAGGATGTTGGCTGCACTCTATACCGCAATGGCCCCTCGCGTCAAAAGCGACGTGAAAATGGTCCGGCAGCGTCTGCATCAACCGGCAAAGGCTTCTGCGCTGCAGCCGATGAGGTTCCCAGGTAAATCCCGCAAATGGCCAGCGCCACCCCCGCCAGATTTAGCAGGGATACGGCCCGGTGAAAGAAGAGAACATCCCACACATAGGCCAGCGTCGGTTGCAGTAGCAGCGCCAGCCCGGCAAAGGATGCCCGCACCCGGGGCAGCGCCGAAGCGATGATCACCCAGCCCGCCACCTGACTGAAAACGCCATAGGCCAACAGGGCGAGGGTGGATGTGGTATCCGGGATGTGAAAGCTTTCACCGCTGTACCAGATGTCCACGGCCAGCCACCCGGCGGCCATCAGGGAAACCACGGCAAGATTCTCCAGGGGCGGCAGACCCGCGGGCAGAGACTGGATGCGTTTGAGAGATATCAGGTACACGCTATAGCAAAGTGCTGCCAGGAGGCCAAACACCACGCCGAGACGGTACGCTGCGCCGAGCTGTCCCCAGTCGATGCCCACGATGAGGACCAGGCCGCAAAAAGCCATGGGGATGGCAACGGCAATCCGCCACCGAAAGGGTTCCTTGAGGACCACGATGCCGATGGCTGCCAGGATGAAAACCTGGAAGTTGGCCAGCAACGTGGCCAGACCAGGACCCACGAAGTGGATGCTCCGGTGCCAGAGGAAAAGGTCCAGGGCAAAACTGCCGCTGCACACTGCCGCCAGCATCAGGTATCGCCGCCCCCGCCAGCGGAAGCGCTGACGAAACACAGCCATACCCATCAGCACCAGCGCCCCGAAAAACACCCGGTAGAACGCCGACACCGAGGGGCTCACATGGGCGATCTTGACGTACACCGATGAAAAACTGATCATCACCGCACCGATGAGCAGCATCAGCAGGGGGCGGAAGGGTCCTGGGGCCTGAAATGGCGGTTCGTGGTCGTTCAACATCCTCTCCTTGGCGGGCGAACGTTCCTGACTACCGGCAACGGGAGTCCAGGTCAACAAAAACTGCAGCGTCGGGACACGCAAGGACGATGAAGTCATAAAAAAGCAATTTTCTCGCAAAGACGCCAAGCGCGCCAAGGAAATTATTTAATATGATTGCGTTAACTTTGCGATCTTGGCGGCTTTGCGAGAGATCCCGACTTTTTACGAATGCATCACCGGTGGTTGCAATCGAGACGCCGGCACGGCATGATGGGAACTCTCGAAAGGAGTGTGAATGAAGGTTCTGGCGATCAACACGGGAAGCTCCTCCATCAAGTACCGACTATATGACATGGCCGCTGGTTCCGAGCATGCCGGCGGCTTGCTGGAACGCATTGGCGAAGAGAAGAGCCGCCTCGTGCACCGGTCGGCAGACCGCGTGGCGGATATCATCGTAGACGACGCCGTCGCCACCCACAGAACTGGATTTGCCCTTATCTGGCAGGTGTTGCGCGACTCCGGAGACCTGGACGGTTCCGGCACGCTTTTTGGCATCGGCCACCGGGTGGTGCACGGTGGCGCGGTGTTTCGTGAGCCGGTGGTCATCAACACGGGGGTCGTGGACACCATCCGCAGCCTCATTGCGCTCGCGCCGCTTCACAACCCGGTGAACCTGATGTGCATCGAAGCGGCCATGGAAATTGCCCCGGACATCCCCCAGACGGCGGTTTTCGACACCGCCTTTCACCAGAGCATCGGTCCCGAAGCCTTCCACTACGCCCTTCCCCGGCGTCTTAGCGAGGCTCACGGTATCCGCCGCTACGGCTTTCACGGGATCTCCCACGCTTTCGTGGCCCAAAAGACCGCCGAATTTCTGAAAATGCCGCTGGCCCGCATCAACCTCATTACCCTTCACCTGGGCAACGGCGCCAGTGTAGCGGCCATCAAAAACGGCCGCTGCATGGACACCTCCATGGGGATGACCCCCCTGGAAGGCCTCATCATGGGCACCCGGGGCGGCGACCTGGACCCCGGGGCGCTGCTGTTTGTGCTTAGAAAGATGGACGCAGACGTGGACGCCGTTGACGATATGCTCAACCGCGACAGCGGTCTGAAAGGCATCTGCGGTGAAAACGACATGCGGGAAGTAATGCAGATGGCCGATGCGGGAAACAACGACGCGCGCCTGGCCGTGGACATGGTTGTTCACCGGATCAAAAAATACATCGGCGCCTATCACGCCGTCATCGGCGGGGCCAACGCCGTGGTCTTCACCGGCGGCATCGGCGAAAATGCCCCGGACATCCGCCGGCAAATCTGCGAGGGGCTCTCCCACCTGGGTATGCGCATTGACCCCCAGGTCAATACGGTCAAACCCTCGGATGCCCTGTCCGTGAACGCGCCCGGCAGCCCGGTTCGCATCCTGGTGGTGCGCACCAACGAAGAGCTGGCCATCGCCCAGCAGACCGTGGCGTGTATCCAGTCTGCATCGAAGTAATTAAAGCGGCTGTCTTTAGTTTGTTTCGATTAATACCAGTACACCCCATCGTCATGCCGGGCCTGATTCGGCATCCAGAGATCGCCTCGGAGCATACTTATGAAACCAACACCTTTTTCATCCACAGATTGCGCCTACACGGCTTAGAAAGCGACACAGATTAGACGGATTGGCGGCCTGAGGCCATAAACAAAAAAAACCATGATCTCGCGCAGAGGCGCTGGGACGCGGAGTACGGCGATGGGATTTAAAAGATGAACCTCCAACATCGAACGCTGAACATCGAATGTAAAACCCGTCGGCAGCAACCAAATAGGCGTTTCGCGTTCGTTTTTTCATTCATCATTCAACGTTGAATGTCCGATGTTCGTTTTGCTTTGCGGCTTTGCGAGAGATTCTGACTTTTTTACATGACCATCAAATGGGGCCAGCAGGGCGATCGGCCACGGGAATCCCCAGGGCACTGAGGCGCGCGGCCATTTCGTCGTGATGGGAGCCTTGCCAGTAGATCCGGTCGCAGTCCGGGCAGCGGGTGAAGCGATGGTAGTATTTTTTCGTCTTGGGTTCCAGCCGGTGGATGATGCTGGCCTTGGCCACGGCCTCAAGCGGTGCGTTGCACAGCAGGCACCGTGAAAAAAGGGTAAACGGCCCGGTCAGACCGAAAAACCGAACCACTTCCCCCAGCTGTGCGTCCGGCAGGCGCTCACGCACCAGGCGGCCGAAGACGATGCGCCGGCGCTTGAGTAGCGCGATGTCCTTGGTCAGCACGATGCGCGACTGCCGTTCGGCCACTTCCGCGATCTCCGCATCGTCGATACCGTTGCGGTAGCAGGTGTCCATCCCCAGCATCCGCAGCAGCGACGCCAGCTTGCCCACGTTGACGTCCACCACGAACCGCACCCCGTCGAACGGGCACGGCCGCAGGAGGCTGGGCCGGGTCACGTCTACCGGTGGAACCGGAGCCAGCACCGAAACCGTTGCCCCATGGGCGGGGATGTGTGAAAAACCGACCGGGACGTCCCCGTCAACAACGCCGCCCACCTCGGTATGGGGCACGCCGCAGGCCTCGATCATATCCTTGACGGCAGCCCGACGACCCGGCGGCTGCAAAACGGCACCGCCCCGGTGAGGTACCCGCAGCAGGGAGCTCAGCTCAGCGTCGAACCGGATGATCGTCATGCGCGTCACCCCCCGCGGCTGTCGCTTTGCCAAAACGGCCGCGCCTGCAGGGCTGTGGTCTCCGGCGCCTGAAATGTGGCCATGTCGCCCAGCATCACCTCGTAGCCCGTGTGGTCGCTGCGCACCCACGGCCCGTAGTTGCCGCGCACTACCATGCGAAGCCGCAGCTCCAGTGCGCTGTCAGCGCCCGCCACGGCAACCAGTCCCAGATTGTAGCCGTTGCGATTGCGGCTGCGGTAAAACTTCTGGGCATTGGTGATCCCTTCTGCCAAATCCCTCCACTGGGGAACTGACACGGCGGCGATCGAAACGCACTGCGGCAATATGGCCCACACCTCGTAAAACCCTTCCGGGGCAAAAGCGGCGAGCCAGTGCCAGTCGCCGGTGCGGCCGATCACGCGCGCGCCGTGGGACAACTCCGCCGCGAGCAGGTCCGAAAAAAGATACCCCCCGGTGGCCTGTCGATAGTCTGCAGCGCGCTTCTCCAAATACCGCAAGAAATTTGGTGCAATCCGGTCAGCATGTATCTGAAGGTGGGGGTGTAAAAGTGAGCCGCCGGCCGATGGCAGGTGGTTCTGGGTGATGGCGGTAAATATTGCCGCCGGATCGGTTTGTGCCACCCGGTCCAGGTAGCGCTGGCAGTTGACCAGGCAGCCGGCATAGCTGTGCGCAGCGGCCGTGCCGATTTCAACGAAGTGCCGGTCGTCGAAAAGGCTCACCGCCGAGTATCCGCCGTAGGGAAACAGGTTGGGAAACAGCACCGAGTCCCCGTGAACCAACCGGCCCTGCGGGGCGAATTTCGCTGCAAAAACGGGCGTCAGGCGGTCCCGCTGGGGCGGGCAGAACGGGCAGGCGCCGACGTCTGCCGCGTCCGGAGGCGGCGGGGGCAGCCACTCGGTGCCGCGTTCCTTTTCAGCGGACCTGGCCAGCGTCACCCGGGCCGTGCGCCCGGTGACCGGATCGGTGCGCACCTCCACCACGTGTTCCACCACCTGCCCGGCAGGGTCGACAAACCGGGCGGTGACCGCCGTGGCCTCAAACGCCGGGAATACTTCGCTCATGGGATCATCCTCAACCGCCGGAGTGCATCAGAAAATCGCGCATCCGCTCTCGGACCACCCGGCGCGCACGCGCCGTTGCCAGGTAATGATCGTCGTCGACGGCATAAAACCGGGCGCCGGGGCAAAAATCACTAACCCGGCGCCGGTAGGCCCGCTCGCAGGCATACCCTGCAGCCTGCCGGACAACATCTCGCCGGGCATACAGGCACAGTACCGGCGTCTGCCGCAGGCGAAGCGTCTGAAGGGGGGCGAAATGGATGGCCTCCAGCAGCGTTTTCACCAGTCGGGTCCGGTGCCTGCGAAGCAGGCCGAAGCCGTGCATGCCTTTTTCCGTGAGCGGAAAAAGGCGGTCAAGATATTGCCGGATGCGGGACCATCGACCGGCCGGCGCGCCTTCTGCTGCGTCCTCGATCGACCAGCGGCGAAATCCGGACACGATCGCCCCCACGCTGAAATCAGGCACCGGGTTGAGCAGTATCGCGCGCTTCAGGGGCTCTCCCAGAAAGTAAGTGCTGCTCACCAGCGGGATGGCGCCGTAGCAGGCTGCCGCGCCGTAAAGGGGCAGTTTGTCCCCGGCGGCCTGATCCGCGGCAATGCGCAGCATGCGCCGGGAGTCTGCCATACTGCCGCCGAGTGAGAACGCCCCGCCGGATCGACCGTGACCGGCATAATCGAAACTGAAAAGATCGAACCCCGAGCGCGCCAGCCAGCGAAAGCGGCCAAACGTGCCGCCGGCGCTGCCGCCGATAAGCGGCGGTATGAACACCAAGCCCCGCGGTTGTGGTGTTTTCAACCGAGCCCAGGCGCGCGTGCCGCCAGGGACATGGGTCGCGCTGCCGCTTGTCAGGTGCATGTCATCGCTGCCATGGGCCGTCTCTGAGCATTTCGGGCATCATGTTAACCACGGCCCTCTCTTCGCAACGCGCCGGCACCGGATTTCGCGCACCGGGCGCCATGGCTACAGCGCCGCCATGACCCGGTCGAGGTGGCCGGCAATCACATCGAAAATTTTTCGGTAAAAGTCGATGGGCTGCCCCATGGGATCTGTGACGCCGCTCTTTCGGTTGGGCTTTCCCGGCCAGGCGGCCAGAAGAACGACCTGATCCTTGCTCCAGGGAAAATAGGTGTGAAGAAACTTCTGGTGGATGGGCTCCATGCAAAACACCAAATCGGCGTCCTGGATTTCCTCGGCCACGATAGACCGCGACCGGTGCGCCGAAATATCGAAACCGTTTTCCTCACATACCTGGCGCGCCTCCAGCGTGGCCGGTGCGTTGTCCAGACCGTGAATCCCCATGGAGGTCACGTTCACCGAATGGATGCCCGCCGCCTCGAAACGAAGCCGCATCAGCCCTTCGGCCATGGGGCTTCGGCAGATATTACCGGTACACACAAAAACGATGTCGCTCATATGCGTTTCCAGATCCTTATTTGACACGGCGCAATAAATGCGTCCGCCTGAGCTCCTGCCGCAAGGTCTCCATCAGCACACCGGCGGCCCCGTCGCTATCGAGCGCCTGATTTCCCGACGCCCGCCGGCAGTCTGCCATTAAGGCCTGGTTGCCTCGGTCCAGATAAAAGGCGCGCTTCAGGCCATCGACGATCCCGGCGCGAAGCTGCTGCCATTCATGTCCGCCGGTACCTGCGATGACGGTACGTTCCCTGAGCGGCAAGCTGTCCACCAGTTGGGCCACGGCATCCGCCACGGTTGCCGGCTGCCCGCTTGCCCCGCTGCGGTTCCAGGTAGCCGCAAAACCGCCGGGCGCCGCCGCGGATTGCATCATGTCCAGATAGAACACACTTTCCAGCAACCGGCAGGTGGTCGCATAAATACCGGGTTCCTTGCTGGACCGGGGACCCGCGACATTGAGGACCTCGATTCCCTTTTCGGCAATCCAATCGTACGCGGTGCGCGCGGCGGCAAACTCGCCGGCAGCTGCCGGGTTAATGTGAAGCCAAGGTTTTGCGTATTGCTCGGCCATCTGGCGGGTGTAGGCCGAGCCCCCGCTGAGCGGGTCCGGTGAAATGATCAGCGTGCCGTCGGCGTCGCGGACATTGCACTCGGTGCGCTCCCGGTAATCGGTCGAGGCCAGCTCCTGAAGGTCGTAGTGATCCGGCAGGCGGCCGTCCTCGGTCTTTCTACCGCGCGGCAGCCAGCCGCCGTGGGGGACGCCCAGTTTAATGGCCGTATCCAGGGCGCCCCGGTCCACACCGGTCTGTCCGCCGGATATGATTTTTAGAATCATCGCATGCCCGTTTGTTAATCAGTGGGTGTCCGTCGACACCATCGCTCGCATAGATAGTAACAAAAAGCCCATGATTGCAACCCGTCACGCAGTTGCTTGCATTGGTGCGGCATATAGTACATATCTCACTTGCTTTCTTCGTGCACTTCGTGTTCTTCGTGGTTAAAGGGCTATCGCCTTTTTCAAAAACCCACCCGACGGAGATTGTCATGCAGATGACATCCAAACTTCCCGATGTTGGCGTCACCATCTTTTCGGTAATGACCCAGCTGGCCAACAGCGCCGGGGCCATCAATCTCAGCCAGGGATTTCCGGACTTCGACCCGGCACCGGAAATCATCGATGGTATCGGCGCGCATATGCGTGCCGGCCACAATCAGTACGCACCCATGCAAGGCGTGCTGGCATTGAGGGAAAAAATCGCGGAAAAGGCCCGCCGGCTTTACGGCGCCGTCTACGACCCGGCCACGGAAATCACCGTCACCTCGGGCGCTACCGAAGCGCTGTATGCCGCCATCACCGCCGTGGTCCGGCCCGGCGACGAGGTGATCATCGTGGAGCCGGCCTACGATGCCTACGTCCCGGTGGTGACCCTCAACGGCGGCATTCCGGTATTCACCAGCTACCACTACCCCGACTACCGGGTGGACTGGGATCACGTCAAAAGCATCATCACCCCCCGCACCCGGCTCATGATTCTCAACTCACCCCACAATCCCACGGGAGCGGTATGGACCGAAGCAGACGTGGCCGCCCTGGAAGACCTGGCCGCGGCGCACCCGTTTTTCATCGTCAGCGACGAGGTCTACGAGCACATCATCTTCGACGGAAGGCCGCACCACAGCATGTCGGCCGTCCCGGCCCTCGCCGAGCGCAGTTTCGTCATCGGCAGCTTCGGCAAGACCTTTCACGCCACGGGCTGGAAAGTCGGCTACTGCCTGGCGCCGGCCCCCCTGACGCGCGAGTTTCAGCGCATCCATCAGTACCTCACCTTCGCCACCAACACGCCGGTGCAGATGGCGCTGGCCGACGCGCTGGCAGCGCCGTTCCACTACCTGGATCTGCCCGCGTTCTACCAGAAAAAACGGGACCGGTTTCTGGCGCTCACCGCTGCCTCACGCCTCAAGCCGCTGCCCTGCAGCGGCACCTATTTTGCCATGATGGACTACAGCGCCGTTTCCCGGGACCCCGACACGGTCTTCGCCCGCCGCATCACCGAGGTGCACAAGGTCGCCGCCATTCCGCCGTCGGTGTTCTACCATGACGGAGAAGACAACCGGGTGCTGCGCTTTTGCTTTGCCAAAAACGACGATACCCTTGAGGCGGCCGCGGAGCGATTATGCCGGATCTGAGCGTCACCCTGGTCCAGAGCGATCTCGTGTGGGAAGACAGCGCGGCCAACCTGGCGGCCCTGAAGGGGCAGTTGCCATCCGGCGAGATGGACACCGATCTCATCGTGCTGCCGGAAATGTTCGCCACGGGGTTTTCCATGAACCCGGCCCCCATCGCCCAGACAATGGACGGCCCGGCCGTGCAGTGGATGAGGGCACTGGCCGCTGAAAAAACCGCCGCGGTCACCGGGAGCCTCATCATCGCCGAGGACGGCAACTACTACAACCGGCTCATCTGGGCAGCGCCCGATGGCGCCATCGCCACCTATGACAAGCGCCACCGCTTCCGGATGGCCGGCGAGCACGACGTGTATGCCGCCGGGAACCGTCTTCTCACCGTGGACTGGCGCGGATGGCGCATCCGTCCCTTCATCTGCTACGATTTGCGCTTTCCCTTGTGGACCCGTAATCTGGACAACGCCTACGATGTGGCCCTCTTCGTGGCCAACTGGCCCGAGCGCCGCGCCCCCCACTGGCGCCAGCTCCTCATCGCCAGGGCCATTGAAAATCTCAGCTACGTCGTAGGGGTCAACCGGGTGGGTACCGATGGCAACGGCGTTTTCTACAGCGGGGATTCTGCCGTTATCGCGCCCGAGGGCGAAGTCCTGTTTGAAAGCCGCATCGATGCCGGCTGCCACACCCAAGTCCTTTCCCGCGAGCGCCTGGACACCTACCGGCAAACCTTCCCGGCCTGGATGGACGCCGATCAAGACATGCTCCTGCCGCCGCGTTAAGGCCGTTAACCATTTCCGTTTGAAGACAAAGGGCGTTATAGACGCGGTTCACCGTTCGTCTTTCCCGGCGGCGCTGTCTACAGCCGATTCGATTTGCCGGCGGGTTGCGGGATCGACATTTTTCCCGGTGCGGTGCTGGTACTCCTGGATGATACTTTCGGTCATCAGGTTCCAAGCCTTGTCGCCACTTCCGTAAAAAAGGGTCAGCATGGCCCCGATGGCCGCGGCGATGGCGCACATCACCAGAAAGAGTTTGATGTCTTTCTTCCTGATTTTTTTCCGCCGTTTTCTTTTCTTGTAGGACATGGTCGCCACCTGAGGCTTTCCTGGCCGGATCAGAAATACATTTTAGTACACAACATTAGACCGATATATTTTAATAACCTGGTTATGCACTATTCTCCAACTGGGGTTCTGGCAGTTTCGTAGGGAAGGGGTTCATCTCCTCCCGCAATCGGCGAAGATACCCCCGATCGTTTGTGTTCACCAATCACGGGCGGGGATAAACCCCGCACCCTACACGATTTAGTAACCTCCTGTGCCAATATGAAATGCCGCGATGGGCGCTTCAGTGCAATGACGAATTTCATTTGCTCAAACAGCGCCGGCCCATCCACTGTAGGATAGTGCATAACCAAGCTTAAAAATTTCCGGCTATCATCCAGCAACTGTCAATGATTACATGGCCCGTGAGTGTTTCCGGGTCTTGGCGGTCTCACCGGATCAGCCCCACCACCGCCCCGGTCATGCAGGTGGCCATGGTGCCCGCCACGATGGATTTGAATCCCAGGGAAACGATTTCCTCCCGGCGCTCCGGGGCCATGGTGCCCATGCCCCCGATCATGATGCCAAGGCTGCCGGGATTGGCAAATCCGCACATCGCATAGGTGATGATGATGAGGCTGCGCGGGCTCAGCGTCCCGGCCGGGAGATGGCTCAACTGGAGGTAAGCCAGAAACTCGTTGAGGATGGTCTTGGTGCCCATGAGGGCGCCGGCCGCGGCCGACTCGGCCCAGGGGATGCCCATGAGCCAGACCACCGGGGCCATCAACAGCGACAGGATGCGCTGCAGCGTGAGAGGGCCGCCCGCCACCGCCGGCAGAAGGCCCAGCACCAGGTTCACCAGATGCACCAGGGCCACCAGCACCACGAGCATGGCCACGATGTTGATGAGCAGCTGGACGCCCTGGAGGGTGCCACGGGTGACGGCGTCCATGGCACTGGCGGCCTCCCGTGCGATCTCCACCCGGCCGGTGGTCACCTCGCCGGTTTCGGGGACCATGATCTTGGCGATGGTCACGGCCGCCGGTACGCTGATGATGGATGCGGTGAGAATGTGCCCCATGATGTCGGGGATGACCGGGCTTAAAATCGTTGCGTAGAGCACCATCACGGTGCCGGCGATGGTGGCCATGCCGCTGGTCATGAGGGTAAACAGCTCGCTGCGGGTCATGTGGGTCAGGTAGGGCCTGATAAACAGCGGCGCCTCGACCATACCCACGAAGACATTGGCCGACACCGAGAGCCCCTCAGCACCGCCAAGCCCCATCGTTTTGACCAGCAACCAGGAAAACCCGCGCACCACCAGCGGCAGAATCTTCCAGTAGAAAAGAAGCGCCGACAGGGCGCTGATCACCAGCACCAGGGGCAGCGCCTGAAAGGCCAGGATGAAGCTGGCCCCGGGAAACGATTCGGCAAATGGCAGGCTGCCGCCGCCCAGATAGCCGAACACCATGCTGGTGCCGGCCTGTGTGGATTCCTGCAGCGATAGCACCACCCGGTTGAGCATCTTGAAAAAGGCGATGAACACCGGCAGGTTCAGCAAAAGCGCGCCGATAAGCAGTTGGAGCCCAACCCCGGCAAGCACCGTCCGAACACACACCCGCCGCCGGTTCTCGCTCAAGAGCCAGGCGGCCAGGATAAACACGATGAGACCGAAACCACTCTGCAGCATTTTAACAACCTCTTATTGCCGCGGTTTTTCGTACACCAGCGCCTGCCAGGAAATGTCGGCACGGCTGAAAGCGTCCGGACTGCCGGCATCGCGGATGAGCGCCAGGCCGGCAGCCGCAGCCTGTTTACCCACGTCCCTGCCCGTCACAGGCCGCATGCGCCGGCCGTCGGGGGATGGCCCGTGTCGGAGCGTGATCACCAGGCGCCCGCCGCGGCCCAGAAGACCGGCCAGATAGGTCATGGCCACCGACTGATCGGCAGCGGCCAGGTGCATCCACACGCCGCCGGCCAATATGAGGCCAAATCGCAGCCCCAGTCGACGCACGCTGCGGCAGGAGGGCAATCGGTCGTCAATCCACCGGATGTTGGGGTGCGTATGGTGAGTGCTGCCGTAGTCCCTGAAAGCCGCCACCGGCTCCATGGCAGCCACGCGGTAGCCCAGTGCGGCAAGCCAGGCCGCGTCTCGTCCCGTGCCGGCCCCGGCATCCAGCACCCGGCAAGGCGGCGGCAGCAGGTCCTTCCAGGGGGCATGGATCGTTTCCGGATCCAGCGATTCGTAACGCTCGGCAAAACGGGTGCTGTGGCGCGCGTAAAAGTCCAGCGTGTCGTTGTCTGTGTACATGGCGTGAGGGTTATCCTGAAGGAAATGTTGCGCCACCATAACGGCAACCGAAGACAAAGTCAAAACAACGGGCACTGCATTCGCCCGCGCCAGTCCTTCGAATGGCGCTCTTTCAGATGGCGGCGCCGGATGTGGCCGCGGCAGTCATTCACGACTGGATCGATGGCTCCCGCGGCCCCACCTTCGAACAGAAGACCCCGGATTCCACGGAATCCGAGGTCCTTTGCAAAGAGGGTCGATGCGGCCATGTTCTGAGAACACGGCGGCCGGGAGCGGCCGCTTAAAATCGGTAGGATACCTCGACGAACGGCCCGCCGTAGCGGATATCCAGATCGAAGCTGCTGGCAGAGGGCTCATTGAAGTAAATCCGCTCGTAACGATATCCGGCTTCGACTTCAAAGCCCGACAGTCCCGGAATCCACACGGCGCTGACCTCACCGTTGTAACCCCAGCCATTGGCCGATTCCTTCATGACCGGACCGTAGCCGGTAACTTCCGTATTGTTGGAAACGTAGGGACTGACACCCAGCTTACCGCCGAATCCGAAGACCGGCACGAGCATGTATCGCCCTCTGGCACCAAGCGCCGCCCCGAACCAGTTGATGGAATAATCGCCCCATTCACCCGGATTGGTGAGCACGCCATTGGTGACCTTGTCGCTGAACGACTTGTTGGCGGCGTTGTAATACAGAGCAAGGGAGCCGTCCAGATAACTGCCGGCGTCTTCAATGAGCCTGTAATAGCCGGTTCCGTGGAACTTGTTGGCAAATCCGCTGATCTCAGTATAGCTTGAGGTCGCGTGCAGATACATCCTGTTTTTTTGGATATCACCGCGGGTGTAGCCCACATCAAAAAGGAACCGATCCGACAGCCGTCCTTCAAAAACCAGCGCGTACCAGTTGGTTGCAAAATCTCCCCAAACTTTGCCGCTGGTCTGAGAACCCGGGTTTTCATCGTAGCTGGAATCGTTTGCAAACCATCCCCCGAGGGTCACCTTCCACTTTGGTCCCGCAGCCTGTTCGGCAAGCGCCGTCGGCGCGCCGACGGCGCCAACCAGAAAGAAAACAAGAAAAATGAGCCAGCAGCATTTGAGGTGACGCATTTCGCACTCCTTTCAGATGGTAGGATCGCTGAATAAACAGGTTGTAAAACAGACAGGGCCGATGCCCCACCAAATGACTGTCGAAAGGCGGTTTTTATAGAACTATGCCACGGCTGTCAAGAAAAAAGAAAACCATAAAATCTTGTTATGATTGGTTATTTATCGGAATTAGCATGCCATCCGGTACGCTTCAGGCCGGCATTTTTATACCCAACCCAAAATGACGGGATGGCCGATCTCATTGAAAAGTGCCCTGGGACAACGGTGGGTGCATGGGTGCAAGGAATGCCGCTTTTTCCCCGTCACCGCTCACGCGCAAGGATCTCTGCAAGCTTCAAAGACAGGGTATGAATGGAAAAGGGTTTTTGAATGAATCCGCTGCAGCCTTTGGCCATGATCTCCTGGGCCTGGCCGTTGATGCTGTAACCGCTCGATAGCAGGACCCGGATCTTCGGATCGATCGCCTTGAGCGCATCAAAGACCGCCGCGCCCTTCATTTCCGGCATGATCATGTCCAGTATGACCGCACGGATATCGGCGCTGTGGGCCACATACAAATCAAGTGCCTGGCGGCCGCTGGAAGCAGTCAAAACCTGATAGCCGAGTGTCTCCAGCAGCGCGCTGCCCACCTCCAGGATAATCTTCTCATCGTCCACCAGAAGGATGGTTCCCGTGCCTCGGACCAGCGCCTCGCTTTCCTGAGGCCCGGCATCCACGGCGCTCCGGTCCAACGCCGGAAGATAAATGTCAAATACGGCCCCGGCCCCGGGCCGGCTCTCAACGGTAATCATGCCGCCGTGGTTGCGCACGATGCCATACGCCGATGACAGACCGAGCCCTGTGCCCCGGCTGCGTTCTTTTGTCGTGAAAAAGGGATCGAATATTCGAGAGATGATTTCCCTGGACATGCCGATACCGGTATCTCCTACGCGGATGAGGACGTATTGTCCCGGGGGAATCCCGATACCCGCGGCCGCCTCGCCTTCAAGGTGCCGGTTGCGCGTGGTGAGCCGGAGCTCACCGCCGTCGGGCATGGCATGCCAGGCGTTGACGAAAAGGTTGAGCAGCACTTGCTCCATCTGGGAGCGATCGGCTTCGATGCACAGCAGATCCGCGGCAAGGTCGCTGCGAATGTCGATTTCCTTGTGTGTGCGTCCGAACATGGCGGCGGTTTTTTCCACTACGACATTGGGGGCCAGCACCGTGACCTCGTATTTCCCGCCCCTGGCAAACCCCAGCAGCTGCCGCGTCAGATCGGCGGCGGTCTGGACATAGTCTTCGATGCCCTTGAGGTGATCTTCATAGGGATGACCGGCGCCGATATCGGAAAGCATGAGCGAGGCGCGGCCCTGGATGCCCATGAGCAGATTGTTGAAGTCATGGGCGATGCCGCCGGCAAGCGTACCAATGGACTCCATGCGCTGGCCGTGCTGCACCTGGGCCTGGAGCTTTTTAGTTTCGGATACATCGCGCAAGATGGACAGCATGCCGGCCGGCTTGCCGGCCGCGTCATGGTAGCGGGCCCCGCTGATGCTGACGTTGATAAGGTTGCCGTCCTTGGTCAGCCGCCGGGATTCAAAACCGCTGCACGGCGTACCGTGATCGATGAGCGCCTGGATGATGGCCCATGACGCCTCCCGTTCGGAGTCCGGCACGAAAGGAATCCGCTCCCCTTTGAGCGCAGCGAGCGTCCAGCCAAAAATGTCGGTAAAGGCCGGGTTGACGTAAACCACCCGCCCTTCCAGATCGTAGACCACAATGGCATCAGGCGAGGCGCTCAGCAGTGAGACATAAAGTTCTTCCTCGCGTTTGGATTTATCGTAAAGATCCCGAAACCGTGCTTCACTTTCCCGGAGCGCCTGCTCGGTCTCCTCCCGCTCACGGATTTCCGTCGTCAACGAATTTTGATAGGTTTCCAGCCGGTCCATGAAGTCGTTAAAATACGATGATAGTTTCCCCAACTCATCGGCACTGTCGTGGTGCATGCGTATGGAGAAATCCCCGTCAGCACCGAGAGCGAATTTTTTCGTCAGCCGCTCCAGCGGACGGGTGATGCTGCCGCTGATCAACAAGGTCAGCGTAGAGGCGACAAGAAGGGCCGCCACCAGGGCCAGGATGATAATATTGCGCACCATGTAAAGAGGGCTGTAGACTTCGTCCGTGTAAACGGCCGAGGCCACAATCCACTGGTAGCCCGGAATATACCTGAAAAATACCAACTTTTCCCGCCGGCGGTTATCAGCCTCGACAGCGGTGACCGTCAGTCGACCGGATTTAAGACGGACCATCTCCATGAGCGTCGCATGGGGAAGTATTTCGGGCTCGGCCGACAGCGCCGGGCCTCCCTTGCCTGCAATGATTGGCACCCCGTAGCTGTTCAGGACAAATGCATAACCGCTGTTGCCAAAACGCAGGGATAGAATCCCTTCACGGAAATCTTCAATGTTGAGCAGCTGGTAGAACTCTTCGCGGTAGCTGGATACCGAAATAATCCAGTCCAGCGGCGCAAAATAGCTCATATAAAGCGCCTTGGGCCGAGGGCTCGTTTCTCCCGGATTTTTCCAGTCGTATTCGATATAGCCGTTCTTGAGCCTTATCTGCTGCTGAACGAACGGGTAATGAGAAACATTGGTGCCTTCCACCCCCGCATGGGGATGCAACACCACGATGCCCTGGCTGTTGATGCAGTAGATGTATCCGGTCTGCCCGATCTCCTGGCTCAAAAGAAGCTCTCGGATTCGTCCAAGGGCCTCTGCTTCGGTAATGCGCCCCTTGAGGAACCGGTTGTATAGATAGCTGACCTCCTCCAGGTTTTTTTCGGCAATGGCCCGGAGATAGTTTTTAACCGACACGACAGCCGATGCCTGCACCATTTTAAGCAGGGATTCGGTGGTATTGGTCAACTCGCTTTCAATGCTGCTCTTAATGGCCTGTTTCATCTGGAAGTAGACGAAGGTGGAGCCCATTGTCGCCAGCGGAAGGAAAAAGACCAGAAAACTGACAAACAGTTTGTAGCGGATCGGAAAGGATGCAAACCGTGACTTTACCGACATACCGTTATCCTTCATCCCGGCGGGGATAGAAAGCCTCTTGCGCCCTCTCCCTTGATGGGAGAGGGCTGGGGTGAGGGTGACAACCCACCGATAATATAAAATTATCTTATACCGGTTCGCCCCCTCCCCTGTCCCCCCCACCGGCCAGGGGAGGGGGATTTATGGATGGGCTATAGTCAGTATTAATTGGTTTCAGGCCTGGGGTCAATCAAGCGTTAAATGGGATGGTCAGTTCATAGACACCGCCATCGAGGCGGGCGCGCACCGTTAGATCGCCCTTCTCGAACACTCTCATCATGGCCTTGTTGGAAGCCAGCACGTCTGCGGTAAACCCCTGCAGCCCGCGCTCCCTCGCCAAGCGAATGAGCATCCGGTAGAGATAGGTGGCAATGCCAAGACCTTCATAGGCGCCGTCCACCACAAAGGCCACGTCTCCGTATGGGCGGTCTTTGTGCACGACATAGCGGGCCTCGGCGATGATCTGCGCAGCACCCCGCTCGCCGGCGACGCCCACAACCGACATGACCTTGGCGTAGTCCACATTGACATAGGACTGCATCTTGGCGTGGGGCATGGCCTTGATGGAAGAAAAATAGCGATAGTACACCGCCTCATCGGAAAACCGGTAGAACAGCCGCCGCATATCTTCTTCGTCAGAGGGGCGGATGGCCCGGAACCGGATCACTACCCCGTTTTTGAAGGTCTGCCGCGTGGCGATCTCCGCCGGGTAGAGATGGACGGCAGCGGAGACAAACATCTGGTCGGCATACAGAATTTTTGCCGCCTTGCCCTGCTCCAGCAGCGCGAGCCGGTCGTCGGGGTGGGCAATGTCGATGAGTGCCTGGGCCCGCTCCCGGGTCGTACGCCCGGTGAGATTGGCCACCCCGTATTCGGTGACCACCATATCCACGGATTCGCGAAGGTTGAAAAGGTTTGGCATCTCCTCCACGCTGCATTGCACGTTGGGCGTGCCTTCGCGATTTCGGCTGGGCAAGCCGAAGATGGTCATCCCCCCCCGGCTCATTTCCGCGCCGTTGACGAAATCCACCGCCTCGCCCGGGCCGGCCGCCACGTTACCCTTTCCCACGTGAAGGGCGAGGCGCCCGGAGAGGTCCACCTTTCTGGCTGGCATCACCGTCACAAACCGTGGATTGCTGCCGATCTTAATCGGACTGAACACCGTGTCGATGGCCTGAAATTCAACCAGCGGATTGCAGTCCAGCCATTGCATCAGCGCCTGGGTGCCAAACGCATAAGAGACGAGGCTTTTACCCCGGTAGAGCTCTTTACGGCGATTGGTCACCGCGCCGCTGTTGACCAGATCCATGAGGGCGTCGGTAAAAAACGGAGAATGGATGCCCAGGTGCCGCTTGTTCACCAGGTGGCGGGCCACGGCCTCAAACAGGGGGCCGATGGAAAACCCGATGCAGCTGCCGTCTTCGATCACCGAGGCGATGTTTGCGCCCACCTGGTCGAAAACGGCATCCACCGGCCACCGCTCGAAGGTAAACAGCGGCATGTCGGAGGCCACGGCCATGTCAAAATCGTCCAGGGAGACGAAGGTGTCTCCGAAGGTTCGCGGCACGCCGGGGTTGATTTCCGCCACGGTGAAATCGGCCTGTTCCATGGCCATCCGCGCCACGTCCACGGCGGCCCCCAGGCTGCAATAGCCGGAGGCGTCGGGTGGCGTCACCTGAATGAAAGCCACGTCCAGCCTGACCCTGCCGGACTTGATGAGACCTGGAATTCGTGAGAACCGACTGGGTACCAGGTCGATGCGGCCGGTCGTAATGGCGTCGCTGGCCACCCACCCGGAAAAAAAGGTCTTCAGACGGTATTTCTGGCCGGGAACGCCCTCCCGGGGAACGGCGTCTCCCAGACTGACCAGCTGAACCAGCTCGAGATCCTGGAGATTGCCCGCGGAAGAGGCCATGAGATGACGCACCAGCGTGCGCGGCTCGGCCACCCCTGTGCTGAGAAATATACCCATCCCCGGAGAAAGGCGCTGCATCACCGTTTCGCAAGAGACGGTCTTCGCTCGCCAGGCCTCGTTATCCGTCATAAGACACTCCTTTGACGTCGTTTCTTTCACATCGGTGGCGGCAGAACGCAGACTTGACTTTGCCGGCTACCGTCGCCATGGTTATACATTATCGCGGCGCGGGTCAATGCGGGAGACCGCCGGCCCCGGCGCTGCTAACTTCATGACCTCTGCCAGGGAGGCGCCCTATGTCATCGACAAAATGCCCCGTTTGCGGATGCGAGCGGTTTTATTGTAAGAACCCCGAAGATGACTACGAGACCACGGCATTCCGTGTCGCCGACGGTGCCGCCGTACCTGCCGACCCTGGTGCCGGCAGCGACGCGCCGGACCTACCGGCGGAGACTGAAGCCTACTGTGACCGGTGCACCTGGCACGCGCCGCTCAAAGACGTATTGAAGCGGTAAGCGATGCGCTTGCCGCCAACTGCCCTCATCACACCCCATAAACTAAGGAGGACTCATGGATAAGTGGGAATGCCCCTGCGGTTACATTTACGACCCGGCCGAAGGAGATACCGAAAACAACATCCCGCCGGGAACCGCTTTCGAAGATCTACCCGATGATTGGGTCTGCCCCAAGTGCGGCGCAGAGAAGGAGTTCTTCGAAAAGGTAGACTGACCCCACCGTGCCAAACGCCCCGGTGGCCCTCATTGCGCGCCGGGGCGCCGCCCGCCCCGACTTACCGCCGCCCCGTCAGCACTCCTTACTCTGACCAAAATCTCAGATCGCGCATAAAGATCGACAGTCCCGTAAAAAGTCTTAAATCACCACAGAGATAACCCATTATAGCAAATGCCACATCGGAACATATTCTCTGCGTTCCTCTGCGATCTCTGCGGTTCAAAACCACTGATTACGGATTCATCAAAATTTAGGTGTCTTGCCTTTCATTCCACAAAAAAGAATTCGCCGTTTCATGAGTGGTTTTGCTTGTTCTGTATACGCAGCGGGCAGAACCGGTTGTGGCAGCCAGTGCAGACATATCTGCGGATTTCCAGCCCGCCGGCAATCATGAGCCCCCAGAACACGGTTAAAAGCGGCGGCGATTGCCAAAGAAAAGGCTGCGGCGCTCCCACGAGCAATGCCAGCGGTAGTGCCAGACCGATGTAGTCCAGTATCACGTATGGTTCGTCCCGCCGCTGCGGCAGGTACCGCGTCATCGGCCCCGGAATACCGTGACGACAGCCGGTCAGGCGCACCGGACACTTTGCGCAGTAAGCAAAGAGAATGATCGGGACTGCCACAACCACCAGCAGGATATAGACGGCACCCGCGGCCGGACTTACAGTCACGATGCCCACGAATGCCGCCGCCACTGCCGCGCCGATCAGAACCAGACTCAGGACGCCATGGAAGGTGCCGTGCATGATCGTCTCTCCTTTCCTGAAAAAAAGCGGCTGAGTTCACGGCCGACCATCACCGGATCGTCTTCCTGGAGAAAATGTCCGCAGCCGTGCACCAGCCGCAGTGTGGCGCCCCGTACATCACCGCTGAGCCGACGGGCCACGTCGGTTCCCATCATCGGATCCCGATCTCCCCATAAAATGAGTGTGGGGGCGATGATCTGCGCCAGCGCCGCCGGTGTCAGCCCGACATCTTTCGGTGCGGGCGCCACAATATGGCGGAAGGCACGGCGCGCGCCAGCGTCAGCCACCCAGGGTCTGCGATAGTCCTCAATGATCTTTTCCGAAACCCGGTCCAAGCGCCCAAACAGCAGACGCCTCAAAGCGCGGTGAAAGAGAGGGCGCCACAACAAAAGCCTTCCTTTCAGCGGGTGGCGGATATCGCGCACCACCCGGTGCAGCGTTGGAGACCAGTCTGCGTAAGGCGCCGTATTCAGCACCGCCAGGCGCAGCACCCGATCCGCGTGGGCCGCGGAAAACCCCAATGCGGTCACCCCGCCCAGATCATGGCCCACCAGATCGACCCTCGGCAGCCTCAGCGCATCCAGAAACGCGTCCAGAAAATCCACCAAAAATGCTTTTGTGTAATCGGCCTCCAGAGGCTTGTCCGATCGCCCGTGGCCGGGCAAATCCGGTGCGAGGACTCTGAAATCTCCGGCCAGCAGCGGCACGACATCCCGCCAGAGCAATGCATTGCCCGGGTACCCGTGAAGCAGGACCAGTGGTGGCGCATCCCTGGGGCCACTTTCGAAAAAGTGGATGCGCATCCCCTGCCGGAGCTGACAGAAACGACTGATCATTGAGCACCTCCTGATTATGTTGGACGGCCAGCAAACTTCCATCCCCGCATGGTTTATTGATGCCACCCATCGGTGGTTTCCCGAGCAACGCCTCGGGCTGCCGGCCACCGCATCCGGTCAGTGCGTCGCGCCGTCTCCCAGCAGCATGCGGATGGCCTGGCCGGCCGCATCCCAGATTTCGGCCTCATCGATGAGCCGCGGTTCGGTGACCATTTGGAGGCCGTAGCCGTCAATGATGCCCGTGAGAAGGGCCGCCATGCCGACAAGCGACAGGGCCGGACTGATGATGCCCCGCTGAAGAGCGGTTTCCAGTCCCGCGCGCACCGCTGACCGAAAATCGTCGTAGTGCTCCCGAAGCCGCGCGTCCACGGCCGGACTGAGCCGCGCCACTGACCACGCCTCGAAAAAAAGGTTGAAAAAGTCCGGATCGGCGGTGAGAACACTACGCAAGGCAGCGGTGAGGCCATCGGCGATGTGGTCGACGGTATCTGCCCGCTGGAAGATATCCCCGATCATCCGCACGCTGACATCCATATTTTCCTGGATGACACGAACCAGCATATCCTCCTTGCTCGCGAAGTAGTAATGCAGCAGCCCCCGGCTGACCCCGGCCTCGGCGGCCACCAGGTTGATGGTCGTGCGGGCGTAGCCGTTTCTGGCCAGAACGGCACGAACAGCATTGAGGATCCGCTGGGTCTTGACATCTGATTCGGCAGCAGGGCTCATGGCGATTTTCCTTAGGCCAAAAATGGCATCTATTGATCTCCGGCGGCGGACACTACTTTTTGCATTCCCGCCAAAAGACATTTGCGGACAGGCAGACGCCGCTAATTATGTTGGACGTCCAGCCAATATTGAAATAGCCTTGTTCCTTTGTCAAGAAAAAAGTACCTCAATGATCATCGGCGCCTTGTGCCTGGAGCGCCTGCGGCGGGACTGCAACCGCGTCCTCATCGCCGCGGACTCGCCACCAGCCCTGGTGTTGAGTCGATATCATCCTGCGGGAACGCCATTCGAGCCCTGTGGGCGCGGTTTCGCCTTGCAAGTTGTCCATTTTCAGGTTAATACGAGTCCACAAAAACTGAATCTTCATTCATTTTCTATCTCGCCACTGAACGGGGGCCTTACCGATCCATGAAAACTGCTGCCGCCCTGCGCCTGGAGCGCATGCCCGGGATTATCTCCCTGGATGCCATCGCCGAAATGATCCGCCGCTGCCAGCAGCCGAATGGTGAGATTCCCTGGAGCACCGGCGATAAAACCGACCCCTGGGACCACGTCGAATCAGCCATGGGGCTGTGCATTGCCGGCGACATCGACGGCGCTGCCAAGGCGTATCAATGGATGAAAAAAAGCCAGTTGGCCCAGGGCGCCTGGTATGCCGCTTATCGCAACGGGACGCCCGAAGACCGCACCCTGGACGCCAACATGTCCTCCTACATTGCCGTGGGTCTCTACCACTACCACCTGTGCACCGGTGACCGGGAGCTGCTGGAAGACATGTGGCCCACGGTGATGTCGGCCATGGCTTTCACGCTTTCCCTGCAGGCGCCCACCGGAGAGATCTACTGGGCCATCAGCCCGCAGGGCGAAGTCGACCGAACGGCGCTGCTCACCGGCTCCAGCTCGATTTATATGAGCCTCAAATGCGCGGCCGCAATCGCACAGGTGCTGGGCCGCCCGCAGCCCCAATGGATTTCGGCCGCAGAAATTCTGGCCGCGGCCATTCGCTATGGCCAGCACCGCTTTGACCGGAGCAAGGCCCGTTTTTCCATGGACTGGTTTTACCCCGTCCTTGCCGGTGCCGTAACCGGTGAGGCTGCCAGTCGCCGGATCGATGCCCACTGGAGCAAGTTCGTCATCGACGGCAAGGGCGTGCGCTGCGTCAGCGACCAGCCATGGATCACCATCGCGGAAACCGCGGAGCTGTGCCTGACACTTTCCGCCATGGGCGACCATCGCCGGGCCGAGCGGGTATTTGACTGGATGATCGCGCATCGCTACGACGACGGAACCTACTGGTGCGGCTTCACCGTCCCCGACGGCACGATCTGGCCCGTAGAGCGCGTCACCTGGACGAACGCCGTCGTCCTGATGGCCGCCGACGCGCTCTATGGACTGACGCCGGCCGGCGGAATGTTCCGCCATGACACCTGGAACCGAAAAACCCATTCACCCCGCTGACGTTGTGAGAAAAGACCACCGCCCCTACGTCATCAAAAAAGCCTATCACCACCTGGCCCGCGTCTACGTCCGGCGTTTCATCGCCCCCCAGCTCGAGCGCCTCGGCAAAGGACCGGTTTTTATGAAGCCGTGGCATGTCGAGATTTTTGGTGCCCCGATTGAACTGGGGGACTATGTTACCGTCATCGCAGCGCCCGATCGCAAGGTGCGCCTGGCGGTTTGGTCAAAAGCGGCCGGCAGGGGCAGAATCACCATCGGCGGCTACGGGCTCATTTGCCCCGGTGTCCGTATCGGTTCCGCACTCGCTGTCACTATCGGCCACAGTTGCATGATGGCCAGCGGCGCCTACATCACCGACGCCGACTGGCACGGCATTTACGACCGAATGGATATCGGCGCATGCCAGCCCGTGACCATCGGCGACAATGTCTGGATCGGCGACAGCGCCATCGTCTGCAAGGGGGTCACCATCGGAAACAACAGCATCATCGGCGCGGGTGCCGTGGTGGTCTCCGATGTTCCCGCAGACAGCGTTGCCGCAGGCAACCCGGCGCGGGTGGTAAAGAACCTGGACGGCGAGCGCGACTTCGTCACCCGCAGGACCTGGTACAGCGACCCGGCAGCCCTGGCCTCCGGATTCGACGCCCTGGACCGGGCACAGCTCAAGGGCAACACCGTCGCCGGCTGGCTGCGACACTTGATTTCACCATCCCGAGGCGATTGACGCGCACGGCACCACCATCCATCGGCATTCGCAGACCACAACGCCCCGGCCTCATTATCGCTTTTCGACGCGTTGGATATTTTCGATGGGAATCTGCAGGTCCGGTTTGCCCTGGGCACTGCGGTCCAGAAGAACATGACGCGCGTTCACCGTCTTGAGGCTCCCCGTATCGGCTTGGCGGGCGTTGGTGAACACCGCCACCGGCTCTCCAAGATACCAGTGAAGATGCGCCAGGGGGATGTCCCCGTCCGCCGCCGTCTCGGCGGCGGAGACCCTCAGCAGTGGAAGCCGAATTTCCTGGTGGATGTTGTCCCGATCCACCGTGGGGTGCTGGAGATCGCCGCTCATTCCGGCAACCCGCTCCGACAAGTAATGCTGCAGCTCTTCGCCCGAGAGATATAGGTCGCCGTTGCGGTCGGCGTCCGTGGTGGTCAACGCCGTCATCATTGCCTCGGTGAAAAAGCCGTTTTCAAAACGGTCGCTTTCGTAGGAGAATTCGTCTCCGCGACTGGAAGACAGCACGGTGGCGCCGGACCGGCGTAGCAGGTCGTTGTAGATATACCGGTTGAGCTCGGATGGGGCCTGCCCCTGCCGCCCCGGGTGTGTACGCTGGGCCACGATGATGGCCCGTGTGGTCCGGGGGGTGAGCCCCTGCGCGGACGCCGCAGTCATGAACGTCTCCTGGAGATCGTCTGCCACTTCGCCCGATTCACAGGTATCCATCAGTATCAGCCGCTTCCGTGGCGCCACCCCATCAAGCACCGCTTCAAGCGCCTCGTAGGGCAGTGCCGTGGCAGACAGATCGTCCAGATCCGCGTCATGGGTCATGTAGTAATAGGTGCTCGCGTCCTTTGGATCGTAAACCCCGTGGCCGGCAATGAAGACCACGACGGTGTCATCCACGCCGGCCCCCGCCAGAAACGAGCGCGTGTCGGTAACCGCCGACGGGGTGACCGCATCGTCCACCAGGGTTTTAACCAAGACTTTATTGAAAGCCCCATTCATGCGACCGAAGAGCTCGGCCAGATCGGTTGCGTCCTTGGCCGCATAGCCCAGATTCAGCGACGGATCACGGTAATCGGACACCCCGAACCCGAGCACGTAAAGATCTCCCTTGGCGGCTCCCGGCAAAACGACTTCGTTCATGGCGCGAAATGAAGCCGCGCCGCCTGCGTTGGTACAAGACACCTCAATCGTATTGGTGCCGGAGGCCAGAGCCACGGTTTCGCGCACCCGTTGCCGTTTGCCGGAAAGGGGTTTCGCCTCCCGGCCGAAAAGGGCCACGCCGTTGACGTAAACCCGGTAATCCTTCAATGGGTAGTGGGCATCGCTGAACTCGCAAGTGAGTGTCGCGTATCTGCCTTCTTTGTGAACCTCAATGATAGCGGCCCGGGGCACCTGGAGAACCGGCGACAGATCGGCTTGGCCGAATCCGAGTTTCTTGAGCCGCCGCCGGTACTGCTGCTCGAAATGGGCGGCCCAGCGCGCGCCGCCAAGCCCCATGCGGGTCAGCAGAATGTCCGGCCGGTTGTTGCGCACCGCAAACTGATCCACCCCATAGGCGTCCATCCCCCGGACCATGGACACGAGAGCCCCCCCATGTTTGGAGGCGTCGAAATAGCCGTCCGGCGCCGTGACCACCCACTCGGGTCCGGCGTTGGTGAGGGTTACCGTGTGACCGGTCGCCGTGTTGCCCAGACACACCTGAATGCCATGCGTCACGGACAGGGTGTAGTCCCCCCGCACCATGAACCGGGCCTCGTTGAAGGACAGCCCCGCCGTATCCACAGGGTTCCCGGTAAACGGGTCCCACAGCCTGCCGGCGGCCGTCCCCGCGGCCGCTTCAGTATACACGGCACCTTGAACCGGCGTACCTGGCGGACCGGCGCGCTCCAGATCAAGCAGCCGCCCGGTGGCCTCCCAAGTATTTTCCTGCGCTCCTGTGGACAGGTTCCAGACCTCGATCCGGCCGCCGGTCTGAACCGCCATCCGCTGCCAGCTCCCGTCCACCGCACAGGCCGTCGCCGTCAGCCGGTCCTTGAAGGTGCGAATGGGGGTGCCGGTGTCCAGATCCCACAAAATGATGTCGCTGTAGCCGACGGTAAGGGCCCGCGTTTCATCCGGCGAGACCACCATGGTGTTGATCGTGCTGCGATGGCCTTGCGGCGCCAACACGCGTCTGCCGGTCCGGGCGTGCCAGATTTTGCCCGTTCCGCGGTTGACCGTGGCATAGAGAACGAACCGGCCGCTGGCATCGAAGCGCACCCTGGCCATGTCGTTACTGGTGATTCGGTTGGGCGCCAGCTCGACAGTCGCCACGGTGTGGCCGTCGGTGATGTTGAGAATGTCCATCTTTCCGGTGAGCCGCAGGGCCAGCAGGATGTCGCCCCGGGGCCCCAGGATGGTTTTCCACACCCCCTGGGGCACCGGGCGCCGGGGGCCCGCCCCCGCCACCGGTTGCGCGGCGCCGGGATCACTGGCGCCCGAGGGGAAGTCGTGGCGCAGCCGGCCGGAGGGGATATCCCAGACGCGAACCGTCCCGGCGGGCGTCAGCCCGGTGATGGCCCGCCCCCGGGAGGTGATGTGGATACTGTGAGCGTCGGCAATGGTGCCCAGCCGCTTTCCGCTGTCCATCGACCAGATGCAGACCACGGGGTGGGTACCCCGCTGGCGCATCCCGCCGCTGTCGTGCTCGGTCACCACGATCCGCCCCGTGGGGTCGAAGGAAAACCCCGTCACGTGGTAATAGGGCCGCTCGTCGGTAAAGGTGCGCACACGGTTGCCGGTGGCCGCATCCCAAATATCCAGATGGTTGCCCGGACGGCTAGTGGCAATAAACCGGCCGGTAGGGTCGATCCTGACCGTGTGCTGGTTCGAGGACAGATCAATGGCCCGCACCAGCTTCAGTGACGCAAGATCCCACACACTCACCGCCCGGCTACCGGTTTCGGTGACGAGAAACCGGGCCTTCGGGCCCATCTCGATGCGCCGGATGGCGTCCACCATATCCCCGTGGTGGACCTTCAGGGGCAGCAGGGCGCGGATCGCCCCACCAGTCTCAAGGTTCCAGATTTTTATCTCGCCGGCGGTACCCGCCGAGACCAGGGTCCTTCCCGCCGGGTCCACGGCCAGCGCCGTCACCCGCACGTGGACCTGTTTCAGGGTGCGGACAAGGCTGCCGTCTGACAACCGCCAGAAGGTGATGTCGCCGTCGCCGCCGGCCACCAGCAGGGAGCCCGAAGGATCGGTGCACAGACTGCTGACAAGCTTGTGGGGTCCGCTGAGCCGGTGCACCGCCTCCCCGGTACGGGCGTTCCACACGGTGACCACGCCGTCGGAGCCACCGGCGGCAAAGAGCTCTTTTCCAGGGATCGGACAGACGGCGGTAACTTTGCCCGACGGCAGCCGGTATCCGCGCAGGGCCGCGCCGGTTGTCACGTCATGGCGGCTGAGCACATCGCCGCCGGCGGCCACCAGGAATCGGCCGGCCGGTCCCACCTCAAAGCGCTGGTTGGTGGCATACCGCTGGTTGAAAAAAGACTTACCCAGGATGCCGATGCGTTCACCGGTGTCCGGGTGCCACCGCTCAATCGGCCTCCCGGGCCGGGCCACCAGCAGGCTGCCGTCGGGGGTGAAGGCCACCCCGCTCAGAGGTCCCAGGCCGGTGTCGATGGACCGGATCAGCCGGTCTTCGGCAACGGCCCAGATGTTCACCCGGCCGTCGTTGGCGCCGGTGGCGATGCGCCGCCCGCCAGGGTCCATAGCCAGCAGCCGGCAGTCGGTGGCCCGCCGGGCGTGGGAATAGTCCCTGAGCACCGTGCCAGTGTCCAGTGCCCACACCTTGATGGCGCCGAATTGCCCGTAGGAAACCAGGTATTTGCCGGTGGGATCGAACAGCACGTCGTGCACGGCATCGGTGTGGCCGCTCTGGAGGACGACGGTGAACCGGGTGTCGAGGGGTGCTCCCGGGAGCCCGGAGGCCCGGCGATCCGGGGTCGAGGCCGCCCGGGGGGCGACCCGGATGGCCCGGGCCGCGGCGTCTTCCGGCGTATCCGCTGCGGCGGCCGGCAGCCCTGCCAGAAGAATCAGGGCCGCCGCGACACATCGGCCCGAGAATGACTTCCGGGCTCTGACAAATCGCGCCATGGGATAGACTCCTTTTAGGTTACCGTTGTGCCGGTTGGACGGTCCGCCCGCATGCAACGGCGGTTCTTGGCATGACACCCGATTTTTGTTCGCCCGCGCTGCCGTTTCAAGGTCCTCCACAATAACAGAATATTATCATGCTGCAAGTCCCTCACGGGGCGGCGAGCATGCCTTCTCCCATCGTAATTTTCAATCCTGCCGTCTTTGATCATTGGATTTCGCGATTAGACTTTTGAAAGACCGGGTGTTAGCGATCCGATAGTTTTCTCTGCCGGCTGACCCGGCAATTCAATGCGTAAAAACGATGGCGAATACAGGAGGCCGGAAATGGCAGGATTTGGGCACGCATCACGATCGAAAATCGGTTTATTGAGCCTGTCGCTGCTTCTTTGGGTGGCGCCGGTGGCCGCCGGCGGAGATTTGGACACCTTCACCGGTTTAACGGGGACCGTGCGGATCTCCGGCGGCACGGCGCACATCCCCGTGATGAAAGAGGCCGCCAAACAGATCATGCAGTTCAACCCGCACATCCAGATCACGGTGGCCGGCGGCGGCTCCGGAGTCGGCATCAAACAGGTGGGCGAAGGACTGGTGGACATCGGCAATTCCGGGCGCCGGCCCAAAGATGAAGAGATTCAAAAGTACGGCCTGGAAATGTTCAAGTGGGCCGTTGACGGCGTCGGCGTGGTCGTCAATCCCGGCAATCCGGTGAAAGCGCTGTCAAAGGCTCAGCTCAAGGATATTTTCGCCGGGCGCATCGATACCTGGAAGGCCCTTGGCGGACCGGATGCCGGCATCAACCGATACACCCGGGATGAAGCCAGCGGCACCCGGGAGGTGTTCTTCAACAAAGCCATCGACAAAGGCGTCATTTCGCCCAAAGCCAATGTGGTGGTATCCAACGGGGCCATGAAATCAGCCGTGGCCAATGACCCCTATGGCATCGGGTACGTGTCGGTGGGTTATATCGACGCCACGGTCGCTCCGGTAGCGCTGGACGGCGTCGTGCCCACCCTGGATACGGTAAAAAACGATCAATACCCCGTGGCCCGAGGCCTGTACAGCAGCACCAAAGGCACGCCCAACGGGCTGACCCGGGCGTTCATCGATTTTCTCTTCAGCGAGACGGGGCAACGGATCGCCGCTGACAAAGGGTTCATCCCGGTCAAATAACCCATGGTACACGCGCGTCTCATTACATGCCTGCTTTGGACGGCGGCGGCGTTGAGTGCCGCCGCTACGGGGGCGGTCTTTGTCTTCATGCTGATACTGGGTATCCCTTTGCTGACGGGGGGCCATTTTTTTCAGATACTGACCGGACCATGGCAGCCGCAGGCAGGGCTTTACGGCATCTTCCCCATGATCGTCGGCACCCTGAGTATATCCGCTTTGTCCATCACCATGGCATTTCCCCTGAGCCTGGGGTGCGCGGCATTGATCGCCGTCATCGGAAAAGGTCCCATACCCGCCGCAATTCACCGGCTGGTGAGGTTCATGACCGGCATCCCCACGGTGGTCTACGGTTTTGTCGGAGTGTTTCTCCTGGTGCCGTTCATCCGTGAGATCTTCAAAACCGGATCGGGGATGTGCGTGCTCTCGGCCGCGCTGCTGCTCGCCGTATTGATCGCTCCCACCATGATTCTGCTCTTTGTAGACAGTTTCGCGCGGGTTCCCAGGCAGTGGCTGCTGGCCGTGGACGCCCTGGGCGGCAACCGGGTTCAAAAATTGATTCGCGTGGTCATTCCCGCCGCCTGGCCGGGTGTGATCACGGGCGTCGTCCTGTCCATGGGGCGGGCCATGGGAGATACGCTGATTGCGCTCATGATCGCCGGCAATGCCGTGGCGGTCCCCGATGGGCTGCTGGCATCGGCGCGCGCCCTCACGGCACACATCGCTCTGGTGATCGCCGCCGATTTCGACAGTCTGGAATTTCAAACAGTCTTTGCCTGCGGCATCATCCTTTACGGTGCCACTGCCGTCATGGTGATGCTCATCCGCCGGCTGGGCGCCCTGGCGCGGGAACGCTTGTCATGAACAAAGCGGTGGATACACTCATCATCGGGTTTGCCTGGCTCTCGGGAATCATCTTGACGATCGTTGTCGGCGTCCTGATCGGCTACCTCCTTTTTAAAGGGGCCGGCACGCTCGGCCCTGCCCTGATTTTCGGAGACACTACCGCATGGGATGCCCTCTTTTTGCGGCGGCAGGTATTCGATGGGCTGTTTCCAGCCATGGTCGGCACACTGGCCGTGGTGAGCCTGTCCATTGTCATCGCCGTCCCCGTCGGCGTTGCATCCGGAATCACCATGTCGGAACTGGCCACGGGTCGGGTCCATCAGATTTTCGGCCTGTTTTTCGATATCCTGGCGGCCGTACCCTCCATCGTCATAGGGCTGTTCGGGTTTTCAGTGGCTGTCTTTCTTCACCATGCCTTTTCCGGGAGAATCGGCCCCTGCCTGCTCATCTCGGCATTGTCTCTGGCCTTTCTGGTGCTGCCGTATCTCATCCGGTCAACCCAGACGGCCATGGAAAGCCTGCCCACCGATTTGCGGTTGACGGCGCCGGCGCTGGGTGCCACCCGGCTGCAAAACATCCGTTATGTCCTGCTTCCCCAATCGCTGACGGGCATCCTCAGCGGGGTGATTCTCGCCATCGGGCGATGCGCCGAAGATACGGCGGTGATCATGCTCACCGGCGTCGTGGCCACCGCCGGCATACCCGGCTCGGTGCTCTCCCAGTACGAGGCGTTGCCGTTTTACATCTACTATATCTCGGCGCAGTACGCCGATCCCCAGGAGCTTGCCAGGGGCTACGGCGCGGCCATCGTTCTGCTGGCGGTCTGCGCGCTGCTGCTGGGCCTGGCAAACGTCATCTGCCATCGGCTCAACGATCACCTTCTTTACGGTACACGATAGAATCAGGAAGGCGACGCATGGTCCGGCCCAGAAAAATAACCGTCCGAAACCTGTCATTTTACTATGGGGCGCGCGCTGTGCTGCAAAATGCTTCGGCGGATTTTTCCGAGCACACCCTGACCGCCATCACCGGCCCCTCCGGCCAGGGAAAGTCCACCTTTCTGACGATCCTCAACCGTCTTTGGGAAGACATCCCCGGCACCCGGTTGTCAGGCGGCGTGCGCATCCGCCTGAATGGGGCGGACACCGACATCTACGAGCGGGGCTGCCACCTGCCCACCCTGCGCCGCAAAGTGGGGATGGTCTTTCAGAACCCCAATCCGCTTCCCATGAGTATATACAAGAATGTGGCCTTCCCCTTGAAACTGGCTGGCAGCGGTGATGGGGCAGCGATAGAGGAAGTGATTGAAACCGCGCTGCGGCGGGTCTTTTTATGGGATGAGGTCAAGGATCGGCTGAAAACCGATGCGCGCCAGCTGTCGGGGGGGCAGCAACAGCGGCTTTGCATTGCCAGAGCCCTGGTGCTGCAGCCGGAAGTGATCCTGCTGGACGAGCCCACCGCGTCCCTGGATGCCGTGGCGGCTGAAGTGATCGAACGGCTGCTGCTCAGCCTCAAAGCGCGCTGCACCCTCCTGATGGTGACCCACTACCTGGATCAGGCGCAACGGGTCGCCGACCACCACCTGCTACTCAAGGACGGACAGTTCTTTCCACAGCCGGAGTATAATTAACCACTGCCGGCGTCCTCCCCCCTCTAAAGGGATCACCGAAACGACGAACCGGGGCGCCCCAGCACAACGGCGTGGCTGAATCGTACCCTGGGGCGGTCCACCATGGAGAACCCCACCTCTGAGGCCGTCACCCGCATGGCATTGAACCGCTTTTTCGTCACGTGGAAGATGGGCTCTGCCACGAATAGCCGCCCGCCGGGAAGCAGGTGCTCGTAGATCTCTTTAAAAAATGCACGGTGCTCCGGCACTTCGTGGACCATGTAAAAGGCGTTGGCGAACAGAAAACGGCCGGTGAGGCCAAGGGCCCCCGCCTGGCACAAGGTCGGCACGATGCGCTCCTTAAGGCCTTTGCGGGCGGCCCGCTGCCCGAGCATGTCGAGCATTTCCGGCTGCATATCAACCGCCACCACGCTGCCGGCATCTCCCACCAGCCGGGCCAGGCCCAGGCTGGCAAAACCGGCGCCGCAGCCCACGTCCAGCACCCGCGAACCAGGCGGCACGTAAGGGGAAAACATCTTGGCCGGGTTGTGGACAAACGGTCTGAAAAAGTTGTCAAACGTCCAGACATGCTGCCAGGGGCATACGTGCGCCATGGGGGGACCTCACAATGAAAAATGATGGATTCGGGTTCCTGATATCGGAAACGGTGGCAACGAGGCTTGCGCGTATTCCCTTACGCGTTGCAGCATTCGCGGCCGGCGCAGTGTTCTTCGGCAAAAGCCCCCAGGCACGGCCACGCCACCCAGTCCCGCAGATTTTTTCTTACGGTTGCCGTCAATAACAGCAAATCCGGATGCTGACAACAACTCCGCCGATGCGCACACACACCCGCGGTGCCGCCGGGCAGCCTTGCCGGATTGTCACCGGCCCGCAGTTCCCGTCCGAGGCGATCCGATCAATGCGGCATTGCAGTGATCCCGACAGCCTGCTGGCGCGCCCTGGGAAATCGCCCGGCTATAGCATAGGGCAACAATATGATATTGACAGCGATTTTCCCGCTGCTATAATTTTTCGATCAATTGTGGCTGTTCAGTGCCTGTCGTCTTCGTCTACGCCCTGCTACCGCTTTCTGACAGACACCTTCTGAAACGGAACCGCTTCTCCGCTGCGCTCCGACGGCATCCGCCAGCCTCATTGCCGCCCGACTGTCCCCCTTTCCCCTCCCTTGAACGGCCAACAGGAGGGGTGTGCCCAAACGACAGCGGGCTGAATCATGCAGACTTCGGGCAGCAAATTTTTTTCTAACCTTGCAAGGAGGGCGAATGGAACGGCGAATTTTGGGCGGGATCTTCATCTTTACGGCAATCATCGTTTTACTGGCAGGATGTATCGGCGGCGGGGCCAAAGGACCGGAACCCCTGAATCTCGACAACCTGTCCGCCAATACCAAGGCCATGGCGGATGCCTATGTCGCGGTGGACGGAGCCGGATACATGAAGGGCGTCACAAAGGTTTTCATCCCCAGTTTTCAGGTCGAATTCATCACCAAGAGCAGTGCCAGCGCACATGCCTATGGGTGGGGCAACCAGCAGTCCGCCGATGTATCGGTAAGTTACCTGCTCAAGGGAATCGATAATGGTGTGTTCCAGGCCCTGACCGATCAGCTGTACGCTGAGACAATCGCCGACCTGAAGGAAAAAGGCTTTGACATCATCCCGACCGATGTTCTGCTCGCCAACCCCGTGTACCAAAAAATCGCTGCGTTCGGGAAACCCTCACCCCTGAAAACCAGCAGCCGGGTGGAACCCAAAGCCGGCGAATCGGTGATCTGCGCGCCCAAAGGCATGCCGGTCTACTTCTCCCTGCATGACCCCCAGGTCGGCATCTCCAGCGTGTTCAGTCAGTTCGGGGCAGCCGCCCAGGCCGAGGCGCCTCACAACCTGGAAGGCCAATTGATCGGTGAACTGGGCGCGACCATGGTCCGGGTGCGTCTGGTGGTAGGATTCACCGACGTGAGGGAAAAAGCAGGCGTGGGTGAGGCCAAGGTGGGCGGCAGCATGCGCTTTTCCATTGCCGCCGACCAGTCCCAGATCGCCTTTTACAATTCAGTGGACAGCTACGAAGCCGGATTCGAAGGAAATAAGCGTATGGTTTACACCCTGCGCACCGACAAAGTGGCCGCTTTCAAGTTGAAGCAGGCCATCATATCACCGGATGCTTTTGACAAGGAAATCGTCGATACCACGGGAACAACGGCCAAAGTGGTGGAAGGCGCCTTTAACGTGCTGTCCTCTCTGGCCGGTACCGGAACATCCAAGGCGCGTGAATACGAGGTCATCGCCGATGCCGGTGCCTACGAAAAGACTGCAGAAAAGTATATGGCGGCCTACTGTCAGTTGATGGCCGCCAAACTACCGGAACCCAAATAAAATCGTCCACGATAACGGAATGCCCCGGACCGGAAAATCACTTCCGGTTCGGGAGCCTCGCCTAAAATGCTTTCCTCTCTCGTGAGGCGCCCTCGGCCTCTCGCACGTTTTCCGATTCGGCCCTGATCAGCTCTTTGATGCGTCCGACATAAAATATGGTGATGATGTATTCGGGCCGGCCGAACTTGTTTTGGCGTTTTTGGACAATCAGCCAGTCCCCTTCTCTCTGCCACGACCAAAGGGTCGTTTCCAGGCCGTCCGGACGGGTTTCCAGGGGCGGTCCGTATTTGGCCTTCAGGGTTTCCAGAATGCTGCCGGCCTCGCTGTTGGCGTCGATCGTGATCATCAGCGGATGCCGGTGAAGTGCCGAAAATATCAACCGCACATAAGTGAACGTGGGGTAGTGCTTCTGGGGGTAGCGATAGGTGAGCGAGGTGAGGGCGTGCTCTTTTCGGGCGCGCGGGTCCGGGTTCAACTGCCCGTTGAGATCGCCCAGGGCCTGGAACACGCTGTCCAAAGCAATGCCGGAGAACACCGCCAGGTCCAGCACGTCCTTGCCGGCCACGGCTTCACGGCCAAGGTGCTCACCCAGTGTGCGCCGAAGCGGCTCTCCGTCCGAGGAGTTGGCATCGACATCGAAAAACGTGAACGTGTCGGCAAGGCGCTTGCCGCCGCCGGCGGTGGGCGCATCGCTGCCACAGCCCGCAAGGGCCATGAGCAGGAGTCCTGCCGTGATCCACCGTGATAGGTCTCTGATCGCCGCTGCTGTTCGGCCCGTCATGAAAGTCCTCCGATTGAACGACACACTATGGGGACGGCTCGCCCGGTTGCCGGGTTTCACAAGAAAAATAAGATAACACAGCGACGGCGCGCCGTACAGGGGACGGGTGCGTCAGATCTGACGGCAGACCTGTATGGTTCTGCCGGTGAAAGTGCTCAATTGACAGTATTTCGCCTCGGGACTATGGTGAATGGCTGTTTCATCAGGATCGACACAAAGGCGGGACCCGTGACCCACACCCCCCAGCAACCTGGCGCCATTCTCTGCCCCGGGTGCCGAAAGCTCATCAATGCGGACGACATCCAGTGCCCCTATTGCCGCATGAAGCATCCCGGCGCAGGTTTTCGGAAAATCCCCTTTCCCCGGCTGGGACAGTCCGCCGGCACCGCCATCCGGTGGATCATATATGTGAATGTGGCGCTTTTCATGCTGAGCATTCTGCTTTATCCCCGGCATATCGGACTGTCTGCCAACCCGCTGTTTTTTTTCTCCATCGACACCGACAGCCTGATTTTACTCGGAGCCACCGGAACCCTGCCCATCGATCGGCTGCACCGGTGGTGGACCCTGGTGTCGGCCAGCTATCTTCACGGCAGCCTGCTGCACATTTTTTTCAACATGGCCGCCTTCCGGCAACTGGGGACACTGGTGGCGCGCGAGTTCGGCGTCAGCCGGATGTTCATCATCTACACGACGGGCGGGGCCGTCGGATTTCTGGCTTCCTACCTGGCCGGGGTACCCATTACCATCGGCGCATCAGCATCGCTGTGCGCCCTCATGGGAGCGGCCCTGTTCTACGGCAAACACCGCGGCGGCGAATACGGGGCCGCAGTCTACCGTCAGATCGGCGGCTGGATCGTGAGCCTGGCGCTCTTTGGTCTGGTCGTCAGCGGCATCAACAACTGGGGCCACGCCGGCGGCCTGCTGGGCGGCATCGCCCTGGGCTGGATGCTGGGATACACCGAGCAGCGTCCTGAATCCGCCGCTCACCGGTGGTTGGCCGGCATCTGCCTGTGGGGTACCGTGGCCATCCTGGCATGGGCGGTGGGCACCGGCCTTTACTACCGCCTGTCGTAACCCTTTAGGGCGCCGACCTCAACCGCCGAACGCCAGCGTCACCATCATGGTAAGACTGATAATGGACACCAGGGCCAGGCATTCCAGGATACCATCTAAAATCTGGTTCTTCACAACGCACCTCCCCGGCTGTCTGCCGCATCGTTGCTGAAGTAAAATTGCTGGGCATCCTCGACGGTGTCGAAAAGATGCCACTGCCGCCAGAGAACGTCATCGCCGCCGCAGCGGACCTGTTCAACGACGGTGTGACCGTGGTAGTAGAAGTGATCCCGGGTGAAAACCATTGCCTCAACGGCTGCCATGCGCACCTCCTTTGCCTAAGGGTTTAATCGTATCTCTGATAACGGTGTACCCCGGGGCTGTGACAGATGCGGTCACAGGGAAAAAAAAGGGTTCGAGGGTCCGAGGGGTCAAGGGGTCGAGTGAGAAGACCCAAAAATTTCAATGAATCGACTGCAGGGAGGTTATCTTATGGCCAGAGGAGACCAACTGGGCCGGCAGTGGATCATCATCCAGCGGCTCATGACCTCGTTGGGGGGGGTGTCGGCCCGGGATTTGGCAGAAGTTCTGGACTGCCACCGGAGAACGGTGTACCGGGATCTGGAAGCGCTGCAGGTGGCCGGTTTTCCACTCTATACGGAGGAGACCGCGTCGGGGCCGCGCTGGAAAATGCTCGATGCCGGCAACCGACAAATGCCGCTGCCTCTGGATATGACGGAGCTGATGGCACTGTATTTGAGCCGCGGCATGCTCTCATCCATCCACCGGGGTGTGTTCGCCGATGCCGTGGCGTCCCTGTTTGCCAAGATCAAAAGCATTCTGCCGCCTGAGACTCACGGCTTTCTCGATCGTTTCGGTCAAACGGTGGCCATCCGGGAATCGCCGCGCGCATCCGGCGATCAGGCGGCCGGCGCCATGTCCACCATCAACCAAGCCATCGCCGCCGGCCGGTGTCTGGACCTTGCGTACCGCGGCCGCAGACGCGGCCGCGCCACCCGACGAACCGTGTCTCCCCATAAAATCTGGTACGCCGACGATACCTTCTATCTGGTGGGCTACTGCCATCTGAGAAAGGATGTGCGGGTATTTGCCTTGGACCGGCTCGCGGAATTGACGGTATCCGGGCAGACGGCCAGCATCCCGCCGGGAACAGACCTGGAAAGCCCCATGCACGCCGGGATGGGCGCTTATTCCGGCGTGCCTGAGCCGGTCACCATCCGCTTCTCACCGCCGGCGGCCGACTATATCGCCGATAAAACCTGGCATCCTTCCCAGCGGCTCACCCATCTGAAAGACGGAACATTGATATTTGAAGCAGATGTTGCCGTAAACGCCGAACTGGTGGGGTTTGTCCTACGATGGGGGGCCTGCGCGGAAGTACTGGCGCCACCGGCGTTTCGGCAGCAGGTCGCATCGGAAATCGCTGCGATGGACAGCCGCTACCGGGCGGCGGCGAACAAGACGAGGCAATCGCAATTGTAGGGTATCGCTTCTCTACGAAGCTCCAGTTTAGCGTCAAGGACCGGTGTCCCCGATGACATTGGGATCACCACGGAGTCACGGAGGGCACGGAGAAAATCAAAAGCGGTAGATTTTGTTTATAAAACCTCCGTGTCCTCCGTGACTCCGTGGTTCAACATCTCTTTGGGAAAAGACCAACTGGCGCTTTCTGCATCAGCGAAGCGGCGCGGTCCCTATCGCCGCATGGGCGCGCAGCCATTCCAGGATATCCCGGAAAACCTCTTCACGGTTGGTTTCGTTGAGCATTTCGTGCCGGCCGCCGTCGTAGAAAGTGGTCGTCACCGAGGAGATACCCGCGGCCTTATAGGCATCGGCCACCTGACGCACCCCCTTGGTGTTTTTTCCCACCGGATCGCTGGTCCCGGAAAGGAAATGAACGGGCAGGTCCTTGGGAATCCGGCGGATGCCTTCCGGGCTGTTGATGAACTGAAGACCGGTGAGAAGATCGCAAAAAAAACCCGCGGTGAAGATTCCGCCGCAGTACGGATCTGCGATATAAGCGTCCACTTCTGCCGCGTCCCTGCTGAGCCAGTCGAAATCCGTGCGGTTGGGCTTGAAAGCCTTGTTGAATCCGCCAAAGGAAAGGGCGGTGAGCAGGGGGCTTTGGGCTTTTCTTCCCTTGCGGCGGCATTCCCACCGGGCGATCATCAGCCCTATCTTGCCCAGCAGGCCGGGATCGCCGCCGGTGGCTGAAAGAATCACACCGGAAATGTCGCCCCCGTGGGCGGCGATATAGGTTCTGGACAAAAATGAGCCCATGCTGTGGCCAAAGAGGAAAACGGGAACCCCCGGGCATTCCCGGCCGATGATGAGCGTAAGCAGGTGCATGTCGTCAGCCACCCGGTGCCATCCGTCGGTATCTGCAAAATAGCCCACGTTTTCCAAAGCACCGGCCGTCTTTCCGTGTCCGCGATGGTCGTTGGCGTACACACCGAAACCGGCCTCGGTGAGAAAACGGGCAAACCGGGCATAGCGGCCCGCGTGCTCAGCCATGCCGTGGGCGATCTGGACCACCCCCACGATATCTTCGGGGTTTTCCGGCAACCACCGGTAGGTAAAAATCCCCTCTCCAAAAGTAAAGGACTCCGTTTTGATTTTTTTGCCCCCCTTCGCTCGTGGAATGGCTTGTGAGATCGCCTGAATTTGCGCCGCAACCAGCACTCGCGGCACGCTATCACACGACGATGGATATCAGAAAAGCTATTATGCAACATGGCTGAGCATTCTTCAACTATGATTCCATCGGCGGTGGTCGCCCGCCGACCGGAAGCCCGATCCGCGCGCGAAACGCTCAGGACTCGAATCGAAACCCTTCCTCCTCAAACAGCGCCGTACAGGCGTCCACGGCCTCGGCATCGTAGAGCCGGCCCCGGTTCCGGCGGATGTCGGCCAGGGCGGCCGCTATCCCCAGTGCGGGCCGGTAGGGGCGAAAAGAGCTCTCGGCTTCGGTGACGTCGGCAACGGAGAGAATGCGGGCTTCCAGCAGGATCGCTTCCCCGGCAAGACCGGCCGGGTAACCGGAACCGTCCATGCGCTCGTGGTGCTGAAGCACGATCTCGGCCACGGGCAAGGGAAACGGAACCGTGCTCAGCAGCTCATAGCCGACACGGGGGTGGATCTTAAGCAGTTCCCGCTCGGTATCCAGCAGTCGTCCGGGCCGACTCGATATGGCGGTCGGAATCCGGATCTTTCCGATGTCATGTAACACCGCGGCAAGCTCCAGAGCCCTGAGGCGCTCTGGGGCCAGGCCCATTCGCCCTCCGATGGCACAGGCCAGGCGGGCCACGCGCTGCTGGTGGCCGGCGGTGTAAGGGTCGCGGATCTCCCCCATGAACGTGATCACGGAGATGGTCGATTCCAGCAGCCGGTTGAGTTCCGCCGTTTTTTCCGCCACTTTCTGCTCCAGACCGATATTCTGCTGCTCAAGCGCTTCGCGCAGGGTCTTCATGCTGAGGTGGGTACGCACCCGGGCGCGCACTTCTTCGGCCAGAAACGGCTTGGTTACGTAGTCGACCGCGCCCAATTCAAACCCCTGCAGCTTTCGGTCGGCATCATCGAGCGCCGTTATGAAAATGACCGGAATGTCACGGGTCTTTGGATCGGCCTTGAGCTCGCGGCAGACTTCGAAACCACTCATTTCCGGCATCATGACGTCCAGCAGCGCGATGTCCGGGCGCTGGTGCGTGATGTAAGCCAATGCCTGTGCCCCGTTTTTGGCAATCCCCAGGCGGTAGTCGCCGCCGAGGGCATTGACCAGCAAATCGATGTTGGTGGGATTGTCATCGGCAATCAGGACAAGCTCTTTGACTCGGTTCACGGGTCTTTTCTCCCGGCGGCGTCCGCCTTGACATCTTGCAGTATGCGATCAATCAGGCTTAGGGCCTGCTCGTAGTCATAGCCGGCCAGAAACCGCCGCAGCCGCCCGGCATCGCTGCGCGACAAGGCTGCCAACACCGGCCCGGCCGCCGCTTCCACGGCCAGGGGATCGGCCTGTGCCAAGGCAGCGGAAAGCGCCGTGAGAATGGCTCTGTCCGCGATGACCGGTCCCGGCCGCGTCTCTGGCGGGGCCGCGCGCCCGGCCTGAAGCCCGTTGATCCCCGCTGACACGATATCCAGTGCCGCCACGACCCGCGCCGCAGACAAGCGGAGCGCCTCTTCAGAGTGCGCGCCGCGCGCCGCCGTCTCCAGATCTCGGGCCGCCGTTTCCAACTCGCCGGCGCCGATGTTTCCGGCACTGCCTTTGAGCGCATGGGCCAGCCCGGCAAGACGCGTTCGGTCACCGGTTGCGATGGCCTGCCGGAGCTCATCGGCGGTGGCGGCATTGTTTTCCGCGAATCCGGCGAGAATTTTCAGGTAGACCACCGGACTCAGGTCCATGGCCGAAAGGGTGGCGGCAATGGAAAGCCCGGCCACCGCGTCTGGCAGCCGGTCCCCCGTGATCACCGGCACCTGGGTCTGGCCGGGCGTCGGGGCGCCGCCTGCCCCGGGGCGCCGGTTTTTGAGCAGGCGCCAGAGCAGATGGAACAGGCGCTGCTGGTTGATGGGCTTGGACAGATAGCCGTCCATCCCCGCGGCCAGACACCGCTCCTCGTCTCCGCGCATCGCATGGGCGGTCATGGCCACAATGGGCATCCGATCGTACACCGGGTCGCTGCGGATGACCCGTGTCGCCTCCAGGCCGTTCATCTCCGGCATCTGGACGTCCATGAGCACTGCATCGAAGGCCGCCTCACGCACCCGCGCCAGTGCCATGCGGCCGTTTTCGGCCGTTTCAACGAGCATGCCCGCGGTTTCCAAAACCGCCTGGGCGATTTCGCGGTTGGTGGGATTGTCCTCGACCACAAGAACCCGGAAGCCTTTGAGATCTCGTTTATATGCCGACAGATCCGTACCGATGCCCGCGGTGCCGGAGGCCCCTTCCGGCGCCTGCTTGCCGAAAGCGCTGAGAACCGCCGCAAACAGCGTCGAGCGGTAGACGGGTTTGGTCAGAAACACCTTGACGCCCAGCTTCTCGGCCTCCCGTTTTTCGGACTCACCGCCGAAGGCAGTCATCATGATGATGGGCAACTCCGGAGCGATCGTCTCCCGGAGGCGGCGACAGGCGCTCAGGCCGTCCATCTCCGGCATGACCCAGTCCATGATCACCAGGCTGAAGGCCGCATCGCCGCCGGTGTCTGTTTGGAGCCGATCAAGGGCCAGGCGGCCGTCGGCCGCCGTTTCCACCCGGAAGCCGAACGTATCGAGCATGCTGGTCACGACGGCGCGGCAGTCAGCGCTGTCATCCACGACCAGCACGCGGCGACCGGTCAAATCGGTCGGCAGGACAAAGGCCTGCTCGGGCTGCCGCGCCTGGCGCACAAAGCGCACCGTAAAGCTGAAGGTGCTGCCCTCTCCTTGCCGGCTGTCCACCCAGATGCGTCCGTGCATCATCTCCACCAAGCGCTTGCAGATGCTGAGCCCGAGCCCTGTCCCCTGGTAGCGGCGCGTGTCGGAGGCATCGGCCTGGGTAAAGGGCTGGAACAAAAGCGCGAGATAGTCCGGGGGGATGCCCACGCCTGTGTCCTTCACCCAGAAGGTCAGTACGCTCTCGTCTCCGGCCGTCTCCTGCAGCCGCACGCCCACCATGATGCAGCCGCCCTCCCCGGTGAACTTGACGGCATTACCCACCAGATTGGTGAGGATTTGCTGGAGACGCAGGGGATCGCCCTTGAGCGCCCGGGGCGCGTCCGGACCGATGTCCACCATGATCTCGATCCGTCGCTCCGCCGCGCTGTGGATGAAAAGGTCCACGACCCGATCCACCACCTCGTCAAGCAGGAAAGGCCGGGTTTCCATGGTCATCTTGCCGGCCTCGATCTTTGAAAAATCCAGGATATCGTTGAGCAGTCCGAGCAGAGAGCCGGCGCTGGCGTAAATGATCTTCAGATAATGCCGGGCCTTGGACGGCAGCGTTTCCTGCATGACCAGTTCGGCGGCGGCGATAACGCCGTTCATGGGGGTGCGGATCTCATGGCTCATGTTGGCCAGAAAATCGCTCTTGGCCCGGGTGGCGGCCTCTGCCATCTCCTTGGCGGTTTTCAAGGCGTCGTCGGTTTTTCGGTGCTCGGCGATTTCCGCCTGCAGTTTTCGGTGGGACTCGCGGATGTTTCGGTTGAGCCGCAGGATGACGCCTGTAAACAGACCGCCGCCGGCAAAAGCCAGCACGGCGGCCAGGATCCACTGCCAGTAACTTTTTAATACATCGGATGCGCTGATCCGGCCAAGGTCGGCGTAGGGTCCCACCTTCAAAAACCGCAGGCATTCATGGACGGACTGGTAGTTTAATGGAATGGTCCATCCGGCACAGTTGGCCGCCCGGGCCGCCGGATCATCCGCAGCCATCTGCAGCAGCGCCACCGTGACTTTCTCCGCCAGCGCATCGGAGGTATGCCGGAGCTTGGCCAAGGGCCATTCGGGATACTGCCGGGTCGAGCAGAGAAAGGGCAGAGGTTCCAATGCGTCCGGGGGGCCTTCCAGTATACGGAAATCCGTCAGTCGGATTTTTCCCTCGGCCTGCATCCGTTCGAGGATGTCCGTTCTCACACTGCCGGCATCGACCGCGCCGCTCAGCACGGCGAGCACCGCATCATCGTGGGTATCCCCGAAACGCAGATCGGCGAAATCACGGTAGGGGTCCAATCCCCGCTCCAGCAACTCCCGCCACACGATCCGCCAGCCGCCCAGGGAATATTCGTTGGCGGCCATGAAACGCTTTCCCTTCAAATCCGCAAGTCCGCGGATATCCGCTCGCGAATTGAGCCAGAAAATTACGCCGCCGTATGTCTTGCACACACCCGTGACGCAGCGGCCTTTCAAGGTGGCGATGCGATTCACCCCGTACCAGCGCTCCAGTTCCACGTAAAAGGAGGGATTGGTCAGGATGAAATCGAGGCCACCTGTCCGCACCTTCTCGTAAATGTCCGCGTAGGCGATTGGAATGATGGTGAAGGCGGCGCCGGGAATCCGCTCGGTGAGGTAGCGCGCCGTGGGCGTCCACTCGTCCAGGCATTGCGGCAGCCCGCGTTTGGCCAGTACACCAATAGCCACCGGCGGAGCGGAAGCGAGCGCGGACGCGGACCACATCACGACGGCGACAACCGCCAGCAGCCATCGGCGGCAGGACGGGAAAATGAGTGATCTCTTCATGGCAAGACCTCCTCCGTTCGCGCCGGAAGCTTCGGTGCGCTGACTGCAACATCAGTGCAAGCCTGAAGCCAATCAGAGTTTATCATAAGACATTGTATTAACAATACTTTTATTTATAACGGGGTATTCCAATCGTGCCGCGGCTGTCAGGTATCTTTATGTGTTGAAAAAAACTCCGCCGCAACACTAAACAGACTTCTTGTTTTCACGCAGCCGGCAGCTCGCTTAACCATATCTGCCCGATCAAAAGCCTCCGGGTCAAATCGAGCTCTGATGAAGCCTTGACAGGAAGCCGCAAATCGTATATCGACGATTTACGATAAGAATCGGCTGACACATACTTATTGGAGCCTTACCGGATGCCGGAAACACTTGAAGCGAGAACAGACCTGGGTGAGCGCCTCGCACCCCTCATCCATGGACCGGAGGCCGTTGCGGCCGTTGACCCCTTGGACATCGATCGCTTCGCCGCTGTCTGCAAGGCACTCGGGCACGCGGCGAGGGCAACCATCGTCCAGCATCTGCTCGCCAGAAACACCTGCATCTGCGGTGAACTGGTGGATCTGCTGCCCCTGGCCCAGTCCACGGTGAGCCAGCACCTTCGGCAGCTCAAGGCATGCGGGCTGATCCAGGGCGAAATCAAGGGGCCCAGAACCTGCTACTGCCTCGACATGCACCTGCTGGCCCGGTTCAAGCGCACCGTCGCCGCCATGAAAGGATAGCCCCGGATGAGCTCACCCGCAGCGTCTTCAACAAAAAAAGCCCCTTGCGCGGACAGCGCCTGCGGCTGTGCCCCGACGCCCCAACTGAAGCCCTTTGCCCAGACACCGCTGTCACCGCCCGGCGCCTGCTGCGGGAGCGCGCCGGCGCCGGCATCGGACGCCGACACCCGCCCCGGCTACACCATCTGTCACTTCGTTGAACGGTTCATGGACACCCCGGCCGGTCCGGTCCCGGTGGTGCGGACCGCTCTCGGGTGGCGGGATCATCTGGGCACCGCCGGCGCCCGCTCCGGCATCAATCGCGACAACTACGCTGTAGCGCCGGGGCTTTATGCGGTGGGCGAGCCGGACCCGGACGCGCCGATCCTGGTGACGGCCAACTACAAACTCAGCTTTGACACCCTGCGTCGCAGGCTGCCCGGCATCAATGCCTGGCTGCTGGTTCTGGATACGCTGGGCGTGAATGTCTGGTGCGCCGCGGGCAAAGGGACTTTCGGCACTGACGAACTGGTGAGACGCATCGAAAAAAGCGGCCTGGCCAAGGTGGTTTCCCACAAAACCCTCATCCTGCCGCAACTGGGTGCCACCGGGGTCTCGGCGATAGCGGTCAAGAAACAGTCCGGATTTTCCGTGATCTGGGGCCCCATTCGCGCCGACGATATCCCGGCTTTCATCAACACCGGCATGAAGGCCGGTACCGGTATGCGCATGGTGACCTTCACCACGGCAGAGCGGGTCGTGCTCATTCCGATGGAGCTCTCCATTGTCCTCAAGTACCTGATCTGGGTGGTGGTGGGTGCCGCGGTTATTTCGGGCATCGGCCCCGGCATCTTTTCATTTGGCCAGGCACTTCATCGTGGAATGTTGATAATAACGGCCTGCCTCGGCGGCGTGGTGGCTGGCTGCGTCCTCACCCCGGCTCTGCTGCCGTGGATTCCGGGAACGGCGTTTGCCGCCAAAGGCGCCCTGCTGGGCGGCGCGGCCGGTATCGCGACGGTGGCTGCCGCCGGCGCAGGGACCGGTCGGCTGGAGGCTGTCCTCATGGTCCTTTGCGCCGCTGCACTGAGTTCGTTTCTGGCGATGAACTTCACCGGGGCCACGCCATTCACATCGCCCTCGGGTGTGGAAAAAGAAATGCGACGGGCCATCCCGCTGCAGTTGGCAGCAGTAGCGCTGGTGGTCTTCGGATGGATAGGAGCTGCATTCTTATAAAAAAAACAGGGTCCAAGGGGTCGAGGGGCCGAGGGTTCGAGTGAGAACCAACACCAGTCCGACAGCGGCAACGGCGGCGATTGTAAACAAGTACTACCGTAAATATGGTGTTATGCTGTTGCCGTTCACTTGAACCCTCGGCCCCTCGTCGCTGTTAAGCCGTATAGGCGCAACCCTTTCGGCCGCAATATTTACTCAATATGAACTCACGACCGCCGAGACTAACGATATGAAGTCTTTCCGATACCTTTCAAACGTCACCACACTGAAACTGGACCCCGACGCCTGCGTGGGCTGCGGCGCCTGCCTGGCGGTGTGCCCCCACGGGGTTTTCCGCCTGGCCGAAGACAAAGCCGCCCTCGCAGACAGGGACGCGTGCATCGAATGCGGCGCCTGCGCCAACAACTGCCCAACCGGTGCCGTCAGCGTATCACCCGGCGTCGGGTGCGCGGCATACATCATTTCGGGCTGGATCCACGGCGCTGAAAACGCCACCTGCGGCGGCCCTGACGGCTGTTGCTGAGCGATCAACCACCGGCTGAAAAAATCGCTGCAGAGAATGGACCGGAGCTTGTTATCTCGGCCAATGGCCGCACCGGCAGCGGTAAGGTTCGTTTCGCAGCCGGCTTACAACGCAACAGGGTTGTCAACCAATCGGCCGTCCCGCCTTTTGATATCGCCCCACCCTTGCGCTTCTCGCGTCATGCGTTCACCGCCCGCCGATCCGCCGGGGGCTCGCCCCATTTCAGGCTTGTGATTCCATCCTGAAGTGCTTATAGAGGAGGGCGTTCCGCAAGGCGCCGGCCGGAAGTGACCGTTGCCGGTTTCACTTGTGCGCAATGCCCTGTCAGCGGCGCCGGCCGGTGGTGCTTTCAGACGGAGCGGATCCATCGGGTTTTAAAGGAGTTGAGCAGTGGATATTTATTACATCGACGGCGCATTTTTCCCGGCCGATGCGGCGGTGCTGCCGGTCAATGATCTGGCCGTTCTCAGAGGGTACGGTGTGTTTGACCTCATGCGCACTTACAACGGGGCGCCCCTGTATATGGAAGACCACATCGAACGGCTGGCCCATTCGGCCTCCGAAATCGGGCTGTCTTTTCCCTGGAAAACAGCGGCGGTGGCAGACATCGTCCGGCAGACCTTGGATAAAAACCGCCACCTCGCCGATGCCAGTATTCGCATGATCGTCACCGGCGGGCCGAGCGATGATTTTTCAACGCCGAAAAACGCCCCCCGCCTGCTCGTACTGGTATCGGCCGTTCCTAGCCTGCCGGCCGCCTGGTACAAAGAAGGGGTGAAAATCGTGACCGTGATCACTGAACGATTCAAACCCGGCGTCAAGAGCATCAACTATATTCCGGCCACCATCGCCATGGAAACGGCCCGCAAGGCCAATGCGGTGGAAGCCATCTATCTTGACCGCAACCATCGGGTCCTGGAAGGCACGACCAGCAATATTTTCGCCTTCATCGGCGGCCGGTTGGTCACACCGGGCGCGGAAATTCTCTCGGGCATTACCCGGAAAGTGACGCTTGAAGTGAGCCGTGAGCTGTTTCCGGTTGACATCAGAGACATACTTCTGGATGAGCTTCATACCGCCGACGAAGTGTTCATCACAGGCACCAACAAAGGACTGGTGCCGGTGAACCAGGTGGACGAGCACCGCATCGGTGACGGCAGGCCCGGCACCAACACCCGGCGCCTCATGACCAAGCTGGGAGAACGTATCGCCCGACATGCGCCATCGGCGGAAAATGGCAAGTGATCAATTTGAGTAGGGTTTTAACGCCCGTGCCAAACGCAACCGCTTTTCAACAGCCGGTTAAGCGGTAGCGGCTTCGGTATGGTAGGAGATAAAGTCGGCCACGGCATTTTTCTGAACCGTGAGAAGGCGGCCGAACCGGAAGCAGCGCCGGCGAATGAGCCGGTCAGGGGCGGCCGAATCCTGGCGGGTTTCAAAATCAGAGGTTGTCTCCACGGGCAGGCCGCTGATGCGATAAGGGCTGTTCATGAGGAAAAGATCGACTTTTTCGGCATCCATGGCTTCACCCTGACCGTCAACATACCAGACGGACAGGCCCCCTTCGCTGATATCGATCAGCTGGGCAAGGACCGGCGCATCGGCGCTCAATACGGCATAAGCGTCGATTTTGGACCGGTATCGCGGATGACGTCGTCGTTCCGAGGGTTTCATGATATGCTCGACCTTTATGATAGCACGGATATTTTGAAGGAAGAAATTTAGCAAAATATGGACATTACGTCAATTAAAACAACGGCAGTGGCTATTTTTAAGAACCCTTAACCATCGTGACAACTGGAGCGGCGGCATGAGTGATGACATCATCGAAGAACCGGAAGAAGACGCATCGGAGCCAAGTTTTGCGGAGTTGTTCGAAGCCTACTCGGCAGGCATGAACGACGACATCAAGATCGGTGACAAAATCAAGGGCAAAATCATTTCCATCGGGACCGATGCAGTCTACGTGGACACCGGCAGCAAGACCGACGGCGTGGTGGATCGGGTGGAGCTGCTGGATGAATCCGGTGAGATGACGGTGGCCGTTGGCGACGCCATCGATCTTTATGTGGTGGCCATGACCGAAAGTGATATTAAGCTTTCCCGCGCCATGGACGGCCTCGGCGGATATGACCAACTACTGGAGGCTTATGAGAGCCGGGTGCCGGTCACCGGAAAGGTGACCGAAACCTGCAAGGGGGGCTTTCGCGTGGAGGTCTTCAAACGCAGGGCGTTTTGCCCCATCAGCCAGATCGACCTGAACTATGCGGACGCGCCGGAAAAATACGTGGGCGAAACCTTTGAGTTCCGTATCATCACCCTTGAAGAAAGCGGCCGAAATATTGTCGTTTCCCGCAAGGCGTTGCTGGCCGAGGCGGCTAAAGCGGCCCGGGAGGTCTTTTTTGCCCAGTCCGGTCCCGGTGACGTGGTTCAAGGCGTGGTTACCCGCCTGGCGCCTTTCGGCGCTTTTGTGGAACTCGCCACCGGTGTGGAAGGCATGGTTCACATCAGTGAACTCAGCTGGTCGCGCATCGAATCGCCGGAGGCTGCCGTGGCCTCGGGCGACCGTTTGAGCGTCAAGATCCTCGCTGTGGAGGACGATGACAAGGGCCGAAAGCGTATCCGCCTTTCCGCACGGCAGGCGCAGGGAGATCCCTGGAGCACCGTGAGCCAGCAATTTGCAGAAGGACAGAAGGTCACCGGCACGGTGACCCGATTGGCCAAGTTCGGTGCCTTCGTCGCCATCGCCCCCGGCATTGAGGGTTTGGTTCACATCAGCGAAATGAGTTACACGCGGCGGATTGTCGACCCTGCCGATGTTGCAACTGAGGGCGCTGAAGTTTCCGTGATGATCAAAACCATCGACGAAGGCAAGCGCCGCATTTCCCTGAGCATGAAAGATGCGGAAGGGGATCCCTGGCTGGGGGTGGCTGAGCGCTACCGCGCCGGCGCGGAGGCCACTGGAACGGTTGAAAAACTCGAGCGTTTCGGCATCTTCATATCCCTGGAGCCGGGAATCGTTGGCCTGCTTCCCAAGTCAAGCATGGCCCAGTCTGCCGATCCCGGCGCCTATGAACGCGCCAAGCCCGGCCAGAGTGTGGCCGTACGGATCGACCGCGTCGACGCCGCCGCCCGGCGCATCTCCCTGACACCGGCGGATGCGGAAGTCGCTGGCGGATGGCAGGCCTTCGCACCCACGGAAGCCGAAAAGGCGCCGCTCAATGAGCTGGCTCAAAAACTTCAGGACGCTTTGAACAAAAGCAAATAGAAGCGCGTCTGAAATAAAGTCATGCCCGCGCCCCGATCGAGGCGCGGGCATCCATAGCCACAAGGTGACACCGGGTTTCCGTGCTATCGGGAATACCAGTGATCGCATATTCAACGACTTGCTGCGGAATATTATTCAAATCTTTTAAACCGTGACAATGGAGGCAAGCCATATGGCTTCGGAGGAAATACTCGACCTGATTATCATCGGCGGCGGGCCGGGCGGTCTCACCGCTGGAATTTACGCCAAGCGCGCCGCACTCAACACCGTCCTCATTGAAGGGGCCGCCTTGGGTGGACAGGTCATGAAGTCCGATGAAGTGGAAAACTGGCCCGGCACGATCCACGCGAATGGCGCGGAGCTGAGCATGCAGTTTGCCGAGCATGCCCAGTCCCTGGACCTGGAGATACGGTCCCACGAAGTGGCGGCCATCATCCCCGGCCTCGCCCACCACACCGTTCGGCTCGACACCGGAGAAGAGCTCAAGGCCTATGCCGTCATCATGGGCATGGGCGGATCGCCCAGAAAGCTTGAAATCCCCGGCGAAGAAGAATTCTACGGCCGGGGGGTATCGTACTGTGCGGTCTGCGACGGGTTCTTTTTTCGCGGCAAGACAGTGGTGGTGATCGGCGGCGGCGACAGCGCCTGCGAGGAAGGCCTTTACCTGGCCAAGCTGGCCTGCAAGGTGTACATCGCCCACCGGCGCGACGCCTTCCGGGCCAGCATGCTGCTCCAGCAGCGGGTGGCGGCCGACTGCAACATCGAGGTGCTCTGGAACACGGTCCCCACACGCATCCTTGCCGGCGACGACGGCGTGACCGCGGTGGATCTGAAAGACACCCAGACCGGCGAGGCCCGTCAGCTGGCCACCGACGGGGTGTTCGTCTTCATCGGGTTTTTGCCCAACAACGCCATTGTCCCGGCCGGCATCAAGAAAAACAGCGAAGGCTACGTCCTGACCGATGCCAAATGCGAAACCGCCATCCCGGGCATCTACGCCATCGGCGACCTCAGAGAGAAATATGCCCGGCAGATCGTTACGGCGGCAGCTGACGGCTGCACAGCCGCCCTGGCGGCCGCCCATTTTGTCGAAACCAAAAAAGCCTCGTCAGAGGTCTGCGAACTGCCGGCGAACTTTTAAAAGCAGTTTTCTCGCGAAGACGCCAAGAACGCCAAGTAAAACATATTTAATATCAATGAGCGTGCACGCTTTTGGCGCGCTCATTTCTTCATGAACAGATAGATGGCCAGCGCCACCAGAATTCCGGCAAAAATCTTCTTGAAATTGGCCGTGGACACATGCTCCACCAGCCGGGCGCCGATCTGGGCACCGATGATGCCGCCGACGCCCAACATAAGGCCGGCCCGGTAGTCCACATTGGCGAGTTTACCGTGTGCGAACAGCGCCGATATGGATATGATCAGGATCCCCAGAAATGACGTACCGACGGCCTTTTGTGCCGTGAAACCCATGAACAGCAGCAGCGGGATCATGAGAAATCCCCCCCCCAACCCGGTGAAAGAGGCGCCGATACCCACGCCAATTCCCAGCCCCGACAGCATCAACGCCTGAGACATTCCTTCCATATCCAAACCCTTTCGTTTCGGTAGTTTCCGCATTTTCACCCTGCGGCGTCATCAAACGGTATTCCTTAGCATGTCATTGCGGTCCGTTCCAGCACAGACGAACGCAGACAACCGCAGGTTATCCACAGATTACACAGATTCCCACAGATTAAACGCAACAGCGCAAGCGGCCTGCGGCCGAAGACCAAGGGCAACTGCGAATGAACCGCAGATGACGCGGATGAAGGCGGCCTGCGGCCGGACAAACTGCTGACAAGACTTAAGGCCAACAGCCATGAGCTGCCCGCAGGGCACGGCGCTCTTTGTTCGAATCGTGAGCCGGGAGGCTTTTTCCCCGGTGACCCGATTCGAACAAATCTTCGCGTCCTTCGTGTCCTTCGCGGTTCAATGTTTTTGCCGTCATTGACCCGCTCAAGCCGGTGACTTATGTTGGAGCCATTGTCACATCACCGCCACCGGAAAGAGACTGCCACCATGCTTAAAGCCGACAACCTGACCAAAACGTTTTCCCTTAACGGCCTTACCGTTCCGGTGCTCGAGGGAATCAATCTGGCCGTGCCTTCCGGAGAATTCGTGGTCATCGCCGGCAGCAGTGGCAGCGGTAAAACCACGCTGCTGACCTTGCTCTCCGGGCTGGATCGGCCCACCGACGGCAGGGTCTGGATCGGCGACACGGACATCACGGATCTCAGTGAAGACGGTCTGGCAACGCTCCGCAACCGCGATATCGGCTACGTGTTCCAGAGTTTCCACCTCATCCCGTCCCTCACCGCAGCGGAAAACATCATGTTCCCGGCAGAACTGGCCGGGCACACGGACGCCGCCGGACGCACCACCGCCCTCATGGAGCGCGTGGGAATCGACCACCGGCGCAGCAATTTCCCCCACCAGCTCTCCGGTGGTGAAAAGCAGCGGGTGGCCATCTGCCGGGCCCTGGTGAATCGCCCCCGAATCCTTTTCGCCGACGAGCCCACCGGGAATCTCGATTCGGAAAACGGCCAGGCCATCCTGGATCTGCTGCTGGACGCCCGCGCAGACTCGGGGCTTACCCTGGTGCTGGTGACCCACAGCCTCAGCATCGCTGAGCGGGCCGACCGGGTGGTGACCCTGCGTGACGGGCGCATGTCCGATGAGTGACCCCATGTTCCATCATGCGTTTTTATTTCGACAGATCCGCCGCTCCGGCAAGCAGGCCGGGGTGTTTGTCCTGTGCGTGATGCTCTCCATGGTCTCGCTCATCGCCTTGAACGGATTTTCTGCCAGCGTGCACGACTCCCTCATGCGAGACGCACGACAGCTCAATGCCGCAGACATCATCATCCGGAGCCACTACCCATTTTCACCGGATCTCACCGGTGCTGTGGATCGCCTCCAAAAATCCGGCACCGCTGCCGCGGCAAGGCTATATGAATTTTACGCCCTCACCCGCAGCCCCGCCGAAGACCGCTCGGTACTCTCCCAGATCAAGGTGGCCGGCGCCGGATATCCCTTTTACGGAAAAATGGTCCTGGCCTCGGGACGAGCGTTTTCAGACGTCTACCGCCCCGGGCAGGTCCTGGTGGAAAAGGTCCTTTTAGACCGGCTGGGCCTGTCTCCCGGAAGCGGCCTCAACATCGGCAGCGCCCGGCTCACCATCGCCGACGTGGTCACCGCCGAACCCGACCGACCGGTGAGTTTTTTCTCCTTTGGCCCCCGGGTGTTCGTTCACCCGGACGATCTGCCGTCCCTGGACCTGGTCACCAAGGGCAGCCGGATCCACCACATCCTGCTGCTCAAGGCCACCGGCGACAGCGCCGTTGAACGCATTGCCGAAGATCTTCGCCGCGTGGCCGCCCCGGACATGGAGCGGGTGGAGACGTATCGCACGGCCAATTCAAGGATGAAGCGGTTTTTCGACAATTTTCTCTTCTTTCTCAACCTGGTGGGCGTTTTTACCCTGCTTCTGGCCGGCATCGGTATCCAGAGCTCCCTCACAGCCCTGCTCAAATCCAAAACCTACACCATGGCCATCGTCAAGACCTTGGGCGCCACCAGCGGGTTCGTGACCCGCCACTACGTGGCCATGGTCATGGTGCTGGGCATCGCGGGCACGGTGCTGGGGGTGACGGTGGGGAGCCTCGTGCAGCGGCTTTTGCCCGCACTGTTTGCCGGGTTTCTGCCGGAAGGGATGCATGTGGCCATCTCATGGCCTGCGGTGGCGCAAAGCATTGCCCTGGGGCTGGTGGTGGTCGCGCTGTTTGCCTACCTGCCCGTCCACCGCCTGAAAGCGGTGCGGCCGACAGCCATTTTCAGAAAAGAGCCGTCGCCGCCGGGAAAAGGGTGGCCCTATTACGCAAGCCTTGCGGGAATATCCGGGGTATTCGTCGCCCTGCTGCTGATGCAGCTCAAAGACACCCGCCTGGGTATCTATTTCATCGCCGGCATTGTGGGCTTCATTCTCGTCACGGCCCTGGTGATGCTGGGCGTGCTCTGGGCCCTTGGCAAATGGCAGCCCCGGCGACTCACGGCCCGGCAGGCCGTTCGGGGGCTTTTCAGACCCGGCAATGCCACCCGGTCCATACTCATCACGCTGACGGCCTCGCTCACCGTGCTCTTCGTGGTATACCTGGTGGAAGCCAACCTGGATGCGGCCTACGTAAAATCATTTCCCGCCGAGGCGCCCAACATGTTTTTCATCGACATCCAGCCCGACCAGGTGGCCGCCTTCAAAGAAATGGTGAACACGCCGGACATTTATCCCATCATCCGGGCACGTGTTCGCGCCATCAACGGCGTCCCGGTGGACCGACAGGCCGAACAGCTCCGAAAGGGCGACAACATGGCCCGGGAGTTCAACCTCACCTATCGCCACCACCTGCTGCCCGACGAGCGGATCACCCATGGCGACACCCTCTTTCAGGAGGACTGGGACGGACCCCAGGTCTCGGTGCTGGACACCGTGGTGGCCATGCGCCCCATGGCCGTGGGAGACACCATCTCCTTTAACATTCAGGGAGTGCCCCTGGAGGCGCGCATCTCAAGCATCCGGACCCGGGAGCAGGAATCCATCTCACCGTTTTTTTACTTCGTCTTTCCCGAAAAATTTCTCGAAAAAGCGCCCCAGACCCTCTTTGCCGCCGTCCGGGCGGACAAAGCAGCCATCGCCGCACTGCAAAACCAGGTCGTGGCCCGGTTTCCCAATATCAGCGTCATCGATATTACGGAAACGGTGCAAACTTTTTCGCGAGTCATGCAAAAACTATCCGGTATCATTAGATTTTTTACTGCCTTTAGCATCGCAGCGGGGCTTCTCATCCTGGTGAGCGCCATATTCGCCACCCGCGCGGCCCGCATCCGCGAAGCCGTCTATTTCAAAATCCTCGGCGCCCGGCGCGCCTTCGTGGCGCGGGTGTTTTTCTGGGAACACGCCCTGATGGGCCTCATCAGCGCCACCACCGCCCTGGCGCTGGCTCAGACGGCCGGATTCATCATCTGCCGCCGGATCCTGGACATCGCCTACCGGCCATTTCCGGCCGAGAGCCTTCTCATGCTGACGCTGCCCATGCTGCTGGTGGCCGGCGTGGGGCACTGGGCCTCACTGTCCATCATGCGGAAAAAACCAGTCGCCTACTTAAGGGATCACGAATAAAAACCGTGCAAACGGCCGCACGGTTTTTATATGCGCCAAGAGATAGATAAATTCATTGAGATTCAAGGCAGGAAAAGACAATGCTGATTCATAGAATATCGACATCGGCAGCGGTTGTGATGATCACGGTGATGTTGTTTCTGCTTTCCGGCTGCGGCGGCGATAAGGAACCCGCCGGCAGCGGGCAGGCCCCGTCGGCGCCAGCGGCCGCCGCGGTGGAAGGCGTCATCGTGGCCGTGGGCGACAGTCTTACCGCCGGCTACGGACTTTCCGAAGAAGCGGCATACCCGGCGCTGCTGGAACGCCGCCTTCGCGACGCGGGCTACCCGTTTAAGGTAATCAACGCTGGCATCAGTGGGGAAACGTCCAGCGGAACGCGCTCCAGAATCGACTGGATCATGACCCTGACTCCGGACATCGTTATCCTGGAAACCGGCGCCAACGACGGGCTGCGCGGCATCGACCCGGCACTCACCCGCGAAAACGTCGATGCCATTGTGGCCGAATTGAACCGCCGGGGGGTCGTCGTGGTGCTGGCCGGTATGAAGATGGTCAAAAACATGGGCCCGGCATTTACCGTGGCCTTCGAGGAAATCTATCCTGCCGTGGCCCGCACAAGGAACGTCATCCTGGTGCCGTTTTTTCTCGAAGGCGTGGCCGGCGACCAGACCCTCAACCAGTCCGACGGCATCCACCCCACCGCGAAAGGCTATGAGAAAGTGGTGGATGTGGTGCTTCCTTACGCCATTGAAGCCATCGAGCGGTTCAGGAGAAAGCATTAAGGTTAGGAAGGGCAGCAAAAGCAAATCACGAACTACCGGATTGGCACGGCGTTATCTGCCCGCCGGTGGCGGGAAAACCCTTTTTGGCACGGATTGCGCGGATTACACTGTTAAAAGCGCCAAGGCGCCGTTATAACTATTTGCCGGTCAACCCGTACCAACCTTGCAGTTGTTGCTTTTCGGCCGAAGGCCGTCTATCAGCGTCATCCGTGTAATCCGTGCCAAAATCGCCTTTGCAGTTGGTTTCCGGCCGCAGGCCGCCCATCTGCGTTATCTGCGTCATCTGTGGTTAATAAGCAGTTGTGGTTGCTTTTGCCTTTCGGCCAAAGGCCGCCAATTTATATCTGCGGTTATCAGCGTCCCATTCGCCGTTCATCTCTTTTCGAATTCAAATTTTCACCAGCTCGTACTTGCGCTTGCCCAGGCCGATGGACTCGGCATAGGCTAGCTGATGGGCCCAGTCGATATCGGGATAGATGCCCCGGAACTTGTCCTCGCCGGCGCCCCGGTTGGTTTTCATGTCTGCATCGGGCAGCGCCGGTTCCAGGTTGACCAGATCCACCGATGCCTGGTCGATGGCCACCGGATCGGTGGAGGCGAGGATGCCGATATCGCGTACGATGGGGGTGTCGTTGTAGGGATAGCAGTCGCAGGCCGGCGACACGTCGGTGATGAAATTTATAAACAGGGTTTTACCCTTTTTGTTTTTCAAAACCCCGGCAGTGTACTCCACCATGTTCTCTAGAAACGTGGGTATGTCCTGATTCCACCGGATCTGGATGGCGCCGTTGGGGCAGGCCAGGATGCACTCGCCGCAGCCAATGCACTTGTCGCTGTCCAAAACGGCCTTTTTCTCCACCAGCGAAAGCGCCTCCTGGGCGCAGTGGGGCACGCACTCTCCGCAGCCGATGCACTTTTTCTTTTTTACCGCGGGGCTCAGGGTGGAGTGCTGGGCCATCTTGCCCCGGCGCGAGGCGCAGCCCATGCCGACATTTTTTATGGCCCCGCCGAACCCGGACAGCTCGTGCCCCTTGAAATGGGCGACCGAAACGAAGGCGTCGGCCTCCACCACTTCGGTGCCGATGTAGACTTCGTCGAACTGCTTCAAGTTCACTTCCACGGCGGTCTCCGTCTTGCCCCTGAGGCCGTCCGCGATAACAAGGGGCGCCCCGACAACGGAATAGGCAAAGCCGTTTTCAGTGGCCGTGGTAAGATGGCTGGCCGCATCACTGCGGGTGCCGGCATACAGCGTGTTGGCATCGGTGAGAAACGGCCTGCCACCGGCACCGACAACTTCTTCGACGATTTTCCGTATAAATACCGGCCGGATATAGGCCGTGTTGCCCTTTTCCCCGAAGTGTAGCTTGATGGCCGTTAGATCCCGCTTGCCCACCACCTCGGCCAGTCCGGCGTCTTTTACCAGCCGGCCGAGCTTGGCAACGAGGTTTTCTTTAATAGTGGCTTTCAGATCACAGAAATAAACCGTGCTGGCCATGGCGTTCCTCCCTGTAATTTATGCTGGTGTGTGTCTTCGATTCGGAAGCATCCTGCATAGCATAGGTAAAGGGGGATTGAAAAGATGCCCTACTTCACGGTGGCAATAAGCCAGTAACTTATGCGATATCATGAGAACGGTACGGTTTTATCAAAATTGAGGCGGTCGAATGGAAATTGCAGTCATCGGCGGGGGGGCGGCCGGATTTTTCTCGGCAATTACGGCGAAGGAAAACCATCCTCACGCCACCGTCGTTATTTTTGAAAAATCAAAACACCTGCTGGCCAAGGTCAAAATCTCAGGCGGCGGCCGGTGCAATGTCACCAACGGCTGCCCGTCCATCAAAGCGCTGGCAGAAGCGTATCCCAGGGGCGGGAGGGCTCTGAAAAAGGCCTTTGGCATCTTCAACAACAAAGATGCCATGCGCTGGTTCGCCGCCAGGGGCGTCCCGCTGGTGATTCAGGATGACAATTGCGTATTTCCGGCGTCCCAGAATTCGCAGAGCATCATCGATTGCTTTTTAAAGGAAGCCGCGCGGCTGGGCGTCAAAATTGAAATGGGCACCGGCATCGAGGCCATCCGGCCGATCGATGACAAACTGGCACTGACCTTCACCGATGGCGCCGACCGATCACGAATATTTGACAAGGTCATTGTCGCCACCGGCGGTTGTCCCACAAGGAAAGGATTGGCGTGGCTTGAGGCATTGGGCCACAAGATCGAAGCGCCGGTACCGTCACTGTTCACCTTCAACATGCCCTCCGAGCCGGTCACCAAACTGATGGGCATCGTGGTGGAAAAAACGCTGGTGAGCATCCAGGGAACAAAGCTCAGATCCGAAGGCCCGCTGCTGGTGACGCACTGGGGCATGAGCGGGCCGGCGATCCTGAAATTATCGTCTCTTGGAGCCAGAATTCTCAGTGACATGGGATATGCATTCAAGGTTCAGGTCAACTGGGTGAATGTGCCTGACAATGACTTTGTCGTGTATGAGATAAGAAGCATTGCCGGTGCGCATGCCAACAAGATGCTCTCAAACTTCAGGCCGTTTTCACTGCCGCAGCGATTATGGCTGCATCTGCTTGAGAGATGCGGCTTGCCGACGACGAAACCCTGGGGAGAGATAGGCAATAAAGGAGTGAACAAGTTGGTCAGCGTGCTGACCAACGATGTCTATTCGGTTAAAGGAAAGGCAGCATTCCGGGATGAGTTCGTGACCTGCGGCGGCGTCAGTCTGGAGAGCGTCGACATCAAAACGATGCAAAGCCGGGTGTGCAAAAATCTCTATTTTGCCGGTGAACTATTGGACATCGACGGGATTACCGGCGGCTATAATTTCCAGGCCGCCTGGACGACGGGGTATATCGCCGGCCTGCTGAAATAGCCATGATGCGTCCGGATTAACTCCGTCTTTCCATACAGGAAAATTCAAATTTACGGATGTTAAGCATCGAAGGAGTGGTAAATGGCATATGCGCCCATCAACTTCATTGAAAAACTTGCCAAGTTCTCCGACCAGTGGCAGCCGCGGGTGGTGGCCGAGATGAACGACACCCAGTTCAAGCTCGTCAAGATCCGGGGCGAATTCGTTTGGCACCGGCATGCGGACACCGACGAGGTGTTCATCGTCATTGCGGGCGAGATGGCCATCGAATTTGAAGACGGCCGGGTGGACATGAAAACCGGTGAAATGTTCGTGGTGCCCAGAGGCGCCGTGCATAGACCCGTGGCGCTCAAAGAGTGCCACATCATGGTCATCGAAGGTAGGGGTGTGGTCAACACCGGTGATGCGGGGGGAGAGATGACCGCTGAAAGCGATGTGTGGGTGTGAGGCCTATCCACCAGGCATGGCGCAAACCGGCAGCCTGCGGCTGGAAAAGCAACTGCAACGATATTTGACAGGATTTACAGGATCAACGGGACATTAGCGGACTTCGGCCGCCATGTGCAGATGGTGTTGGGGTTTTGGGGTTTCACCCCATCGCAGCGCAGCCGAGGGGGGTGTGGGATCGCGGACCAAAGGGGGTTGCCTGTCTGAGTCCGCACAGCGGACGAGTTCGCAATCCCCGCCGCGATCGCACGCACGCCGAGGGAATCCGCCGAAGGCGGACAAGGTGCCGGGTGCCCTTTCTTTTGGTTCTTTTCTTTGGGCAAGCAAAGAAAAGAACGACCTTTGTTCACAGATAAAAAGGCAACCTGATTGGGACGAGTATTAACGCGGATAAAGATGGGCGGCTGCGCCGCAAGACCAACTGCAGAATGAACCGCAGATTGCGCGGATTGCGCCTACACGGCTTAAACAGCTACGCAGATGGACGGCCTGCGGCCGTAACCCTACCGGTTATAGCGCAGAGACGCCAAGACGCTGAGAAAACCGGATAGATCTTTTCAGTTCACGCGACGGTTACAGACGCAAGCCAACAGAGCTGCTTACAGGGCAAGCGCCCGCAATGAATTGTTTTTCCTTGTACCGGTCCGAACTTCATTTTTTTTCTCTGCGTCTTGGCATCTCTGCGCGATATTGGTGTTCGGCTGTTTATAATACCTAAAGCCAGGCAAGGTGCATCGTTGAAATACATGGTCATTGAGACGCTCAAGCCCGGCGCGACTGAAGCGGTTGATGACCATGAAATTCCTTCTTTACATACCCGATTTTCATGGTAAACATGAACTATGATTCCGCGCCCGCAAATCCTGGCTGATCTAAAGATCGCGATAGACCGGAGTCGTGTGGTTGTTTTGGTGGGTCCCCGGCAAAGCGGCAAGACCACACTTGCGCGTCAGTTGCTTGACGAAGGCTCTGTTAACTATTTTGACCTGGAGGACCCAGCCAGCTTAAGCCGGCTGGATGAACCCATGGCCGCGCTGAGTTCGCTGAAGGGACTAGTGGTGATTGACGAGGTTCAGCGCCGCCCTGAGCTTTTTCCGGTGCTTCGGGTACTTGTGGACCGCAGGGATTCACCGGCGCATTTCCTGATTTTAGGCAGCGCCTCGGGTGAGCTTTTGCGTCAAACATCGGAAACGCTTGCCGGTAGAATGGAACGGGTTGTCATCGGCGGTTTCTCGCTGGCAGAAGTTGGTGCTGCGTCAGAACAGGCTTTGTGGTCGCGAGGCGGGTTTCCTCTGGCTTATCTGGCCGGCAGCCCTGGTGACAGCATGGCCTGGCGGAAAAATTTCATCCAGACCCTTTTGGAGCGAGACCTTCCCCAATGGGGCGTACGTGTGCCTGCCATTGCTTTACAGCGATTCTGGACCATGGTGGCGCACTACCACGGGCAAATCTGGAATGCCGCTGAGCCCGCCAGAGCCCTCGGTGTCAATGAGTCAACCACGCGACGCCATTTGGACCTGTTAACAGACGCGTTGATGATCCGTCAGTTGCAACCTTTTCACGCTAATCTGAGGAAACGCCAGGTGAAGTCACCCAAGGTCTATGTGCGCGACACCGGCCTCCTGCATCAACTGCTCGGCATCGATTCGATAAAGACCCTGCTCATGCATCCCAAAGTTGGTGCATCCTGGGAAGGATTTGTGATCGAGGAATTATTAAAAGTCGCACCCTGTGATGAGGTTTTTTTCTGGGCGACGCATCAGGGCGCCGAAATTGATCTCATTTTACGTCGCGGGAGCTCCCTGATCGGGGTCGAGTGCAAACGAACCGACACTCCGCGGATCACCCCATCGATCCGGATCGCCCTTGAAGACTTGAAATTGGAACGCGTGATCGTCCTCTACCCCGGAGGCAAGCGATTCCCGTTGGCCGACCAAGTGGACGCCGTGCCCCTTCACAGTCTCGCCACCGGCGAAATCCGCTTCGACTAACGCTTTTACAGTGCACCGTTGACTGTACGCTGCAACCGGCCTTCGGCCGGAACTTCAACTTCTAAAACCGATTTTCGCGCAGAGACGCTGAGACGCTGAGAAAACCGGAAAAGGTAGACCGTTGAAATACATGGTCATTGAGACGTTCAAGCCCGGCGCGATGGCCGCGGTCTATAAACGCTACTCAGTCAAGGGCCGCATGCTGCCCGACGGGCTTGTCTATATCGACTCGTGGGTCTCGGACGACGGCGGACGCTGCTTTCAGCTGATGGAAGCCGAAAACGTGCGTTTGTTCGATGTCTGGGCTGAGCGTTGGAAGGATCTTGTCGATTTTGAGGTCATCCCGGTTCAGGATTCTCCGACCAAGGGCAGTTAGAACCGCCGACGGCCACAACGGCAAAAAGCGAATGGGACGCTGATGAACGCAGATAAACGCGGATAAAGGAGGCGGCCTGCGGCCGGAAAGCAAGAGCGAAAAAGAAAAAGCGGTTTTATCCTCAGATTACGCAGATTTCCACAGATTAACACCGATCGGGTGTGCGGCCTGCGGCCGCAGCCCCGGCGGCTTAAAACCGATTTTCGCGCCGAGGCGCTGAGAAAACCAGATAGATCTTTTCAGTTCAGGCGACGATTGCAGACTATAGCCAAAACAGTTGCCTACAGGGCAAACACCCGAAGTTAGGGATTTTTCTTTTTATCGATCAGAAGTTCATTTTTTTCCCTCTGCGTCTTTGCGTCTCAGCGCGAGATTGGTGTTCGGCCGAAAATATCGAGACCAAGGGGCAAAGGTAAACAACCGGCATCAGGTGTAAAATCTTTCGAGATACTCGGCCGGAGAGACGATTTCGATGCGATAGTGGGTCTTGAACTTTAGCAGATGGGGGTCGCCGGTGATGATGAAGTCGGCGTCCGCAGAGACCGCGCAAGCGATGACGGCATCGTCGCCCGGGTCTGCATAGGCCGAGGTGACCGGCAAACGAGGCGAGGCGCTTGTCCTTAGCATAGGAGGCACTGGAATGTCAGCTTTAAAGCACGCGCCATCAAAAACACCTTGCACCGCTTGTCATGGATGCAGTACCGTGATGACGGCACCCCCCTGACGATGGCCGATAACAATTTTTGCCGATTAGCTTGCAGCAAGGATAAAACGGATAATTCCCGGCAAATCTTGCTAAGTTTTTGAATACACATATTGTAGTTTACCCATAACACGCTGATATGTTAGCTTATACGAATAAAGGCAGGCCGGCGGAAAATTAGCAATATTTTACGGATGACAGGTCCAAAATCATTTTTCCGCAAAAACACGATAGCGAATCATTATAAAGTTAGCAGGATAAATGAAATACATAATACAACAGCCTGCAAATGTGCGAAGAGTAGTTTGTAGTTCGTTGCTAATTTTATCAATATTCTCATCATTACTTCAATGGGCTGTCTCAAATACAATTACAGCATTGAATGGTGAAAATATTATCTCAAACTTACATAACGCATTTTTGATAATTCCAGTATTTACAATAATGTTTGGATTTCTTTCATTCCGAACCAAATCTAAAATATTCATATATCCACTTTTTCTATCGTATAGTATTTCATTTGTTCTTTGGGTAGTATTGCCATTTGATAGAATGTTGAGTACTTTTTCGGAAGGATTCATTGATCTCATCGCGATGACCATACCGTCAATATTATTAATATGGTTGTTCATAGCTTTAAGCCGATCTATATTCTTTGAAGGTCGCTGCTAACAAATCGCTTCATAGGAATTGCTACGCAATCCTATGAGCTCAACCGTTAGCGCGCCAAGCGAAGCTTGGTGCTTCTTACAGGGTGCGAGTCCCTGTCGGGTAAGGGTCAGCCACCCACCCGTATCGAGTGTTGCGTGATTGGGAAGGATAGACAAATCGTCGAACGACCCACACGAAGCGTACACAGAGAATCATGCAGGCCGTAGGGGAGTCCGCGCTCCCTGAAGTGCTGGTATCGCTCCGAAAAGAGCATGTTCCGGTCGCCGAGGGTTGTAACGTGCGCCGAAGGCAAAACAAGAGCATCCGATACAGGCGAGGATGTGAAGGGCCGGCGGAGTTATCAAGCCGTGGCATGTATGAAAAGAAGCACACAAGAACTTGGGAGACCCATCGGGCTCCGGACTCTGGCAATGGCATGACGATAATGAGGCACGAAGGGGAAACCCGGACACAGGACTATACGGGAGCCTAAAGCCGGAGAAGCAAGGAAGGGGAACCAAAGCTGAAGTGGAGGGACCCTGGCCCGGTGGGAGTCGTATCAGGCATAGTACTCTGAGCGCGGGAAAGCCGCGTACACGGGGAAGGACCTGACGGGAGTACGCAGCCCGCAAAGGAAACACATGCCGGACACAGCAGGATCGGGACAACGTGTGCCAACCTCCCTGCGGGGAATAGTGAGAACGGCCCGGCGCAGCAAGACGCACCGGTTCCGGGATCTGTACCGTATGCTGAATGCCGAATTGTTGGAGGCGGCCTGGCGATTGTTGAACAAGAGCGCCGCCATCGCCGACACGGATGTAACGGTAAAGGAGTATGCCGCCGGTCTGGAGGAGAATCTGGCCAGCTTGGCTGAGCGGCTTCGGCAAAAGAGATACCGGGCAAAACTGGTCAGGCGCCGCTACATCACCAAGGACAACGGGAAGAAGCGCCCCTTGGGCATCCCCGCTCTGGAGGACAAGATCGTCCAGAAGGCGGTGTCCATGATCCTGGAGGCGATCTATGAGCCGGAATTTCTGGATTGCTCATACGCCTACCGGCGGGATCGTGGGGCCAAGGATGCGGTTGGGGATCTTGGTTTTAATCTTCAGTACGGTGTGTACGGATATGTGGTGGAGGCCGATATCAAGGGCTTCTTCGATGCCATTGATCACGACCGGCTGCTGGAGATGCTTTGCGCCAGGATAAACGACCGCGCTTTTCTGGGATTGATCAGGAGGTGGCTAAAGGCGGGGGTACTGGAGCCGGAAGGCTACGTAAAGCACCCGGTAACCGGCACGCCTCAGGGCGGCATCGTGTCACCGATACTGGCGAACGTGTACCTTCACGTCGTGCTGGATGAGTGGTTCCATCAGACGGTGAAACCGGCGCTGAGAGGCCGGGCGGCGATGTACAGGTACGCAGATGACTGGGTTTGTGCGTTGCAGTACCGCGACGATGCAGCCCGGTTTTATTCGGTGTTGCCGAAACGGCTTGGTCGGTACAACCTGGAGCTGTCGCCGGAAAAGACGCGTATCCTACGCTTCAGCCGCTTCCATCCCAGTCGCAGAAAAGCACAGACGTTCACGTTTTTAGGATTCGAGTTTAGCTGGTTCAACGACCGCAAGGGCGTACCCAGGGTAAAGCGCCGCACGGCGCCGTCCAAGCAGCAAAAGGCACTGGGAAGGATGCGGGCCTGGTTGAAGGCGGCCCGTCACCTGTCGAAGCGGCAGTTCTTCAAGGACTTGAAACGAAAGTTGGTCGGCCACTACAATTATTTTTATGTGAGAGGAAACTCCCACAGTGTGTGGTCGTTTTACAGCAAAGTGATCGAGTTGGCGAAGAAGTGGCTCAATCGCAGAAGTCAGCGGAAGAGTTACAACTGGGAGCAGTTCAACCGGATCATAGAGTACGTGAAAATCCCGAAGCCAAAGGTGATGGAAAAGCGCCGAAAGCATCAGTTGGTAACGGCGTAGGCCGGCGCGGAAACGAGTGCAACCGAGGAACCGGATGCGGGAAAACCGCACGTCCGGGACTGTGTGGGGGGTGCCGGGCAACCGGCATTCCTACCACGACGGCGAAAATATTAAAATGAAAATTTTAAATATTTTCCGAAAGCCAAAACAAATTGACCGTGTAATTTACAATGATTTATCTGTCACGCGTATAAGGCCTGATGGTGCTGAGGAGACCATTCGATGGGATGAACTTCATGAAGTCGGCATCTTAACGACTGATGAGGGTCCAACTCAGGAAGACGTATTTTTCTTTTTGATAGCAGCAGATGGAAAATCGGGTTGTGTTGTCCCTCAATTTTCTCATGGCTGCGATCAATTACTTGAACGACTACAACAACTACCAGGATTTGATAACCAAGTTGTAATTGAAGCCATGGGATCAACAGGTAATGCGAAATTCGTCTGTTGGAGACGACAAGTCGCCTAACAAATCGCCGTTGGGGACGCAAACAACTGCGCCCCAAGGCTCAAGCGTTAGCAGAAGAAATATTCCCCATAACCTCTAACGGTATAAATTTACGATGTTATTTCAGAAACGCCTGCGAAATATGCAAGACCGCCTTCGTAACTCTGGATGGCGAATTCAATGGATTCCATGGTGGGAGCCAGATAAACCTGAAATCATAAAGCCCA
>JBDRRP010000049.1:0-3261 GCA_043825735.1 Pseudomonadota bacterium | reverse complement strand
CGCCCCCGACAAACCACCGGTAAAACGGCTTTTTACTGTCGTCGAGTACTTTGTCCCACTTCTTGGTCCAATGGCAGTCTTCGGCAATCTTGCCCCAAAAGGATTCCGGATCTCTCAAGGACTGCTCGTATGCTTCGGTGTACGCGTTGGACATGATGTTCCTCCCCATTGTGGTGACGGTTGATTCTGCGGTGCCAAGTCAAAACCAGGCGATTATGGAAAATCGCCATTTGAGTGTCAAGGAAACAATGAATGGAATACAGTTGATGAATACTAAAATAATTTAGAAATTGCAATTAGTTGTCATTTCGGGCGCGTTTTTCTGTTTTAGGATAGAAAAAAGGGTGTCGGCATTCCGGCCATAATCGTCAAATGTAGGGGGGTTTTTCCGCTTGACATACAATATGTAGTATGTCAGGCTTTCAATCATCTCCGCCGGCCGGATCTCGGAAGGCGGAAGGATCAGCGATACGAACCGTTATCAACACTAACTCCCTTTAGCGTTGTCATCCGGCTGATTCGGCCGCATCTTATATGTCCGGTGCTTACTATCGGAAACGGCAGTCGTTTCCTTTTTTAGTAGGCTTGCGGGTTCAGATCGACTGAAACGCCAGAGCTCATCCGGCGCGGGCCGAAAAGGAATGACACGGTGAAGCCGGTGTTACCATCACGATGGCAGTGACGTCGTTGGAATCAGCCCAATCTTTAAGGCCAACAATAGGCAATCTCAGGAGAAGGACCATGGCAAACGGCGCGAAAGTACTCATCACGGAAGATGCAAAATTCGATCTGGACGCTTACCGTTGGGATGACCATCGGTTTTCCGATATGCTCATCCGGGGAAACCCCATGGCCCCGGAAGAAGCCTTGAATATCAGTCGATTCATCCGGCAGGAGATCGCCAAGATGGATCTGAACACCATCACACTGCCCATCATTGAAAAACTCATCGAGTCCAAGCTGCTGGAATTCGGATTGGACAAAATGCAGCCGGTGCACCTGGACAAATCCATTTTCGTGAAAAACGGTGTGGACCTCAGCGACAATGCCCGACAGGTGCTCGAGCGCCGTTATCTGAAAAAGGATGCCGACGGTCAGGTCATTGAGACCCCCGAAGAGATGTTTCGCCGTGTGGCCCGCCATATTGCCAAGGCCGAGAAGAACTACGACAAAAAGGCCGACCTGCAGGCCTATGAAGACCGATTCTACCGACTGATGACCGAGTTCACGTTTTTGCCCAATTCACCGACGCTGATGAACGCCGGGCGCCGACTCGGGCAGCTGGCGGCGTGTTTCGTGCTGCCCGTGGAAGACTGCATGGACGGCATTTTCGACTCGCTGAAAAATGCCGCGATGATTCACAAAAGCGGTGGGGGAACCGGGTTCTCCTTCTCCCGGCTGCGCCCCAAGAACAGTCTGGTTGGATCCACCCAGGGGGTGGCCTCCGGTCCGGTATCGTTCATGCGCATCTTCAACACCGCCACCGAACAGGTCAAACAGGGCGGCACCCGGCGCGGCGCCAACATGGCCATTTTGCGAATCGATCACCCGGATATCCTGGAATTTATCCACTGCAAGGACAACGAAGGCGAGCTGAACAACTTCAATATCTCCGTTGGCATTACCGACGCCTTCATGGACGCCGTGATCAAGGATACCGACTACGAGCTGGTCGAGCCCCGGCACAAAACCGTCGTCGGCACCCTGAACGCCCGCCACGTATACAGCGATGTCGTTCGGCAGGCCTGGAAGACCGGTGACCCCGGCATTGTGTTTCTCGACCGGCTGAACAGGGACAACCCGACACCCGAGATCGGGGAGATCGAAAGCACCAACCCCTGCGGCGAGCAGCCGCTTTTGCCAATGGAGGCCTGCAACCTGGGCTCGATCAACCTGGCCAAGTTCGTTCACGATCTGGGCGAGGGACCCGTCATCGATTATGACGCCCTCAAGTCGGTGGTCTGGGATTCGGTACGGTTTCTCGACAATACCATCGATATGTCCCAATACCCCATCGAAGCGATCGACGAGATGGTCAAGGGCAACCGGAAGATCGGCCTGGGCATCATGGGCTTTGCCGACCTGCTGTACCACCTGGGGGTCCCCTACAATTCAGAAGGGGCCCTGAAGCTGGCCGAGGACACCATGGCCTTCATTCAGCAGGAATCCCACGAAGCCTCCAAGGCGCTGGCCGAGGAGCGCGGCGTTTTTAAAAATTTCAATAAAAGCATCTTCAAAAATCGAAAGATGGCCCGTTATCGCAACGCCACATGCACCACCATCGCCCCGACCGGCACCCTGAGCATCATTGCCGGCTGCTCCAGCGGAATCGAACCGCTCTTTGCCTTAAGCTTCGTGCGCACGGTCATGGACAACGACAAGCTTCTGGAGGTGAATCCGAGCTTTGAGATGGTCAGCCGCAAAAACGGATTCTACTCAAAGGAACTGATGGACCGCATTGCTGCCAGCGGCAGTATCCAGGAAATGCCGGAGATACCCGAAGAGATCCGCAAGGTGTTCGTAACGGCTCATGACGTGACGCCGGAGTGGCATGTTCGCATGCAGGCGGCCTTCCAAAAGTATACCGACAACGCGGTTTCAAAGACGGTCAACCTGCCCCATGACGCCACCCAGGAAGACGTTCAAAAGGTCTATGACCTGGCTTACGAACTGGATTGCAAAGGCGTCACCATCTACAGGGACGGCAGCAAGAAAAACCAGGTCCTGTCCATCAAAAAACAGCAGACCAATGAAACGCCGCTCGGGGCCGTGAAGCGCCGGCCGGATACCCTGGAGGGGTTCACCACCCGCATCAAAACCGGTTACGGCTACCTGTATGTTACGGTAACCGAATACGAGGGACGGCCCTTCGAGGTGTTTGCCACCATCGGCAAGTCGGGCCGATCGACGACGGCCAAGACCGAGGCCATCGGGCGTCTGGTATCCTTGAGCCTGCGCTCTGGCGTCGAGGTCGGCCGTATTGTCGATCAACTCAAGGGCATCGGCGGCGAACACCCGGTTTTTCAGGAAGGCGGGTTGGTGCTTTCCATCCCTGACGCCATCAGCCGCGTGCTTGAAAATCGCTACCTCAGCAAGGAAGCCATCGATCGGCAGAAACACGGTAACAGCCTCATGGGCGAATCCTGCCCCGAATGCAACCAGACCATCAGTTTCGAGGAAGGGTGCATGACCTGTCATTTCTGCGGATTTACCAAGTGCGGATAGGCTGCTGCGCAGCCTATGTGTAAAAGAAAACCGCCG
>JBDRRP010000048.1:0-43009 GCA_043825735.1 Pseudomonadota bacterium | reverse complement strand
CGCCCCCGACAAACCACCGGTAAAACGGCTTTTTACTGTCGTCGAGTACTTTGTCCCACTTCTTGGTCCAATGGCAGTCTTCGGCAATCTTGCCCCAAAAGGATTCCGGATCTCTCAAGGACTGCTCGTATGCTTCGGTGTTCGCGTTGCTCATCTACATCCTCCTTACCCGACTGACTGTTTAGTGGTGTGGATTTTCGGTTATCGATGCGGATCCGGGGTGCTTGGGGCCGGGCCGCCACCCGACACCCGCACCCCGGTCCAGGGGGAGGGACTTTATCCGAAAACACCCCAGCCAAAAGCCGCGGTCCAGATAATGGAGAATCCCACCAGGACGATCATCCAAATGTCTTCTTGTTTCATGACGGTCTCCTCTTCGAGTTGCTACTGCTAGTTGCCTTCGACCACAATATTTTTCTCATCGTCGGCTCGCCGGATCTGCTCTTCATTGGTGGTGGAAAATTCCGCCTTAAAGCAGACCATCCACATCAAGACGATGGAAAGGATCCACCAGGCGATCTGCCAGGACCAGACGTGGTTGAAGCCGGCAAAGGCAAAGGCCTTGTTGGAGAGCAGCGCGCCCGGTCCCACGGCCATGATGGCCCAGAAGGGAATCGCAAACTTGCTCACCGTGCGCCACTTGGCCCCTGTTGCCGACGGCGCATCCACATCATCCAGCCAGGATCGCAGTTCGGCCTGGCGTTCGATTGTCTCCGCATCGTCCTTTACCCCGAAGCCACGGCACAGGTAGGCCACGATGAGGCCGAGACCGGTTCCCCAGGCCGCCGGATGAAAGGTGAGGATCTTGAAGTTGTAGGTAATGACGACGGTCACCATGCCCACGATGAGGCCCAGGATGGCGCCGATAGCCGGAAACCGCCAGCCCCAGAGTACGCCCAGGGACAGGATGTACATGAGCACGCCAAAAGAAGTAGCAAAAGCGCCCAGAATGACCAACATCGCTTTGGAGGTAAGCCCGACATACAGGGCCAGAACGATGATCACGGTGCCCAGAAGCCGATTGACCCAGATCTGTTCGGTGTCACTGGCTTTTTGTTTACGAATGTAGCGCCAATAGACATCACGCAGCAGGATGGAGCCGCCGGTGCCCACGTATGGTGCGGCCGTGGAGTGGATGGCCGAAATGGCCCCCATGAAAACGATTCCCAGCATGACGGGCGGCAGAAAATTTTTCATCAGCAGCGGCACCACCGCCGTGTCCTTGGCAAGACCGGCGAATGCTTCGACGCCCTGGAGCTGAAGAATTTTTGCACCCAGACCCTGGAAGGCCGCAAAAAAGAACAGGGAAAAGCCGACCACAAAGGTGGTCATATACGCCTGCTGCCAGGCCAGCGGTTTCGGGGATTTGATACCAAAGTTCCACATAGTGAACGCCGGGGAGGACTGGATGCCCATCAAAGCGAACATGTAGGTGAGCAAATAGATGGCGGTCCATTTACGGCCGAGTTCGAAGTGGATCAGGCCCGGGATCTCCATGTACTTGGCCTCGATGAGGTTCATCTGGGAGACGAACCCGCTGAAGCCGCCGAACTGGGCCAGAACGTAGGCACCCAGAACGATGATGCCGGCGATCATCAAGATGAACTGAATGACGCCGACCCAGGTGCTGGCCTTCATGCCGCCGGCACACACGTAAAACCACACGATAAACGCCATAAAAAGACCGCCCACCGTGAAGGGAACGCCGCAGACGACGTTGAACAGGGCCGCGGAGGCAAGGAGCTGAACCGCCGAGTAAAAGACGGAGTAGAGCACTGCCGTCAACACGGTCAGCCAGCGGATGGCTTCACTGTTGTAGTAGTAGGCGTACATGTCACCGGGGGTGATAAAACCGTAGCGCTTGCTGAGCAGCCAGTTGCGCTTGGCGAAAAAGGCGCCGGTCAGGGGGATGAACACCACGTAAAAAGAACAGAACGCGTAAACGAGCCCGGCCGCCCAAATCGCACCGGGATGCCCGATAAAGGTCCATCCGCTGAAGGATGCCGCCGAGGCCGCCATCAAGAAGGCGATAAAAGGAATCGAGCGACCGGCGATCGCGTAATCTGCCGATGTCTTGGTGGTGAAATACCCCTTCAATCCGATGTAGAAACAATAGACAACGTACAGCCCGAGCATGATGTAAACCCAGGTAACTCCACTCATGTGCGCCTCCTCTGCCCTCTCCGGTTGTGGTCAATTGGGGAACGGCCATACCGTCCCCGGGATTCGCAGCTGCCGCGTGTGCCTGTCTTCGCCGCTGCGGGGATGCTCACCCGGTTCGGCACGGCAGGCCATCTCTGCCCGAGCAACGCCTGTGCCAAATTCATCGATTATTGGAAACTCGACGGGTTAACGCGCATCCACCAACCGTATTGTTTTTTGTTTTGTGAAGCACATTCATCAAAAATGCGACATTCATGCCCCAATGATTTGCCGCTGACGCGGCAAATCATATAAATCATTAGATAAATACAATATGGGGCATGTTTGCCCCATATTGGGTCAGGCAGGGCATTCTTTTCGCCTTTCAAAACGACCGGAAAGACCCTTGCAGCAATCTGAGCAGATGGCGCTGATTCAGATTGCTACCGCGTAATCATCCATAGGGGGCCGCTGCCCAGGCGGGAGGGGAAAGGGGGCGGAAAGGATTTGCTATAATTTTAACTGGCTATGCACTATTCTCCAGCTGGGGTTCTGGCTGTTTCGTAGGGGAGGGGTTCATCCCCTCCCGCAACCGGCCAAGATGACCCCAACCGTTTTTGTTCACCGATCACGGGCGGGGCTAAACCCCGCACCCTACACGATTGAGTGACCCCCGGCGCCCATATGCGATGCCGCGATAGGCGCTTCGGTGCAATGACTTATTTTATTTGCTCAAACAGTGGCTGCCCATTCGCTGGAGAATAGTGCATAACCCGGTAAGACTATCTCTTGTTTTCGGCAGGATTGTCTCGGATAAGAAATGCGGCCCTGAATACCGATAGCGGGCGCCCTGAGGTCAGGCGCTTATGGCGGCAACCATGGGGGCAAAGAGGAACTCGTGGTGATAGAGCCGGTATTCGCTGTCTGAACCCAATACCATTTCGATCCGTTCAAGCAGGCGGCAGCGATGAGCGCTGCACTCCCAGGCTTTCCAGTGCTCTAATGTGTGCCAGTTGCTAACGACCAGGTATTCCTCAGGATTCTCCGCGCTACGCAGGGTTTCACCGTAAATATAACCCGATTGCGTCCGCGCCATCCGACGAAGCTGATCGATGAGGGGCAGCAACTGCTCCACCTTTTCTTGAGGAATGATGCGCCTGACGATAACCTTGAGTGCCATATCGACCTCCATGAGAACGTGACCGGAGGGCAATCTTCCGGTTTCGCCAAAGCAGCGGGAGCAAAGGCTGTGCCAGATGAACGCCCAGGGGCGCGCTCACCCGATCTTGAGTTCCTTCATCTTCCGGAACAGGGTTCGCCGGTTGACGCCCAGCAGATCGGCGACTTTTCCCCGCTGCCATTGGTGCTTTTCCAGCACGGTCCGGATATGGCGGCGCTCCGCCGTGGCGGCGACATCCTTTAGCGGCATCAACGCATCCCCGTCGGGATCGGCTGCCGCAGGCGATGCCGGAGCCGGTGGCAGTGCCGCCGGGCGGCCATTGACGCTGAACTGAACCTCCTTCAATGTGACGAACCGATGGATGGCGTTTTGCAACTCCCGCACGTTGCCCGGCCAGTCGTAGGCTTTCATAGCGCTTTGTACATGTTCCGGGATGGAAACGATCTGCCCGTCCTCACAGAAAATGTCCAGGAAATGGCGCTCAAGCAGTGTCAGGTCATCCATTCGCGCCCTCAGTGGGGGCATGTGGATGGGCACGATATGAATCCGGTAGAAAAAATCCTCGCGGAATTTTCCGGCCCGAATCATGTCCTGCAGGTCACGATGCGTGGCGGCAATGAAACGGACATCGGGACGAACCACCTGACGGCCGCCGATAGGCATATATCCCGCCCCGTCGATGACCCGCAGCAGCTTGACCTGCATATTGAGATCAAGCTCCCCCACTTCGTCGAGAAACAGGGTACCCCCATGGGCGCTCTCCAGATAGCCGGGTCGGTCATGATCGGCTCCGGTGAAGGCCCCCTTCTTGTAACCGAAAAACTCGCTCTCCATGAGGTTGTCCGGGATGGCCCCGCAGTTGACGGCAACAAAAGCGCCCCGACTGCGTTCACTGAGATCGTGAATGGTCTGGGCTGCCAACTCCTTACCGGTGCCGGACTCACCGTAAATGATGATGTTGGCATTGGATGTCGCCGCCTTCAGAATGGTTTCGTAGACATCCTGCATGACGGGGCTCCTGCCGATGATCCGCCCGAACTGATTGGCGCCTTTGAGGGTCGATTTGAGCCGCGTGTTTTCCACCCTCAGGTGGGCTTCGCTCATGCGAAGGGCCTCCTCGCTGAGCTTTTGATCGGTGATGTCCGCGTGCGTGCCGATCATTCGAAGCGGCTTTCCGGATGCGTCCCATTCGACGATTTTTCCCCGCCCCAGAATCCACCGATATCGCCCCTGTTTGGATTTCATGCGAAATTCTGTCTGGTAGGCGCTGATCCGCCCGGCAAGATAGTCATCGATGCGCTTCAGCGTCACTTGCCTGTCCTCGGCATGCAGAAGGTCCTTCCATTTGTGAAGGCTTTCGATCTTCTCATGGGGCGCATAGCCCAGCATGGTATAATACCGTGGACTGAAATAGGCGGCATTGGTCTGCAGGTTCCAATCCCAGATGGCGTGCTGAGTAACCTCCAGTGCCAGACTCAAGCGCTCTTTGGCGCGCCGCAGGGCATCTTCGGCGTTCTTCATATCGGTGATGTCTTCAGCTGAGCACACCACATACTCCACACCGCCATCGGCATCCAACTTAGGCGTCTTCGTGATGGACAGCAGGCGCTTCTCGCCCCGCCCGTTAAGCGCCCACTCCTCTTTGTGTATCTGGCAGCGGCGCTCGAATACTTCCCGATTGCCCTCCACGCACACATCGACTTCCTGGGCGCTCAGCAACTCGGGCAGGGGCTTTCGCTCCATGGCGTCTTTGCTGAGGCCGAGAAACTCGGCCCGTGCCTTGTTCACGGCACCGTATGTTTTCTCATCGCTCAAATACCAGATCTGGGTATGGATGTTATCCAAGAGCAACGTCTGCTCGTCCACTTTCTGTCGCAGGGTCTCCTCGGCGACCAAACGCTCCTGCATCGCCGTTTCAAGCTCTTGGTTGGCCTGCTCAAGCATCTGGGTGCGTTCATGCAGATCGGCCGTGCGGGCATCGACTTCAACCTCCAGGTGTTCACGGTAGCGGCGGTTTTCTACCAGCAACCGGCGACGCTCGATGGCCTTGCGAACGGTGTGCTCCAGAACGGCCAGATCCGGTATCGGTTTTGTGAGAAAATCCCACGCCCCACGCCGCAAGGCTTCGATAGCATCGTGGATCACGCCCGTTCCCGACACGACGATAACGGGCGTTTCCGGCGTTTCCCGAGAGACGGTGCTGAGCACGTCCAGACCGTCGACTTCCGGCATGCGCAAATCCACCAGCACCACGTCCGGGGAAGCTGCCCGGTATTTTTCGAGTCCCTCCCGGCCGTCGCCGGCTTCGGTGACGCGAAAACCGCTGTCTTCCAGATACACCGCGATGCTCTCCCGAATGATGGGCTCGTCATCGATGATGAGAATACTGGCCTGGGGTGATTCGCTCATAAAACGCCCTTTTCCCGTCTGCACATTGAATGGATGCCCACGAAAACCTTAAAGCCCTTTTGATAAAACCGTTATCTGGTTATGCACTATTCTCCTGCCGGGAGTCCTGGCAGTTTCGTAGGGGAGGGGTTTACTTGTCCGCCATAGCCTTGGCGAAGGCTGATCCCCTCCCGCAACCGGTAAAGATACCGCCAACCGTTTATGCTCAACCCACGACGGGCGGGGATAAACCCCGCACCCTACACTCGATTTAGTGATCCCCAGTGCCGATATGCCATGCGGCGATAGGCGCTTGCGGTGCAACGATGAATTCCGGTTTCCAAATAGCGCCCGCTCATTAACGGGAGAATAGTGCATAACCAGGAACCGTTAAAAGTGATTTTGAACCACAGAGACCGCAGAGAATATACTGAATAATTATCAAGTTATCTCTGCGCTCTCTGCGTACTCTGCGGTGATTTCAAAATTTATACGCGTTTTCCAATTTTACTGCCTCAAACGCTCAGTTTACCGCTGACCTGTCCGGGCCGATGTCATCGCCCAGCGGCAGGGTCACCGTGAATCGCGAGCCCTCGCCGGGCGTAGACTCCACCCCCATGGATCCGCCGTGGTTGTTGGTGACGATGAAGTAAGACACCGACAGGCCCAGCCCAGTACCGATCCCCACGTCCTTGGTGGTAAAAAAGGGCTCGAACACCCGTTTGCGCGTCTCAGCGTCCATGCCGACACCGTTGTCAGCCACTTCGATCCGGGCCGAATTTCCGATTTTCCCCAACCGAAGGGTAATCCGCGGGGCATCGCTGCTGGCCTGCGCTGCATTTCGCAGCAGGTTCAAAATGACCTGCTCGATCTCGTTGGGGGTGCACGGCACCAGTGGCAGATTCTCTTCAAAATCACGAATGATCTCTATTCTTCTGAAATCGTAGTTCTTTTTGAGGTCATAATCGTGTGCGGCCAACTCGACGGTTTTTTCCAAAAGATCGGTAAGGCAGATGGGGATCTTCTTCGATTCGCTGCGGCGGCTGAAATTGAGCATGTTGTCGACGATACGCGCTGCCCGCGCACCGGAATCACGGATACCTTCCAGAAACGACGAGATGCGTCTTTCATTGAGATAGGCCTGGACCGCCGTCAGATCCGTACCGCAGGTCACAGCGATCCGCTGATTTTCGGCCAGCTCCGGCGACAAGCGGCGCTGAATGTTCTGGACGCTCTGGAGGATGCCCCCTAACGGGTTGTTGATCTCATGCGCCATGCCTGCAGCCAGTCCGCCGACAGACATCATCTTCTCGGTCTGCACCATCATGTCTTCCATACGCACCCGGGCGGTGACATCATCCATTCGGATGACCGCCCCCTCGATGGCAACCGCCACCAGTGGATAGACCACGATATCAAAGTATCGGGTTCCGCCGGCCGTAAGATGCGGCACCTTCTCGGCCTTTCTCGCCTGCCGCTCGGCAATGGCCCTGGACACCATGTCCATGCGTGAGGCGAGCACCGGAAAAAGCGCGCCCAGGTGCCTGCCCCGAGCCGCTTCCTGGCTCACCCCAACCGATTTTTCCGCTTCGCGATTCCACAGGGTGATCCGCCCCTGGGGATCTGTTCCGACCAGGATGGAGGGCATGGAGTCGATGATGTTCTGCAGATAAAGCCGCATCCGGGTCATTTCCTGCTGGGCGCGCCGCGATTCGGTCACATCGTTGCCGATGCACAGGTTCTCGATGATGCGGCCGCCCCCGTCCCGAATGGCCCGATTGGTCCACGAAATCCAGACCCGCTCCCCCGAACGCTTCACGTTCTCGCCCTCATGGTGCCGGAACCGCTCCGGGTCCTTGGCAAATTCTCCGATATTGGCCATCCGGTCGCGTCCTTCGGAATCCACCGGCGGGACGATGGTGCCCACGGCGTTACATCCTATAATCTCGGCCTCGGAGTAACCGAAAAACCGCTGGGCGAATTCATTGAAAAAAGTGATGCGTCCTTCGGTATCCATCCGCAAAATGATGCTGTTGGCACTCTGGACAAGCTCCCGGTACTTGGCCTCACTTTCCCGGATGGCCGCCTCTGCCTTTTTCCGGTCGACGATTTCCGATTGCAGATCCTTGCTGAAAGCCTCCAGCCGCGCCATGAACGTATTGAAGTATCTGGCCAACTGGCCCAGCTCATCTCCGGAGCGCGGATCCATGCGAACGGAGATATCCCCCTCCGCCCCTTTGGCAAAACGGCTCATGAGCGCGATGAGCGGATTGGTGATGGACGCACTGATGCGCATCGTAATGGGCAGCACCACCAGCAGCGAAACGAGAACGGCGGCCAGGACAATCTTTCGAATGGTGCGCAGCGGCGCGTAAAACTCCTGGAGATAGCTCGAGGAGGCAACGATCCAGTCGTATTCGGGAATGTAGTTGAAAATGACCAACTTCTCCCGGGCTGCCGCCTCTCCGGGATTTTTCCAGAAATAGGCGATTTTGCCACTTTTGCGGGCAATGATCTCCTGAATGAAAAACTTGCCGCTGGCATCGCGGGCATCGTAGTAGTTTCGCCCCTCGAGCATGGGGTGGACGATGAGATTGCCGTTGCTGTCCAAAACGTAGGAATACCCGGTGTCGCCGAATTTCATCGACGCGATGCTCTTTCGAAAATCATCCACCTTGATCAATTCATTGAACTCCGAGCGATAGGACGACACCGAGATAATCCAGTCCCAGGGGGCAAAGTAGGTCATGTAGAGCGCCTTGGGCCGGCTCGTGGCTTCTCCGGGGTTTTTCCAGTCGTACTCCAGATACCCTTCCTTGCGCAGTTTCTGCTCCTGGATAAATGCGTATGGAGACAGATCCACCCCCAGCAGTTCTTTTTTGGGATGCGTGTCAATAACCCCGCTGCTGTTGAGGCAATATATATAACCCGTTTTTCCGATGGTTTGACTCAGCAGGACTTCCCGGGCGCGGGCCTTGGCCTCTTCGGGCGCCAACCGCCCCTCCTGAACCTGACCGTAAAAGTGGGCGGCGATCTCTCGGTTTCGCTCTGCCACGGCGCGCAGATGGTTCTGGATGGAGATGGCCGCCGATGTGCGCACCATGTTGAGCAGCGTCGCCGTGGTATTTTTCAACTCGCTTTCGATACTGGTCTCGATGCTGCGGCGGACCAACGCATAAATGGTGAAACTGCTGATGGAGATGGAAAGGATGAAAATCGTGGAATAGGCCAGCAGCAGTTTGTTGCGGATGCGCAAATCCCTGAAAAATCCTTTGAACCCCATAACGCACGCCTTTCCCGACATCAGCCTTCAAAGCCCCGATACCGGACACGATTGTCCCGTCAATGGCTGAATGCCGTTCAAAAAATGGAAGGGGCAGGATAGACGAGGGGGCCGGGCATGTCAACAAAAGGGATTGGGGCGGAGATTGAACCACGAAGTGCACGAAGATCACGAAGAAAACCATTAAAAATGGCGATGCGGTTGCATCGCCATTTTCCCTTCGTGGCCTTCGTGTACTTCGTGGTTCATCAAATTCGCTGGCAAGGGCGCATCAATCCCGCTGGCAGAGCTCCACTAGAACCCCGTTGGTGGCCTTGGGATGCAAAAAGGCGATCTTTGCGCCACCGGCGCCGATCCGCGGTGTTTCGTCAATGAGGCGCACGCCTTTTTCCTTGAGTTCGGCCAGGGCCGCTTCGATGTTTTCGACCCGAAAAGCCACATGCTGGATTCCCTGTCCTTTTTTCTCGATGTACTTGGCCACCGGCCCGTCCGGAGCCGTGGATTCCAGCAGCTCGACCTCGCTGTCACCCACCGGAAAAAAGGCCGTGGTCACTTTTTGTTCCTGGACGGTTTCCGCGCCTTCGAATTCAAGGCCCAGCACGCCGCTCCAAAACCCCTTGCCTTCATCGATGCTGTTCACCGCAATGCCCAAATGATCAATTTTCAGTACTTTCATTGCATTCCCTTTCTTATCCACAAGACAATATGAACCACGAAGTTCACGAAGGGCACGAAGGAAACCGACTTGATGGAATTTCAACCTTCGTGATCTTCGTGTTCTTCGTGGTGCCCATTATGCGCAGCACAGCGCAACCATTTTAACCGGCCGATGATCGCTAACGATAGCGCGCCATCGCCCGCTTGAACCCTGGCAGTGCATTGACGATGGTCTCGTCGCTCACGCAGAAGGCCAGCCTAAAATGCCCCGGCCCCTTGAAGCCGCTGCCGGGGACAGCCAGGATCAATTCCTCCTGGAGGGCCCTCACGAACGCCACATCATCGGCGATGGGCGTCTTCGCAAACAGGTAAAACGCCCCCGGCGGGGTGACAAATTCATATCCGGCCTCGGCCAGACCGTCGCAGAGCAGGCGCCGCTTTCTGTCGTATAGAGAGATGTCCACACTGAGCCCCTGCAGGCAGGACACCACCCGCTGCATCAACGCCGGTGCATTGACGAACCCGAGAATACGATTAGCAAGGGCCATGCCACCCATGAGCTGCTGGCGATGGGTGGCCTTGGGATTGACGGCCAGAAACCCCAGACGCTCACCGGGGATGGAGATATCCTTGGAATAGCTGGTGGCGATAATGCTCTCGGGATAGACGGCAAAAATGCTGGGCACCACCGCCCCGTCATAAACGATTTTCCGATACGGCTCGTCGGAAACCAGGTAAATGATGCGCCCCAGCGACCGACTTTTTTCGGCCATCACGGCGGCGAGACCTTCCAGGCTCTTTCTGGAATAGATCTGACCGGTGGGGTTGTTGGGCGAGTTGATGAGCACCACCTTCGTGCGGGGCGTAATGGCCGCCGCCATGGCTTCCAGATCGAGGCTGAAATCCGGATGGGTGGGCGCGGTGGTGAGTACGCCGCCGTGATTGTCGGCGTAAAACCCGTATTCCACAAAACACGGTATCGGTGTCAGCACTTCATCGCCGGGATCCAGAAGGGTCTTCATAATCACGTTCAGCGCCCCTGCGGCCCCGCAGGTCATGATGACATCCTTTTCGGTCACCGGGACCTGCTGCTCCTCGCTGAGATAGTCGGCAATGGCGCGGCACACCTGAGGATAGCCCGTATTGGGCATATAGCAGTGATCGCCCAGCCCGCAGGAGTCCACCGTATCTCGAAGCACTTCGGAAAACTTATCCGGCGGCGGCAGATTGGGGTTGCCGAGGCTGAAGTCGAATACCTTGTCGGCCCCGTGCTGGGCCCTGAGCCGTGCCCCTTCCTCGAACATCTTACGGATCCAGGAGGACTGGCTGATAAAGCCTTCGATTTTCTTGGCGATGGTCATGAATTCAATCTCCTTAAATAAAATTCGAACACCTAAAGTGCAGATGAACCACGGAGGGTAAAAGAATGATGGTTCCGTAAAAAACTGATTCACCGCAGAGGACACAGAGAACGCAGAGATCACTGATAATAAATTCTCTGTGAATCTCTGCGGTTTGGTATCATTTTTTTTCTTCGTGCACTTCGTGGCCTTCGTGGTTAAAACAACTACCCGACGTTTTCAACAGACGAAACCCCCGGCACCTTTTCCTTGAGGACCCGTTCGATGCCGTTTTTGAGTGTCATCTGGGACATGGGGCAGCCGGCGCAGGCCCCCTGAAGACGCACCTGCACCACGCCGGTATCGGTCACCGCCACCAGCTCCACGTCTCCGCCGTCCTTTTGCAGCATGGGCCTGATTTTTTCAATGACTTCAGTCACCTGTTTTTTCATGAGCGCCCCCCTTGATATATATTTTTTTTCGCAATTACCTACGAATTTAAGGCGCGGCCCCGTTGCCATGGCGCCGCCCGGTGCACGCCTTTTGGGCGTAGATCAGCCCGTCATCGTTTATCCATTTTTCTTTCGTGTGTTTCGTGTGTTTCGTGTGTTTCGTGGTTTATGGTTCTTTTTTGGTATAAGAAAAAGAGATAAGAACCTGTTTCTGGCTGTGGGAGCGCACCAAGCGCTATCCGTTCTCCACTTTTGACCGCAGTAACTGCTTTCAACCACGAAACACACGAAACACACGAAAAGTATCGCAAAGCGGCTTGTTGCAACGAGCCTGTCCGCCGATGGGGTGTGGCGGACGCCACCCGGTGCAACCTTTTTTTGGTAGATAAACCAGTTTTTATTTAATATCATCGCCTTATCTTTGCGGCCTTTGCGGCTTTGCGAGAAATCGCCCCTAATTTCCAAGGATGAGGCGGCTCGGATCGCAGCGCTCGCGGAGAATCCGCAGTTCCTCGGCCGATGGCGGCGTCACCACCCGCGCGCGGGTGGTGTCCACGTCAAAGCCCATCTTTTCCGTCACAGCCGCCGCGCTCACGCCCGGATAAAGGCCGTCGAGAAACATCCTTCGGGTATCCGCATCGAATCGGAAGATCGCCATGTTGGTGATGACTGCCGAGGGCCCTCCGCCGGTGAGCCCTTCGCGCCGTCGGCCGTCCGGTCCGTCGATCCATCCCGGGCAGGTGAAGTAGTCCAGCTCAGGGACGAATTTTCGCCGGTCCTGCTGCATGAAGATGATCGTGCGCTGGACAAAGGAGCCCACGTCACAGGCGCCCCCGGAGCCTGAAAAACGCACCGTGGGCGCGTCGTAATCGCCAATGACCGTGGAATTGAGGTTGCCGAAGGGATCGATCTGCGCAGCGCCCAGGATGCCCACCACGCGGCGGCCGGTCACGCGGTTTTGCATGGTGGCAAAGGCATCGGCCAGGGAACCGTTGACAGCCGCGCCGTACATGACGCGGGGGTCGGCCACGGCCAGCGGGATCTCTTCCAAAACGGCGTCGATGGCCCCGGTCTCAAAAAAGATGATGCTCTCGGGCGCGCTGATGTGCTTGGCGGCCATGGCCGCGAGCATGGAAATGCCCGTGCCGCAAAAGACGATATCGCCGTCGCGGATCTCCCGCGCGGCCGCCACGGCCATCATTTCCCGTGGCGTGTAGATTGGGTCAGCCATGAGTCGAGTCTCCGAAAGGGCAAAGCAAATGATCGATACTCAACGCTCAATGTTGCGTGTTCAAGAGTTATCTTCTGTCTAGTCCCACCGCATACCCCGTCCGTTCATCTGCGCGGATGGCCTCGAGCCGGGCGCTGCCCACCCTGTCCAGCAGGTCCTGGTGGGACTTCGTCCCGCGGATGCAGGTCTCCAGGTAGGCCTGGTAGTCATCCTCGTCGGCGGCGCAGCGCCGGTAATCGTTGAGATACACCGGATCGTAGTCGTAATGGTGGTAGCAGGCCGTGGGGTACGCACCGAAGGGGATCTGCACCACCGCGTCCACGCAGAAAAACGGAATCTGGTTGGCCTCGGGCTGGTGCCGCAGCGCCGCAGCGTCCACCACTCGCTCGCACGTCACGATGACATGGCGCGCGGCCTTTGCCTGCTCCACATCGGCGAACGGCAGCCCGCCGATACGCACCGTTCCGGCCGCATCGGCGGCCTGAGCGTGAATGATGGTGACATCCGGCGTGATGGCCGGCACCAGCACCACTTTTTCCGTGTCCATCCAGGTGCCGAAGGGGTTGTCCATCACCGTCAGCTTGAGATCGGGCAGCCGGGCGTCTTCCTGCCGGGTTTCCGGCGGAAACCCCCACAGCGCGACGATATCCGTACCGAGCCCCGAGCGTGTCGGCAAAAAAGGCACCCCCATGGCCCCGGCCATGAACCGCAGGGTCATCTGATAGTTGGAATAATCCTCCACGGCCAGCGCCCCCGACTCCACGGCCCGGCGAAACCGCACGCAGGTGGGGGCGAACCGGCCGCTGCCGGCGTAGGCGATCTCCAGGCGCCGGATGCAGCCGGCCCCCACCAGTTCGTCCACGCCCTGTCCGTTGGAGTGGGCATACAAATGCAGCTCGCCGATGCCCTGGCGGATGATTTCATAGACCGCCGCCATGGGGTTTCGGTTCACGGTGAACCCTCCGATGGAAATATGGCATCCCGGCGTCACGAAGGCGGCAACGGCCTCGGCCAGATCCATGCGTTTGTCGGTTGCCGTGTTCATGGCACCCTCCTGAGATGCGTTTGCGCCACCCAAAGCGGTGAGCGACGGTTCATCGCATCAAAAAAATATTTGAACCACGAAGTTCACGAAGGACACGAAGAGATGAATCTTCTTGAAATGTTGATTTTCTTTGTGGTGACCATAGCGCGATGCGGCCTGCACCATCGCACCCGGTGGGCACGACTCGGGCCGCCAGCGACCTGAACGTCATTAATCCGCCGCCGCATCGGTGTCAATGCCACGGTAAAGCGCTTGACATGGAAGTGCCGGAATCATAATGATTTTCTTCAGAGTGTTTTAGCAAATGAACTATGATACAGTCGTAAAAAGTCAGAATCTCTCGCAAAGCCGCAGAGATCGCAAAACTAACTAATTGATATTAAATATTTTTTCTTGGCGCACGTGGCGTCTTTGCGAGAAAATTGTTTTTTTACGTGTTCGTCAACTCTCGTCACTGCAGCAACTTTAATCAAGGAGGGGGACCATGAATCGGCAATCGTATAAGGGACTCGGAACGCTCCTGCTCGCCATCGCCGCCGTCGCACTGGTGGCCGGCGGCTGTGCGTCCTATCCCAAACCGGCCAATGTCCAGAGCGTTCAGTGCGCGACCAAAAAGATTCAGTGGGAAGTGGCCCCGGAGGCGGAGATCAGCAATTTCGACTGCCAACCGGGAAAGTATGAAGGCGATCCCGCACTCATCGTCACCATGGATGTGAAAAACATCAGCGACAAACCGCAGCGCTTCAAGGCGCAGGTCTTCCTGGACGACATGGACAAAGCTTACGGCGCTTTGGTGCCGACCAAGGGCAAACCTCCGGTCCTGGCTCCCGGCGAGTCGGCTCCGGTGAAACTGCCCTTCGTGAAGACGGATACCATGTCCAAGCACATGATCGTTTTCGTAAAAACAATGAGCGAGTAAAACGCCTGCAGAGGATAAGGAGGAGCGCATGAAAAAATATAGCCGTTTTACCCGGACAATGCTGCTGCTGGTCATCCTGACGGGACTGGTGTGCCTGAGCACCCCGGCCGCCGCCAAAACGACGTTTATTTCCATCGGCACCGGCGGTACCGGCGGCATCTACTACCCCTATGGCGGGGGCGTTGCCGAGATCTGGAGCAAGTATGTCAAGGGCGTCAAGGCCGTGGCCGAGGTGACCGGCGCCAGCGTGGAAAATGTCAAGCTGGCCCACAAGGGCGAAACCGTGGTCGGCGAGGTCATGGGTGATGTGGCCGTCGCCGGCTTTGAGGGTACCAGCAAGTTCCAGGGCAAAAAGCACGACATCCTGGGCATGGCCATCATGTACCCCAACCTGCTGCAGGTGGTGACGCTCAAAGACAGCGGGATCACCGACATGGCGCAGGTGGTGGGTCAGAGCATCAGCACCGGCAGCCCCGGCAGCGGCACCAACTTCATGGCCGAGGCCGTCCTGAAGGCCCTGGATATCGACAAAGATGCCTACAAGGACAGCCGCCTGTCCTTCACCGAGAGCGCCAACGCCCTGCGCGACGGCACCATTTCGGTGGGCGTCTGGTCAGTAGGGCCGGGCACCAGCTCCATCCTGGACCTGGCCACGACCCACGACATCCGGATGATCGGCTTCACCGACGAACAAATGCAAAAAATCCTTGCCGCCAACGACACTTATGCGGCCGTGGACCTGGCCGGCGGTGTCTACCGCGGTGTAGATCAGCCCGTACCCACCGTGGGCGTGTGGAACGTCATGATCTGCCAGGGTTCCCTGGACACGGATATGGTCTACCAGCTCGTCAAAGCCCTCTACGAGCACCAGGACTACCTGATGAAAATCCACCCGTCGGCGGCTTACACCACACCGGAAAACGCCGTAAAGTACTCGCCCATTCCGCTGCATCCGGGCACGATCAAATACCTGAAGGAAAAGGGCGTTGAGGTGCCGTCGAAACTGATGCCGTAACGAGGTGATCATCAAAAACCGTGGTCTCTTCGCTGCCGTTGTGGTCGCCGTCGGAATTCTGGCGGCGGCCGCGCTGCTGGCGATCCTGCCCGGCGGCCTGGAATTTCGGGTCACGCCGGTGAAGGGGGGCACCCCCCTGGCGGTGCTGCCGCTGGCGCCGGGGGAACGGTTTACCGTTCATTACTACCACTCGGTGGAAAATGCGCCCATTTGGGAGACGCACAGCGTCGATGCAGATGGGCGCATTTACATCGAAGAAGAGCGCTACCTGAAGTTCGGCGCCGGTATGGGCAAAATGCCCGGTGTCGGCCGCATGGAAATGCGCGGCCCCTATGAGGTCATTACGGACATGCACATGCCGGTGGGTGATTTCATCCTGCGCATCGGCAGCCCCGGAGTGGATCACACGCTGATCTGGCGTGGCCGGCAGCGCGACCTGTCCGCCGAAGCGCCCCACGTGGCGGTGCAGTTCTCCGCCCGGCCGGTGAGCCGGCTCTATGCGCTGTGGCAGAGGGTGTTTCCCCATCCGAGCGCAGCAAAAATGTTACCTGAATGAGCAAGACCGTATCTTTAACCAAATCGGAATCTCTCGCAAAGCCGCAAAGATCGCAAAGCAAACGTAATCATATTAATGATGTTTTTCTTGGCGTACTTTGCGCCTTTGCGAGAGAATTGCTTTTTTACTGCTTTATCAAGATTGAGAATTGAGCTAAACAGAAATGACCGAACCGCATCAGCCTTCTAAGGAACACCGCACATCGCCGCTGGTCACAGCCACCGCCGCCTTTGTTTCAGTTGTGGCGGTCACCCTGAGCCTCTTTCAGCTCTACACTGCCGGCATCACCACCATGACGGCGCTGGTCCAGCGCTCCATCCACCTGGGGGCAATTCTCACCCTGACGTTTCTGCTCAAACCGGCCTTCCGGCGGGCCAAAAAAGACCGCGTCACGCCGTGGTTCGTCATCGACTGGCTCCTGGCGGCCGCATCGGTCGCCTGCACGGTTTACATCTGTATCAACCTGACCGCCATTTTCGAGCGCCAGGGCGACTGGCTCCCGGCGGATCTGTGGGTGAGCATCGTGGGGACCGTACTGGTGCTCGAAGCCTGCCGCCGAGTCATCGGCGGCATCATGACCGGCATTTGCATAACGGCCGTCCTTTATGCGCTCTACGGCCCCTACATGCCCGAGCTCATCATCCACAAGGGCTACAGCGTCGAGCGCATCGTCACTACCCTGTGGCTCACCACCGAGGGCATCTTCGGGCTGCCCATCGGGGTGGCTGCCACCTTCGTCTACGTTTTCGTTCTTTTCGGCGCCATCCTGGAATCGACCGGCGGCGGGCAGTTCTTCATCGACCTGGCGTACGCCCTGACCGGCCGGTTCTCGGGCGGGCCGGCCAAGACAGCGGTGGTGGCCTCGGGGTTCATGGGATCGGTTTCCGGCTCGGCAGTGGGCAATGTGGTGGCCACGGGCAGCTTCACCATCCCCATGATGAAAAAGGTGGGCTACCGGCCCCACGTGGCCGGCGCGATCGAAGCGGCCGCCAGCACCGGCGGGCAGCTCATGCCCCCCATCATGGGCGCCGGGGCCTTTCTCATGGCAGAGTTCACCAATACCAGTTACCTCACCATCATCAAGGTGGCCCTGGTGCCGGCCATCATGTACTACGTGACGGTCCTGTGTTTCGTGCACTTCGAAGCCCGCAAGGAGGGGCTCTTGGGGCAACCCAAGGAGAGTCTGCCAAAATTCTGGGTAGTGGTCCGCAGCGGCCTGCACTTCATCGTCCCCCTGGCCATCCTCATCTATGTATTGCTGGCCAATTACTCCCCCATGATGGCCGGTTTTGTAACGGTCATCAGCACTGTGGCTGCGAGCATCACCGCCAATGCCTGGCGCTGGGGGGTCTCCAGAAGAAGCAAAGACGGCAGTGCGCTGTCGAAAACATCCCCGGGCCGGTTCGTCTGGTCTGAGGTCGCGTCCACGACCGGCGCCCTGAACAAGGGAGCGCGCGCGGCGATCATGGTGTCGGTGGCCTGCGCGGCCGCTGGGATCATCGTCGGCATGGTGACGCTCACGGGCATGGGACTTAAATTCTCCAGTCTGGTTTTGGAGCTGAGCTTCGGCATCAAGGCTCTGGCCATCTTGCTCATCGGCCTCGCCTCTCTGGTACTTGGCATGGGGCTTCCGGTGACCGCCAGCTACATCGTCCTGGCGACCCTGGCCGGCCCGGCGCTTCTGGACATGGGCGTACCGCTGCTGGTCTCCCACATGATCGTTTTCTGGTACTCCCAGGATGCCAACGTGACCCCGCCGGTGAGCCTTGCCAGCTTCGCCGGCGCCGGCGTAGCCGGCGCCAACCCCATGCGAACGGCCTTCACCTCATGGAAGCTGGCCAAGGGGCTGTACATAATCCCGCTGGTCATGGCCTATCGCCCCCTGCTCGGAATGGGACCGGACTACTCCCTCATGCACTGGGAAGTCGTGGTGACCATGGTCACCACGATGCTGGGACTGGTGGCCTTCGCCGCCGCCATCGAACGCTACCTCATCCGGAAAGCCACCTGGCCGGAGACGCTCCTTCTTGTCATCGCCGCCGCCGGGCTGCTGTGGCCGGAAGGGTGGGTGGATCTGGTTGGACTGGCCGCACTGGCGGCGGCAGTGGTCCTGCAGCTGAGAAAAAAACCAACGCCACAGCTCCCGTCGCCATGACAAAAGGCGATCAGGTTACCGGCATCGTCTTCGATATCCAGCGCTTCTCGCTGCACGACGGGCCGGGCATCCGCACCACGGTCTTTTTCAAGGGATGCCCCCTGCGCTGCGCCTGGTGCCAGAACCCGGAGGCCCTGTCAGCCGAACCGGAAATGGCCTTTTACGCCGACCGCTGCCAGGGATGTTTCCAGTGCGCGGCGGTCTGCCCGGAAGCGGCTATTGTAAAAGACCCACACCGGCGCATCGACGAGGCCGTGTGCACCGCCTGCGGCCTGTGCGCGGCGGTCTGCCCGGAAGACGCCATCCGTCACATCGGCCGCGCCTGGACCGCCGGCGACCTGGCAACCGAGCTGCTCAAAGACCGCGATTTTTTCACGCACACCGGCGGCGGGGTAACCCTGTCGGGAGGAGAACCCATGCAGCAGTGGCCGTTTCTCTCCCGTCTGCTGCCGCAGCTCAAAGCCGAAGGCATCCATGTCACTCTGGAGACCAGCGGCCTGTTCCAATGGGAGCACATCACGCCGCTGCTGGAGCACCTGGATCTCGTCTACTGCGATCTCAAACACATGGACGACGCTATACACCGCCGCATTACAGGCGGCGGCAACAGCGCCATCCTGACCACCTTCGCGCGGCTGTCCGAAACGGCGATCGCCCTTACGGCCCGCATGCCGGTGATCCCCGGAATGAACGATGCGGCGGCGAACATCCGGGCCACGGCGGCACTGCTGAAGCGTTGCGGCCACGAGCGCATTATTCTTCTCCCCTACCACCGCCTGGGAGAAGCCAAACTGCCGCGGCTCAACACCCGGCAACGCCCCCTGCACCTGGAATCGCCCGGCCAGGCGGCCTTGTCGGCGCTGTGCGCCGCCTTCGAAAAAGCGGGGATACATGCCACTGTCAGTGATTGACCCCACCGCCAACGGGCTCGGCCCGCGCGTTGCCCGTCTTAAAAACGCCGTCCAGTCGGCGTCTCCCGGCGTGTGCGCCGAACGGGCGCTGATCTGGACGCAATACCACCGCTCGGCCGAAAACCGGAAAAAACCGTCCGCCATTCAGATGGCCGAAGCGCTGGGGGACGTGCTCCTAAAAAAACGCATCACCATCTATCCCGACGAGCTGATCGTCGGCAATTTCTCCTCCAAACGGGTGGGCGGGTCCATCTACCCCGAACTGCACGGCCTTCCCATGATGGAAGATCTCTTCGCTTTCCCCACGCGGACCACCAACCCGCTGACCATCTCCGGCCGGGAGCAGTTGGCGCTGTTGAAAATCGTCCCCTTCTGGGCGCGGCGGTTTCTCGCCTACCGCAGTTTTTCTTCCCCCCGAAAGCGCTTGCGCTTTATCCGCCACCAGCTCGAAGGCACCTTCTACCTGGTCAACGAATCCGGGGGCATCTCCCATCTGGCACCCGATTACGAGAAACTGCTGCGCGTGGGAACCGACGGCATCCGGAAAGAGATCGATGCCCTGCGCCGCCGCAACGGCTGTACGCCGGCCCGGAAAATCTTCTACGAAGCGGCTGACCACGCCGCCGAGTCGCTGGCCCGGTTCGGCGCCCGCTACGGGCGCCTGGCCCGCCGGATGGCCGAAGAAGAAACCGACGAGGGCCGGAGAGCCGATCTTCTGGACATCGCCCGCGTCTGTGCGCGCGTGCCCCGGCGCCCTGCCGGCGGTTTCCACGAGGCGCTTCAGGCGCTCTTCTTCGCCCAGATCGCCATCAATCTGGAGAGCCTCGACAATTCGGTGTGCCCCGGGCGCATGGACCAGTACCTTTTGCCCTTCTACGAAAGGGACCTGGCGGCCGGCATCCTGACACCGGACCGGGCCCGCGAACTGGTGGCCGCTTTTTCCATCAAGATGTGCGAGATCGTGCCGGTCTTCTCACGCCGGCTCACCCGCTTTCACGGGGGCATGTTCAACGGCCAAGTGGTGACCGTGGGGGGGCTGACGCCCGATGGCGATGACGGCGTCAACGACGTGAGCCGGCTTTTCCTGGACGTGATGGACGCGCTGCGGATGCGCCAGCCCAACTACCATGCCCGCATCCACGCCGATGCGCCGCCGGCCTATGTTGCGCGCATCGCCGGCATGCTCGCCGCCGGCAGCAATTCCCCGGCACTGTACAACGACGACGTCATCGTCGGCACCCTGGCGGCCAACGGCTACGCGCTCGAAGACGCCCGCAACTACACGGCGGTGGGGTGCGTGGAGCCGGTCTGCCAGGGCAAGAGCTTTTCATCCACCGACGCCGCCCTGGTGAACGTTCCCATCTGTCTTGAGCTGGCGTTGAACGAAGGCCGCCGCTTCGGCGCACGGCGCCGCTGCGGCGCGAAAACTCCGCCGGTGTCGACCATGGGCACCATGGCCGCTGTCTTCATCGCCTTTGAAACTCAGCTCCAATTTCAACTCCACCGTCTCATGGAAGATCTGCAGGCCATCGAGCAGGCCAACCGGCGCTATCATCCCACGCCCCTCACCAGTCTCCTGCTGGACGGGTGCCTCACGTCCGGCAAATGTTCCACCGCCGGCGGCGCCCGCTACAATTTTTCCGGAATCCAGTGCGTTGGGCCGGCCGATACCGGCGACGCCCTCTACGCCATCGAGCGCGCGGTATTTATCGATCAGCGGATGACGCTGCCGGTGCTGGCCGCCACGCTCGCCGCCGATTTTCCCGACCCGGAGCCACTGGCCGCCCTGCGCCGGATGGATAAGTTCGGAAACGACGTGCCGGCGGCCGACCGGTGGACCCAGGCGGTAACGGCGGCCTTCGCCCGGACGCTGGCCCCCTATCGCAGCACCCGCGGCGGCCGCTACACCATGGGTCTTTATTCGGTCACGGCCCACCAGCACTTCGGCCGTGTCACGGGGGCCCTGCCCCACGGCCGGAAAAAGGGCGCCCCCTTTGCCTCGGGCATCGCGCCGGGCAACGGCATGGACCGCAGCGGTCCCACGGCGCTCATCAACTCGGTCAACCGCATCGACGCCCGGCGGGCCGCCAACGGCGTCAATTTCAACCTCAAACTCGACCCCCACGCCCTGCGGGGCGCAGCCGGCCCGGCAGCCCTCACCGGGCTGCTGAAAACGTACTTCGCCCGTGGCGGCATGCAGGCCCAGGTCAACGTCCTTGACGCGGCCACCCTGAGGGAAGCACGGGACAACCCGGCCGCCCATCCCAACCTGCTGGTGCGGGTGTCGGGCTATTCGGCCTACTTCGCCGATCTCACACCCGATATGCAGGAGGAGATTATCCGGCGAACGACCCTGGGGGAATAAAAATGGCCATCGCGATTTAACTCTCAAGAGGTTTCTCCGGAGCGCGCCGCCGCAGGATGGTGTCCATCGTCGCGGCATCGATGTTGCCGCCGCTCAAAATGACGCCGACGCGGGCTCCCGGCATGACGGCGCCACTGAGCAAGGCCGCCAGCCCGAGGGCGCCGGAGGGCTCCACCACCAGCTTCATCCGGTAGAACAGAAACCGGACTGCCTCTATGATCGCTTCTTCCGAAACCGTCTTCATATCATCCACATACTTGAGCACCAACGGAAAGGTGATGCTGCCCAGCGACGCGGTGCGCGTGCCGTCGGCGATCGTTGGCGGATTCTTCACGCGATGAAGCGTTTTGGTGTGAAACGAGCGGGTCGCATCGTCGCCGAGTTCCGGCTCGATACCGATGGTCCGGCAGCCGGGCGCCATCGCTTTGGCGGCGATCGCCGAACCGCTCAGCAGCCCGCCACCGCCGCATGGCACCAGGAGCATATCCATCGGACCGATTTGCTCGAACATCTCCAGAGCCGCCGTACCCTGCCCCGCGATGACATCTTCGTGATCAAATGGGGGGATCAGGGTCAGGCCTCCGGCCGCTTCCAGATCCCTGGCAATGTCTTCACGGTTGTCCTTTTCGGGATCGTATTGGATGACCGTCGCACCATAGCCTGCCGTCGCGATCCGTTTGATTGTGGGAGCATTGTCGGGCATGACGACCGTGGTGCGCACGTTGAGCATCTTTCCGACCAGCGCCACGGCCTGAGCATGATTTCCCGATGAATAGGTGATGACGCCGCGCGCCTTTTCCGCCTCGGTCAGCCGCGAGATGGCGTTGAATGCCCCCCGAAATTTGAATGCACCGATTTTCTGGAAATTTTCGCACTTGAGAGACACCTTGGCGCCAAGCAAGCGGTCAAGCGTTTCGGAAGTCATGACGGGTGTGACATTGGCGTGACCCTTTAGCACTTCCCTGGCGGATTGAACCTTTTCAAACATTTGTAAGAATCCTCTTCTAAGAGATCCACGTATGCAAACGCGTAAATGAGCCATCTTCTCGCAAAGTTTGAGCTGTTGACATAAATACGTTCCGTTTCCACAACAACGCCGTGTGAGCATCGGTATCGGTATCGGCCTTGGAACACATCGATTTCGATCCCGATATCGATCCCGACCTCGAGAGGATCTCAGAGATCAAACGGAACATTATTCTGGCAATTACTCTAACATATAGCTATTAAAGATATATTTCTTTGCGTGCTTGGCGTCTTTGCGAGAAAGTTTTTTTTATAGGTTTGACGGCGTCAAAAAATTTTTCCAGCCGCCCCGCCGCCACAAATCATGAATCCGGCCGGTCGTAAAGGGCGCCTCAGGCGCCCGGCACATAGACCAGGCGAAAGCCCAGATTCCAGGCCCGGTGGTCCGCCGGAAAGCCGTTACGCATGGCCGAGCGGCATTGAAAGGGCTGATTGTCATAGCTGCCGCCGCGCACCACCTTGATCCCGGCCGCCGGGTCTCCCCGGGGATCCACGGCCGGCCCCGGCGAGTAAGGGCCGTAGCCGTCGGCGCACCACTCCCAGACATTGCCGTGCATGTCATAAAGCCCCCAGGCATTGGGGGCCAAGGATCCCACGGGCCACGGGCGGCCTGCGGCGTTGCCGACATACCACCCGGCTCTTTCAAGCACGGCATCCGCGCCCACCGGAGAATCAATGGGACCGCCGGCAAAAGCCGTTTCGGTGCCGGCCCGGGCAGCGACTTCCCATTCGGCCTCGGTGGGCAACCGGTAGCTGCCGATGCCCGATTCGTTCAACCGCCGGATAAACGACTGGATGTCTTCCCAGGAAACTTGGTTGACGGGGCAATCGGGGCAGTCTTTCGGAAACCCCGGATCGCCGCCCATCAACGTCGCCCACTGGCGCCGGGTGACCTCGCGGGTCTGGATGAAAAAGGGGCGCGGCAGCGTGACGCGATGGCGCGTCTCCTCCGCTGTCCGGCCCGGTTCATTCGGCGGGCTGCCCATCTCGAAGTCGCCCGCCGGTATCTGTCTAAATCGCATACCGAAGTGGTTCTCCACATCGGTCACTGCGGCTGCGCCGGACGCCGCCTGCCGAAGCACTCCGGGATCGGACGTGCCGAGCCGGCGAAGAAAATAGTTGTCGCCCAGAGGGAAGTCTTCCGTCCGCGGCGGGCACAGGTGAAGCGGCGTACTGGCCTCCTTGCGATAGAAAAGGTAGCCCGGCGCACCGTGGCTTTTTTCAAACGCGGCCATGTGCCGGATCGGTGTCAGCTTGCGGCTCAGCTCCTCCCCGAAAAGCAGATACTCGTAGAAATCCTGCGGCAGGCATACCACGACGGAGGCCTCCGGCGGCACCGCCGCATTAAAGCGCCGGAAAAGATCGGCGGCCTGCGGGTCTTTGAAGCGTGCGGTCATCTGACCCAACCGGTCTGCGGCAAACCCCAGCGTGATAGGCCGCACATCCCGCCAGCCCGCGGCCATGATCGCCGACACCACCCCCAGCGCGACCACGGCTGAAAGAAAAGCGTTCCCGGCAGCCGGCCGTAGGCGGCTGCCGGCGGCGCTCACCGGAAGCATGAAAAGACTGCCGGCAAAGGGCGCCCACAGCAGGGCCAGAAACAGGAAATAGCGCCCCCGCCACGGTCCGTAAGGCCCGACAAACGCCTGGGCGAAGATATAGGCGGCGCCGGCTGTAAACAGCGCCCATCCGAAAGCCCCGCGCCTGCCGGACAGATAGCACGCCACCCCCGCAGGGATCAGCAAAAAACCCATGATGCCCCACCAGGAGAAGTCTTCGTCGGTGGCGGGCGGCGCTGCGGAAAAGGGAACGTGCATCCGGCCGCCTTCCAGGTTCACGCCCGCGCGCCTTAATACGTCAACGCCCCAGCGCTTCGCCGCCACTTCCGCCGCGCGAACTCCGGGCAGGCGGTTCAGGCCGTCCAGGGAGAAGAAATCGAACCCATAGCGAAAAAGATTCTTGGCACCGGCCGTCATCATCTCGCGGGTGGGGGTATTTTCAAAGGACCTGTCGCGGGCGGCCACCGGGGCGATCGGGTGGCCGTAAGCACGCACATTGGCCAGGTACCCCATTCCATCACCAAGAAAAAACGCCATGAGCACCGCCGCCGCAATCGCTGCGGCGTGTGCCGCCCCGCGGCCAGGCCGTGGGGCGGGGCGGCCGCGTTTTGGGATCGCCGCGGCGAGGATCGCGAATCCGCCGACAACGGTCCACACCGGCAAGTGCATGATGACGGTCCCCTTGACCCCTGCCGTCAGGAACATGCAGGCTACCGAAAGCCAACCGTAGATAAGTCCTGGCTGCCGCGCAAACTGCAGCAGGAAATACACGGCCGCCCCGGAGTAAAAATGAAGCACCAGATCATTCTGGACGCTGATGGCCTCCAACAGGTTTTCCACCAGCAGCAGAAATATAAAGGCCCCCATGGCTGCCGGAGCCGGGGCACGGAGCAGCTCCCGCCCCAGGCCGTAGACCACCAGTCCGCCGCCCAGGTAGAATACGAATTGAATGGCTTGAACCAGAATTTCGGACTGGAGGATGCCCAGCACGAACACCCACAAAATGGCCGCGTTGTGGGCGTGGGCGTCGTGGGCCCAGTAATTGGCATCGAAGGCTTTCAGGCTGTCGAACTGGAGAAAATAGGCGGCCCGGGTCAGGTGCGAAGCGATGGAGTCCCAGTTGGTGGGCCGGCAGGTGAAAAGTGACACGAGATTCAGCGCTGCGGCGACCAGAACCGCCGCAGCCAGGACTCTGAATACGGCCCGGGTAAAAGGGGCGGTCTCGGCCAGATCTCTTTTTATTGCGGCAACTTCACGGCGCAGCGCCGGCGGCGCCTGGCTCGGCCGGGGCAGCCGCCATGCAATGGCGGCGCAGATACCGGCGGCGGTCAGCCAGAAGGCAGCGCTCGAGAGGCGCTCAAGCAAGCTGAGAACTTGGCCGGTGGCGACGATGGCTCCGGTGAGGATCACCAGCCAGGCGATCCAGAAATCGGCCCAGCGCCTCAAGGCAAGGCGCCGCGCCGCCCGGTGGGCGGCGGCTCCGAAGAGCACAAGACTCAACCAGCCCAAGACGCTCATGACGCAGTCTCCTGCACCGGCGCTGCCATGCCGCGTCCCCTGCGCATCACGGCGCCGGCTGGCCGGCGACTTGCCAACCGGCCTTATAGAGTTCGACGGCCGGGTCGATGCGCAGCAATCCGGTTTCCTGGCATATTTCGAAGACAAGTACGGCAAGAAAACAAGCGACAATCAGCATGCCCAGGCGCCGACCCGTGGGGGTCTTCGACTGCCGAATGGCCAGCACACCCGGCAGCACCCCGAACAACAGGGCAATGCCGACCCCGCCCACCACATCGAGGGCCTTTAAAAACAGATTCGGGTAGACAATCGTCACCAGAAGCGGCGGTGCGAAGGAAATCAGAGCATGGGCTGTTTTGCTGCGTGTCACGGCCCAACCCGCACCCATATCCCGAGCGAACCCCATCAGTGCGGTGCCGTTGGCTAAAAATGATGTGGTAATGGCCAAAATTGCGAAGAGCAGCCCGCTGACAACGAAAATTTTCGAGTGGAGCAGGTTCGCCAGGGGCACCGTTGCCGGCAGGCCGTGCTCAAAAGCATAGAGAATGGTGTCACTGCCGGCCCCGGCCACGGGAATCGTGCCAATGACCACCACGTTCCAGATGAGGTTCATCCCCAGACCGATACCACTGCCGATAAAGAGCGCCTTTCGCGTGGCCGCCCGATCGTACGCCAGACTCCGGCAGGCGGTGGGGATGATGTTGTGAAAATGAAAGGCGGTGACCATGATGGGAATGCCTGACGGCACCAGGGCCCAGTCCACAGCAGTGAGACGATGCAGTTGGATGCGCGATGCGGCGATGGCGGCCAACACGCCAAACGCCGCCCACATGGCCACCATCATCAGGGTGTTTCCCCGGCGCACCACTTCGAGACCAAATAGGGTCAGGCCGCCGACGAGTCCGAAAAACACCAGGGTTACCACCCACGCCGGCTGGCTCAGGTGAAAAAGATTTATGATGATGGCTGTGCCGCCGCTCAGGTAGGCCACCAGCAGACCGTAGAGGATGAGCAGGTTGGCGGCGATGGCGACCCACCGTCCGGCCGGGCCGAGGGTCGATCCGAACAAAGAAGGCAGATCGAAATTGTCTTCCCGGGACAGGAGCACCTGGTCGGCTAAGATGACGGCCGTGGCCAGCATGAGCCCCCACATGACCAGCATGGTGACTGTGGACAACGAAAACCCGGCCAGGCCGGTATCGATGGGAAGCCCCAGGATACCGGCGCCCACGATGTTGCCGGTAATGAGAATGGCCACCGATATGACGGGAAGGCCGCTTTTGACTTCCATGGGCACCACCTTTCGCCTTTGACGCCTATAAAGAATACACCGGATGGTCTCTTCGCGCAGTGACGGTAGAACCACGAAGTTCACGAAGAACACGAAAGTTTTCTACTTTCCGCTGCTTTAGGGTTTTGTTCGTGAACTTCGTGTCCTTCGTGGTTCAGATCCACTAACAGCCCACCACACTGACCGCCAGCCCCCCCTGGCTGGTCTCCTTGTATTTGCTGGACATGTCTCGGCCGGTCTCGCGCATCGCCGCCACCGCCGCATCGAAACCCACTTTCTGCCGGCCCGCATCCCCCATACTGGCCAGCAGGAATGCATTGTAAGCCTTGACCGCGCCCATGGCGTTTCTTTCGATGCAGGGAATCTGGACGTAACCCATCACCGGGTCGCAGGTCAACCCGAGGTGATGCTCCAGGGCGATCTCCGCCGCCGAGGCAATGATATCGATGCCAAAATCGTGGGCGCCGCAAAGCAAAGCCGCCGCCATGGCCGACGCCGTGCCCACCTCCCCCTGGCATCCCACATCGGCACCGGCAATGCTCGCGTTGTGTTTTACGAGAAACCCGACCAGCGCCGCCGCCCACAGGCCTCTTCGAAGCCGGTCGCGGCGCATACGCCGGTTGTGTTTGAGCAGGCGAAGCACGGCGGGGATGATGCCGCAGGAGCCCAGCGTCGGGGCCGTGACCACGATGCCCCCGGCGGCGTTTTCTTCGCTCGCGGCCAGAGCGTAGGCATTGAGGCGTGCCATGAGGCGGTGGGCCGGTGACGACGGCACCTCAATGGTGTTAAACAACCGGGCCGCCTTCCGCTGGAGTCCGATAGGACCGGGAAGGACGCCGTCAGCCTCCAGCCCTGAGCGCACCGCGGCATCCATCACCGCCATGATGTGATCCATCCGGCTGGCGATCTCCACCGGGACAACGCCGGTGACGGCCGTTTCATTGGCGATGAGCAAGGTCTCGAATAACACGCCGGCACTGCGGCACTGTTGCTGGAACTGGTTCATGGTCTCGTAGGGGTAGACCGGAGCGCCCTCTGGCTGGGGTTCCGCCTGGTCCTTCCACCGGATAAACCCGCCGCCCACCGAATAGTATTCTCTTTCGAAAAGACTGCCGCCGTCTCCACAAAGCCGGATGACCAGTGTATTGCTGAACGGGAAGTCGTGGACCACCCGGTCAAAGACGATATCCGCTCCGGTCATGTCCACCGTCACATCTCCCACCCGGACGCGGTAGCTCGCCCGTGCATCGCGCAGCAGTCCCTGAAGACGTTCGCTCGAACAGGTCTCGGGGAGATCCCCCATCAGCCCTGCCAGGACGGCCCGGTCCGTGCCGTGCCCCTTTCCGGTGGCGCTCAGAGATCCGAACAGGTGCACCCGGATGCCGGTAGCCTGCCGGCGCAGTTCGGCTGGCAATTCGGCTGCGGTGCGGATGAAGGCGCCACCGGCCAGCATGGGCCCCACGGTGTGGGAGCTCGACGGGCCCGGGCCGATTTTGAAGAGATCGAAAATGGATGTGCTAACAGCGGTCATGGTGTCCTTTCAATTTCGTGGGATCTGGTATCTCCCATTCCAACCTCGCAAGGGCTTACTTAAAAATGCGGTCTCTTAAGCATCGCCGGCGCATTTATGCAAGATCCCCGCGCTTGGCCTGGAGAAAGCCGCGCACCGCCTCGGTGCTCAATGGATCAAATCTTTCCGTACCGGTCGGTCAACCGCCGGATACCCGTTTCGAAGATGTCGGCCGGCGTCAGCAGGCTCACCACCACAAACCCCTCGCGGGCAAAATCGTAGTAATAGCCGGGATGAACGAGGACATTATCTTCCCGGGCGAGCGTGAGCACGCGATCCTCATCGCCCACTGCGTCATGGATCTCCACGACCCCGTACCAACCGCCTTCCCGCAGCATGGCGACACTGTTTCGCGTCGCCGCCGTCAGTTTTAAGAGGCATTGGTGATTGGCATCGATGCGGCGCCGGATCTGCTCCTGGATGCCCGGGCGAAGGGTGAGCAGCGTACCGGCGGCCAGCTGAACCGGGGTTCCTGCCGACAGGTAGAAATCCAGGAGAAATTCGAGCCGCTCGGCGGCGGCCACGGCCAGGCGGGCATCACCGGAGACGACCATCCACGCCAGCTTCATCTGGGGCAGACCCAGCATCTTCGAAACACCGTTGAGGACGAACGTCAGCGCTTGGCACCGATTCACAGCACTATGCACCCTGGCGTCCGCGTTTACCGGTGTGACGAAGTCCGAAAACACCTCGTCCACAATCAGCGCCAGATCCTTTTCACAGCAGATGTCATCGAGCTCCGACAGCTCTCGGATTTTTAGAAACTGCCCGGTGGGGTTGTTGGGATTGACCACCACCACCGCGCAAGTGGCCTCTGTGATCAGCGCCCGCAGAATCTCCAAATCGATGGTCCAGCCGGTGGCCGAATCGTAGCGCAAGGGATAAGTCACCGCCTTAAGCCCTTCGAACGCCGCCAGGTGGGCCAGCAGCGGGTAACCCGGCTCCGGGATAAGAACCTCGTCGCCGGGGTCCCCCAGCAGTTTAAAAAGCGCCGCGTACGCGTCGCTGGTGCCCGGCGTAAGGAAAATGGCCTCCGAGGGTACGAGGCAGCCACGCTCCCGGTAAACGCCGGCGACAGCACGGCGCGCCGACGGCAGACCGCGCGGGTCCGGCGCATAGGTCCAATTACCAGGCTGTAACAGTGCGTTTTGGATGGCCGCATGGTCATAGATGAACCCGGCGGTGGTGGGATTGGAAACGGTCAGGTCCAGAAGGTTTGCACCGGCAGCGCGTTTTTTTCCGATGAGAAGGCTGAACGCGTTGGGGGTCGGTTCATGGTGCCAGCGGTGTGAAAACATGCATCCCCTCAAGCGGACGGTTAAACGCTAACGCTTCAATCGAAGGCAACGATATCGCCTCGGAGTTCGCGGAGGGCGCGGAGAAAACCGGTTCATAGTTCTTTATTATGCGCAAACTTGTCGAAGGCACCGCTACCGTGCGAGCTCAAATACATCGACGATGATGTAGTCGTCCGTGATGCCGCCGCCGGCAGCGTTGGGCTGCTGGGTCCCGGCTTTGGACAGTCCGTACATCGCCTCCAGCGTGCGCAGAAGGTTGACGTGGGTGATCCCTTTACCCTCGGGGTAATCGCCGGCCTTGATATGCGCCCCTGCGAAAATCGTGACAATCCGGTTCTGAAGGTCGATACAGTACTCCGGATCGCGGCCGTCTCCGGCGCAGGACTGCGGGTCCACCAATGGATTGGTGAGCCCCCGGTAGGCCCGCTTGTCATCGTTCTCATCGAAGGTGAGAATCAAAAGGCTGTTGTGATTCTTGGCCCATTGATAGTAGGCATCGATGTTTTTCTGCAACCAGCGATCGCCGGCCCTGATCGCTTCGTCAATTGGGCCGTTGTGCATGTCGTTGTCCAGGTTAGGAATGACAAAGGCAATGGTGGGCAGGGTGTCATACTGGGAAGGATCAGAGGGAAAGTCCGCGAACCTGAGATTGGACGAGGTTGCGATCGTTTTGCCGTTGGGTACATTGGCAAAACTGATCCAGGGGACATGTTTTCGGGCATACAGCCCCGCCGACGCTTTATCGCCCGTGAAACCGATTTCAGGAAGACTCTCCGCATAGCCCTTGAATGAGAGCCCCTTTGCGATCAACTGCTCACCCAGATTGGTCGTCTTAAAGGGATAGGCGGGATTATTTTTCTCGGACGGGACCTGGTCGATGAAGCCGACGGTCTGATTGCCGCCTGAAAACATCCAGTAGTAATTCCCCTGGCTGAAGTGTTCTTCGCCATAGATCTGCGTGAAGCTCGCCCCGTCTTTCTTCAGCACGTTATTGATATAGGGCGCGTTCGCGTTGCCGATGATCTCTTCGTAATCCTTGTTTTCCTCGACAACGATGACGATGTGATCATAGACCGGCAGACCCGCCGGCCAGATGAGCGCGGAAGCCCCCGGCGCCATTGTCGTATCGGATGCCCAGTGCCCGATTGATGAACAGGAAGCAAAAATGAAAACACAAATTATCGCGAGTCTTCTCATAACGGTTTCCTCTGTTATTAATAGCGCCGATCTCTATAAGCGCAACGCCATAAAGCCCTATTTCCCGCAGCAATGCTTATATTTCTTGCCGCTCCCGCAAGGGCACGGATCGTTACGCCCCACCTTCTTTTCGACAGTTACCGTTTGAACCGGATTCAGCAAAATTTCCAGGTTCGAAATATCCTCGGGTCTGTCGGGATCCAATTCAATGGTATATTTCCAACCGGCGTTTTCCAGCATCGATTCCAGTTCTTTGGCTCTTTCTTCTGTTTGTACGTTTACTACAACCGGGTTCTTCTCAGTGCCCAATCTTGCCGTCTTTTTACCGTCAAATAGATTTCTCATCTGTTCACCTTAAAATTGATGGATCTGTAAAAAGTCGAATTTATCTTTTTCCCGCACTCATTCCAGTGCACCGTTCATCGGCAATCGCTATTTCCACAACACTGTCGCCCCAGCGGGAGGTCTCAATTGTACTCGCTTTCGCAGTCCTTTACCATCAAGACTATTTCCGATGGCGCGGGCGTTGAACACGCGATACGCATGGATGGTCTAAAGACCGCTGTTTCCGAGCGCAGCCATCACCAAGGCGCCCAAAAAGCTGACCAGACCAAACCACGAGCTGATCTCCAGATCAAAGGTCATTCTGCGACCGTTTGAGATGCGCCCGATGCGTATTGCAAGCTTCCATTTGGGAATTTGCCAGACGCAAATCAAGTTACACAGGATGGAAACAAACATCAGCAGCAATGAAATGGAAAGCGCAATACTGTTGAGATCATGAAAACCGGGTTTTTTCCCGAAAAGCGTAAACAGCATGAGGGATCCGGTAATAATCGATGTAAACCAGATCAGTACGCTGCTTCTATCCTTTAGCCAGTCAATGACGGCCTCTGCATTATGCTCGGTGATCTCCTCGATGGGCGCAAAAAGGTTCCATAAGAGAGAGGACGACAGGTCTTTCCCGTTGTCTTTTGTCATGCGCACCCTCCATATTCTATTTCGATTTTGATAGCGATTTTAAATCCCGATGAAATCAACACCCATTCAAACGGTTGCAGCCTTAATTCGGGCCGTGCGCCTGCGTCCGCGGCTCAAAAAACCGGTTATATTACCGGCGTATGGTACTGCCCTCGCCCGTCGAGGTAGTGCATCCACAGGATCCGGGCCGCGACAGAGCGCCACGGCGCCCACTCCTCGGCCATGGCCTGCTGCTCAAGGATGATGCGCACCAGCGCGGCAAAGCCCGGATTTCGACCCCACATCGGCGGCTCACCCAGCCGATCGAGAACCGCGCCCAGATCAGGATCCATATCGGCCAACTGGCGGGCGCCGCTGCCGAGGGAGGCCATCGTGAGCCGCCGGGGCATTTTATGATGAGATGGTATTGGCACCGGTGATCACCGTCTGAATCGACTTAACGATTGACGCGCAACAACCCGACACCCAGAAGCGTGCACAGCGTTGCCAGCACTTTCACGAGATCGATCCGTTCCTTTAGAACAAAGACACCCAGCAACATCGCAAATACGATACTCGTCTCCCGCAACGCTGTCACCAACGGTATCGGCGCGACGGTAAAAGCCCAGGTCACCATTGCGTAGGCCAAAAACGAAGCGCCGCCAACGCCGAGCGCAAACCGCCATTGCCTGCAAACCACGCGCGTCACAATCCCCGGCCGGATAACACGCATGATGGCGGCAAAAATGACCGCGTTAATCGTTGACAGTGCGCCGTAGTAACCGAGCGCTGTGCCGGCTTCGCGCGCCCCCAAGCCGTCCACCAGGGAATAGGACGCGATGAATCCTCCGGTGATGATGGCCAGCACCGCGGCCCTCCCGTTGCGAAGCCCGTCGCTGCGGCGCACCAGCACCAGGCTCATAATGCCGGTCCCGATAATGCTCACGGCGGCCATTTCATGCCAGGAAAGATGTTGCCCCAGCAATACTCCCGAAACAGCTGCCACAATCAGGGGCGCAGCGCCCCGTGCCAAAGGATATACCTGGCTCAGGTCGCCGATGCGATAGGATGCCAATAGAAACAGTTGGTAGCCGATGTGCAGCGCCGCCCCGGCCAATATGTAGGGCAGCGACTCGAGACTGGGCAATGGCGCAAATAACAGCGCCCCCACCGCAAAAGGGGCGTGTCCCAAAACAACCGCGCTCATGCTGAGGTGCTTGTCATCCGTGCTTTTGACAAAAAAATCATTTCGTGAATTTTAAAAAATCTCCGTCGACAATCAACAATTTTACCCCGTTTTCGGTGACCGACCGATGTGAGCTTAATTCATCTGAGACCACGTATGAGGTCCCTTTGGTCAAAATGGTCTTTGTCCCATCTTTCAACTCATTGATAACTTCACCCTCCAGGCAGTATACGATGTGTCCTTTTTCGCACCAATGATCAGCAAGATAACCTTTTGAATATTCGACGACTCTTATCCGCAAACCTGGAAATTGAACTGTTTGCCAATAAGCAATGCCCGTTTCACCCTTGTGCTCGGTTTTGGGTATTTTTGCCCAATCGATCGTTTGAAATGGAATGTTCTGATGACTCATCGCTTTTTCTCAGCTCAATTATGATGGCACCGTAAAAAATCGGATATTACGCTTATGCATAATGCTCCAGTAGGTCTCTTCCCGCAGCAATATTGAACCAGTCACGGAGGACACGGAGATTTAATAATTCATATCTCCCGCAGAGGCGCAGGGAAAAGCTCTCGCGCAATTCAATTTGCCGCAGTTCTCTGCGTCTCCGCGCCTCTGCGGGAGAAAAATTCTTTTTGGGTTAAAAAACCCCCGTGTGCTCCGTAAAGGATTTATTACAGTGTCATCATTGCGCAACAAGAAGCCTTGACGGCACTTGTGTTCGTGATCCTTGCCATTAGGAAAATTGCTGTTCCGCTCAGTGAGGCTGTCCCGTATTCTTTTAAGCCGTTTGTGCCAGGCTGGTTATTCGCCAGTGATTATTTCGTTTGAAAGGTTATCAACGATAACCGGGGTCTCCAGATAATTGACCTTCGGTTCAGATCCGTATTTTCCGCGCACGAAGGCTTTCCACTCGTCGGTGTATAGCCGGTCCGCGTCTTCCCGGGTTTTCCACAGATAGATGCCACCGGCCTTGTCCCCGTCGGGAGAAATCAAGTAGTACTTTCGGATCAGTCCGGGCAACCCCTTGTATTTCTCCGCAGTGCTGAGAAATATCTCTCGTGCTTTGCGGACAGATATCTTTTGGGAAAGTTTGAATTCAACGATTGCGGTGATCATGAGAAGCCTCCTTTGGGTGGACTGTTCTGTTTGCGACTGTTGACGGAATTGCTTTATATTTGAGATGCGACCCCTTTCTCTTTTTCCGACAAAACGATTTTTCTTTTCCTGATCTTTGCGCGAACGACCTTGACCGGTCTTTCGACCACCCTGTTAACGGCCAGCCCTAACAGATGTGACATCGCCATCATTGCGAATACGAACCAGACGGAGGTGGTCGTGAAAAGACTGCCGGTCATTGCAATCCACCCGATCCAGATCATGACTGGCTTATGTATCAAGTAAACCGTATAGCTCATATCTCCAAGGAATTCATCAATCCGATAACAGCGTGGTGCGGTATGCTGCCGCCTGCTCTGGAGGATTACCACCGCGGCGGTAGTCATAAAAACGGATATCAGCGCAGAGGTTTCCACTGCCAGCCCCCAAACTTTCAATCCAACGATGAACAGGAGCGAAACGGATGTCGCGGCATAGCAGGAAAATGTAGAAAATTGAGGGATTTTTGCTCTGAAATGGTAAGCGCATGCCCCTGCACTGAAAGGAAATAGGCTTGCCAGCAACCCGACCGAATAAGGCGGGTAGGCTGCCAATGCGGCGAGCGGCCATGTCATCGACGCACAAAGGCCGACCAACAGGCACCCCACAACGACGTACCGGTGCATCGGGAAGAGCAACAGCGCAACAAGGTATAAATAAAGTTCCAAGCGTATTGTCCAAGTCGGGAAATTGGCCAGGTGGGCATTTCCGACCAGTAAAAAGTTCTCGATCCAATTGAACACCGAGAATGTGTCCAGAGGGTTCGTTGCGCCTTTCCCCAGACCCCACCCCAACATGGCATCGGGGACAACGAAAAAGGTAAACAGCAGAAAGACCAGCGTCGCCCAATGCGCCGGCAAAAGTCGCAGTGCTCGGTTAAGCAAAAATCTGAGTTTACGGTGGTCGCCAGAGTAGGATTTGTCCAGTATCCTTGCGATCATGTATCCGCTGATGACAAAAAAACTCAAGACGGCGTGCACCCCCCAGTCCACCGTTTCGGCCAAAGGAACCCACAGCCTCAAATGGTGGAGCACGACAAGCAAGGCCAGCGCATACCTGTAAGCTCCAAACCCGATGATGTAACTCATTAGGGCTCGACCAATGGCGATAGGCAGCTCGATACGCGTCGCAAAATTATTTTTTTGATAAATTCATTAAGCACTTTTACTTCCCCGTATCCGCCGCTGCCGCGGCCTCTGCCGCGTGTGAGCATATCGATAAAAATGAAAAACGACTAAAAAGGCCGAAATATATTTACACGCCCATCAGGGTGGAAATCAATCCGGCGTTTAAATCAAAGCAGCTGTTAGAAATATTTGGGGAGAAAGTTAAGGCCACAGCGATATAATAAATACTCTTGGCAGATCCATCTCTTGAAATATTCTGGAGGCACAGTAGTTTTATACTATGCGTCCTGCACTCCAATTGTGCATTGCTAAATATTTTAGATGCGACCATTCTGTTTTTTTATGGACTAGAAAAATCGATAAAGAATTTTTTCAAAATTCTTTATCCTTCCTCCTTGAACCGAAACCCCTTCTTCCTCGAGCATTTTAATTTTATGCGCTATGGCGGCGCCTGATGTCTTCCCCTGAAATCCCCCAATCCGACCGGATGAGGCGACAACCCGGTGTCATGGGACTTCCGGCGCATACGGGTTTCTTTTCATGGCCTGTCCGATCCCCCGATATGCTTTTGTTCCCAAGGCATGGGCGATTTCTTTATACGTCGTGACGCGCCCTTTTGGCACCTTCCGTAAAAGATCGTACGCTTTATCGGAAAAAGTTTTCATTCTTGCCCATCCGTTCAGGTGCAACGATTCGTTCGCCGATTAGAAGTGTTGCTATGCCCAATCTCAGTAAGTCGGTCCGGGCATCCGTTCGACTTTGACGTTCATATTCAGCAGCCCCACCGGATCGCCGAATTGTGTGTAGATAGCCACGTCGGCCGCGTCGCGGCCGAAAGCGATCGCGACCCGGCCTCCTTGCAGGTCGGCTTGAGTGGAATCGAATGTGTACCATCGATTTCCAACATAGGCCTCGAACCAAGCGTGTAAATCCATCGGTTCGAGCGCCTCGAGGTAGCCCACTACCATGCGCGCCGGTATCGATAGCGCTCGGCAACAGGCAATGCCCAAATGGGCCATGTCCCGGCATACACCGCTTCCCAATTGGTTTAGCTCGGATGCACTGATTATCTGCTGTCCAATGCCCGGTGTATACCGTATAGCTTTGCGGATATAATCAACGATGGCATTACATTGATCGTAGCCGGAGGCTCGGCCCGTTGTTAGCGACGCGGCCATTTCCGTGAAACGATCCGATTCACAATACCGGCTTGGATACAAAAAAGGTAGCGTCTCATCGGGCAACTGCTGCACTTCAACAAACGGGGCTCCAGGGGCCGTGTCGGATGCGTCAGCGGTTTCGATATCAACGGATGTACGCACCGTAAAATGTCCGGCTGGTGCAACCAGCCGCTGACACAGATTGCCGAACGAGTCTGTGAACTCGACCGCCGGTACACTGGGCGACAAAACGTACTCTTCGCGTGCGATCCACTGCTGCCATCCACTCCGGGGGCGCAGCATGAGCAAAAACGGAGTTGGGACAGGGATTTGGAATTCAAGAAAGCAGGTTGCGTTTAACCACATGACAATTCCTATTCCGCTTTTATACTTTCGCGCACCTTGACGGCCAGATCTTCACTGGAAAAAGGCTTCTGTATGAAATGGACCCCTTCATCCAGCACTCCGTGGTGAGCGATGACATTGGCTGTGTAGCCGGACATGAACAGGCGCTTGAGATGGGGATAGAAGGACAAGATGTTTTTGGCCAGGTCCCGGCCGTTCATTTCGGGCATCACCACATCAGTCATGAGCAGGTGGATCTGTCCGGCATAATCCCTGGCCAGCCGGATGGCTTCGCCCGGGGTGTTTGCGGTCACCACGGTGTAGCTCAGTCCTTCAAGCATCCTCTTGGTCATGCTCAGAATCGCAGGCTCATCCTCAACCAGCAGAATGGTCTCGTGGCCACGTACGTCCGGCGTTGCCAGAGCATCCTCCCGCATCAACACGGATTTACCGATATGCCTGGGCAGATAAATCTTAAGAGTCGTCCCCTGGCCCGGCTCGCTGTAGACATTGATGTAGCCGTTGTTCTGCTTGGCAATACCGTAGACCGTGGCCAAACCGAGGCCGGTACCTTTGCCCGGCTCCTTGGTCGTGAAAAACGGTTCAAAAACGTGGGTCAGCGTTTCCTGGTCCATACCGCAGCCGTCATCGCTCACTGACAGGTGTACGAACTCGCCGGGCACAAAGCCCGGATGCGCCGAGCAATATTCTTCATCGAAAACAGTGGTCCCCGTTTGGATGGTGATCCTGCCCACGTCCGCAATGGCGTCCCTGGCGTTGACAACCAGGTTGACCAACATTTGGTCGATCTGCGACGGGTCAATATAGACCGGTTCCAGGTCCTGGCCCGGCAGCCAGACCAGCGCGATGTCCTCGCCGATCAGCCGGTTAAGCATCTGGAGCATCCCTTCCAGAGTCCGGTTTATATCGAGCACCTTGGGCGCCACGGTTTGCTTGCGGGCAAAAGCCAGCAGTTGTCGTGTCAGGCCGGCGGAACGCTGGGCCGCTTTTTTGATTTCCTTCAGGTCGGCATAAACCGGCAGGGCCGGGTCCAGCTCTTCCAAAATCATATCAACATGACCGAGGATCACCCCCAGCATGTTGTTGAAATCATGGGCCACACCACCTGCCAGACGTCCAACGGATTCCATTTTCTGGGTCTGGGTCAACTGGGCCTGCAGCTCTTCATGCGCTTTCTGGGCCTGCCTTCGCTCAGTGACCTCTCTTTTCAGTTCATTGGTGGTTTGCTCCAGTTCCAGGGTTCGCTCTTTGACGCGCAATTCCAATTCATCCTGCGATTTCCTTAGTGCCATCTCCACTTCTCTGCGTTTATGCAGTTCCGCTTTGACGGCTAAGGATAGATCACGCAGCCGTCCGACACCGGACCCGATGATCAGCATAACGATGCCGGATACGCTAATCGTCGGCACAAAGGCTTTAAAATCGAGATGGACGGTTGCGCCCATAAAAAGGACAAAAAGGATGGTTATGAACCCGGTCATAAAACCGACGCGCATGCCAAAAAGCAATCCTGCGGCAGCCGGAAAAACATTCATGAGAATAAAGGCACCGTTGCCCACTGACATATGAATTGTTTTGAAACAAAAGCCGTAGAAAATCATCGAGAATATTAGAAGAGCCAGCCTGACTCTTTCTGTTTTATTCTCAGTATCGATATATACCTCCTTATAGTCAGGAACACGCATTCAAAAACATTTTATTATCAATTCATTAGCGTTGCGATCACTGCGGCTTTACAAGAGATTCGAACTTTTTACGGGGCCATCAATTATTGACGTATTGCCTCTATTTAAAACGGTATCGGAAGTCGCAGTAGTCTGCACCTTCCATAATGGTCTGTGTCCGCGCAAGCGCAACAGCGGGCTCACCAATTTCAGCGACGTAAAAATCGAAAGCGCTTGTTCTATGCGCCTATTTCTTCCACGATTGTATTTCAATAATATTTCCTTCTGGATCACGGAAATAAACAAACTTCAAATCACCAATTCCATCAACTGATTTTTCAGTGACTTTACCCAATAATTGCGCACCGTTGCTAATGGCTTCCTCTAATGTCCCATCGACATCATCTACTTCAAATGCAAGATGAGTAAGTCCAGCGTAATTCGCCATTATGGGACCACATTCATGCATATTTTTGTATGTAAATATTTCAAGAGTGGGTCCATTTTCGCCATGGCCAGGGAGCAACAAATGTACGCCTTCTAAGATTGCTGTCTGTAAGCCAGTCGCTTGATCCAGCCAGGCTCCTGAAAGCTTTCGTTCTGGCGGTTCTATTTTACAATGAAACACTTTGATATAAAACTCCGATAAGGATTTCCAATTCTTAGCAGTTATATTTGTATGAGCAAATCGCATTTTTGTTCCATAAAATGAGGTACAGAACGCTTGAGCCTTAGGGCGCGGGTGTTTGCGTCCCTAACGGCGATTTGTTCGGCGGGATCTATCTTTTTACGGCTTTTCAATGATATCTTTCAAGTCTTGGTCAAGAAATTCCCATAAGTGGGGGTGACTTTCAACTAAGCGAGCGATATCACCTATGTCTTTAAACTTTTTACTTTGCCGTCTTTCCGTATCCCGCCAGGCCTTGATTTTTCCGCGCAATGTATCTTTAAGTGACGCAACTCGCATAAGTATACCATGTATATCTGCTGGAACAGAATGGCTGGGAAAGTCAGCATAGAAATCTTCTGTGCTCAATTGGATACTGACCTTAGATGTGCCTCGAAAGTTAATTGACCATGCGAACCGTTCCGATTTGAATCCAGCTTCAACAAGAAGTTTGGTTGCTATCTCTATTGATTCAGTAGCAACAACAAAATCTACATCTTGCGTAACCATAGCTTCAGACGCCCAATGATTAACAGCGACTCCGCCTATTGCGCACCACGATAGATCCGCTCTCTCAAGGCAATCTACCATACGCATTACATCGTCTGTTCCACCTGCGGTCTGCCAGTCATAAAATTGCTTTGGGGTCATAACATCGTCTTTCTATAACTGTTTTAGTGCCGAACGTATACCTCACGGGGCGCGGCTTTTTGCGCTCCCGTGAAGCAAATTGTTAAGGCCTTCTTTTTAGGTCTTGTCGATTATCAAATACAGAATGCACCACAATTTCATTCTGTTCAATTGTGTAAAATATAGAGAATGGAAACCTCCTAATTGGGCAGCCACGAAAATTCTTATATCGAATCTGGTACATTTCTGGATAGATGCTAATGTTTCGTATGGCGTTCTCAACACAATCAAGAAAATTGAAACCAAGGCCCCTCCGTTGTCTTTCATACCAGGCAAAGGCCAATTCCAAATCATCTATAGATGCATCTGTATAGCGGAGCATCATTTGTATTTATTCCTGATATCTTCATGAACTGATTGCCAATTATGAAGATCCTGCTTTCCGGCCTTATATTTCCGATATCTCCTATCGAGCTCTCTTTTCTGCCATTCATGCATGGGAAGTTCCTGATTGCTCTTAGCAATTGCGTCCCAAACATCTTCAATCAGCAATAATTTTTCAGAAAGATTTAATTCTTCAATTTTTTGCTTTATTTCATCAGGTCGCATTTCAATATCTCCTTATGTGTATCGCACATATCTATGCCTATTTAGTGGCCTTAACGTTTAGGCTGATTGGTGGGCGGGCGCTTTTTCCGCACATCCAATCAAGCCGGATGTTATCCGGGGTCGTTTATGTTGACACACACCCTTGAGATGTGTATTGTTACACACCATGGATAGCCGTGCAATCATAAAGATTCTTTTGCAGCACGGTTGGTATCAAGCCGCAACCTCCGGTTCTCATACACAATTCCGGCATCCAAATAGAAAGGGGCGCGTGACTGTTCCACATCCGAAGAAGGACATACCGATTGGGACACTGAAAAGCATAGAGCGCCAATCGGGGATAAAATTCAGATGAGGTTTGAAATGGGTAATTATATCGCTATCGTACACAAAGACCCCAAAAGTGATTTCGGCGTGTCTTTTCCTGATTTCCCAGGTTGTGTCACTGCCGGTCGCAACATTGATGAAGCTAAGGATATGGCTCAAGATGCGCTTACGCTTCATATCCAGGGTATGCTCGAAGACGGCGACCGGCTTCCTGATCCTTCAAAATTGGAAGAAATTATGGCAGATACCGATTTCGCCGATGCCGCAGCCTTCCTGGTTGTCGGCGTGCCGGATTCAAGGCCTCGAACAGTAAGAGTCAATATCACTCTCCCCGAAATGACACTTAAACAGATCGACGCCGCAGCAAAGCGTCGTGGTATGTCCAGATCATCGTTTTTGGTCCACGCTGCTCAAAATGCCATTCAATCCAACCTATCTGAAGCTTCGTATTAATTCTTTCGGATAACGGTTGAGCTGTGTGGAAACGCGGGTGTTTGCGTTTCCACACCAGCGATTTGTTATTTGGGGAGGGTATTAGATTACGCTGCCTTGATTCGCTTTAGCTCGCTGATGTCGAGAGATTTTTCCGCTTTCCACAAGTCGAATTGTAATTGCAGACGCATCCAGCCTTCTGGTGTACGCCCGAACACTCTGTGTAATCTCAAGGCCATCTCCGGGCTGATGCCTGCCCTGCCATTCAAAAGGGTTGAAAGGGTTTTTCGAGTAACTTTCAATGCGTTAGCAGCCTCGGTTACTGAGAGCCCAAGAGGTTCAACGCAAAGTTCTCTTATAATTTCACCGGGATGTGGTGGGTTATCCATCCTCATGACACACCTCTAATGATAATCCTCGTAGTTTACATCCAAAGCATCACCTTGTTCCAATCTGAAGGTGACACGCCAAATTCCGCTGATCCTCAAAGCCCAAGTGCCTTTTCGATTCCCTTTCAATTCATGCAGATTTAAACCGGGCAAATCCATATCCTCAATAGTTTCTGAAGTTTCAAGAAGAGCGAGAATCAATTTCAACCGTTTTACATGTTGAGCGTTTACACCTGAAGTTGAGCCTTTTTCAAATAGTTGCCGTAGCCCCTTATGTTTGAATTTCTGAATCATCTGAGTTAGAGTGTAACCAGATACGTTACGGGTGTCAAGCCTGTGACGGCTAATACAGATAACGTTTGAGCTGTGTGGTGGCGGCACGCCAGCCACTCCAGCGATATGTTAGGCGTCTTGCCCGCTCACGGTAACTGTATCAATTTTAGAAAGTTCGATAGCCATCCGGTTTTCGGCATACCACAAGTCATAAGCTTGCTGCATTCTCAGCCATAATCCCGGTCCGTTCCCCGCAAATTTTCCAATCCGCAGGGCCATTTCAGTTGTAATGGGATGGGTGCATGCCAGGATACGGTGAAGCTGCTGTCGAGATACCCCAAGGCGTCGTGCTGCCTCACTCACCGATAGGTTCAAACTTCTGATTACATCTTCACGAAGGATCTCTCCTGGATGTACTGGTGCCCTTTTAAGTGGACGTCGCACCGAAATTTCAGTCATCACAATGTCCTCAATGATATTGCTCAAGGTCGATTCTCAATGCATCACCGTCGTCCCATTCAAAAGTGATGCTCCACGGCCCATTGACATGAATGCTGTAACGCTTGGGCTTTCCTCGAAGACCGTGAAAATTAAAGCCCGGGATGTGTAATTCGGCCAGCGATTCAGCCTGATCCAAAGCGTCCAGGCGTCTCAAGGCTCGTGCATGCAAGTCTTGGTGCACCTTTCGAGAGGCACCACGCTCGAACAGCTCTGCCAGTCCCTTATGCCGGAAACTTTTTATCATCTAAGCGATAGTGTAGCACATAATGATACAGTGTCAACAGATTTGTTACACTTCGATTTAGAAGGCATGAAACGGTGAATGTGACGCCTAACGCCTGCATCAGTTGCCGCTACGCCGATGCCGGATTAATGATGATCTTACCAAGAGCATCTTTCTTCCCCTTATCGAGGGCGATTGCGGTCAACTGGATGCACTTGTTAGGAGCGAACCCGATGAA
>JBDRRP010000047.1:0-8897 GCA_043825735.1 Pseudomonadota bacterium | reverse complement strand
GGTAGATCAGCCCGTTATCGGTTATCCATTTTTCTTTCGTGTGTTTCGTGGTTTATGGTTCTTTTTTGGCGCAAGAAAAAGAGATAAGAACCTGTTTCTGGCTGTGGGGGCGCACCAAGCGCTATCCCATCTCCACTTTTGGCCGCAGTAACTGCTTTCAACCACGAAACACACAAAACACACGAAAAGTATCGCAAAGCGGCTTGTTGCAACGGGCCTGTCCGCCGATGGGGTGTGGCGGACACCACCCGGTGCATGCTTTTTTTGGTAGATAAGCCCGTTATTTTTTACATCGCCGACGGTGGCACCGCAGTGCCGGTTGAACTTATTCGGCCCGAATTCCTTTGTCAAATGGCGGGCCTGCGGCCGGCCATAATGAGGACGTCGATAGACGCCCTTTTCGCGGGCATGGCCCGCTCCTACAGCATGAACTGTGATGAAACCGTAAAAAGTCGGAATCTCTCGCGGAGATCGCATCAGACTTCGCCTTCGGCTACGCCGGACATGGAGAACGCAGAGATAAGGTGTTGATAATAAAATTGTTTTTCTTGGCGCCCTTTGCGCGCTCTGCGAGAAAATGCTTTTTTACGGGTTCGTCAACTGTCTTGCCCCGGCGTCGGCCAGGCGGCCGGTGGCCCCGCCAGGATTCTTTGTGTAGGAGCGGGCCATGCCCGCGAAGACGCCACAGGGAAATTTTGCGGACCTTCTTTGGGTCATCCCGATCCGCTTTCTCCCCGACCAACAGCGTTCCAGCCTGCTCTCTATGCGCCCTGCGCCAGGGCCGCATGAAAATTCTTGCGAAAATCGGCAAACCGTCCCTCCGCTATGGCCTTGCGGATATCTGCCATGAGGCTCAGGTAGTAGTGCAGGTTGTGAATGGTCGTCAACCGATGACCGAGCAGTTCCCGGTTGCGGTAAAGGTGGCTCAGGTAGGCTCTGGAGTAGTGCCGGCAGGTGTAGCAGCCGCAAGTTTCCATGACCGGGGTGGTGTCGGTCTTGAACCGGGCATTGGCGATGTTGATCGTGCCGCTCCCGGTAAACAACTGCCCGTTTCTGGCGTTGCGGGTGGGCATGACGCAATCGAACATGTCCGCCCCGCGGGCAGTCAGTTCAACCAGGTCCGCGGGGGTCCCCACCCCCATGACGTATCGCGGTTTGTCGGCGGGCAGCAGCGGCAGCGTAAACTCGGCCATTTCCAGCATGGTCTCGATGGGCTCACCGACACTGAGCCCCCCCACGGCATATCCGGGAAAATCCAGTTCGGCGATCTGCTGCGCGCTTTTGGCCCGCAGCGCCGGAAACATGCCCCCCTGGACGATCCCGAAAAGGGCGTTTTCCAGGCGGCCATGAGTGTGCCAGTGATCCCGGCAGCGACGCGCCCAGCGGGTGGTCAATGCCAGCGCGGCATCGGCCTCGACTTCGGTGGCCGGGTACTGGAGGCACTGGTCCAGGCACATCATGATGTCTGAATCGAGGCACAACTGAATGTCGATGGATTTTTCAGGAGTCAGCAGGTGACGTGAGCCGTCAAGATGTGACTGGAATTCGGCCCCTTCCTCGGTCATGCGGCGCAATCCGGCCAGCGAAAAAACCTGGAAGCCGCCGCTGTCGGTGAGAATGGGACCGTCCCAGTTCATGAACCGGTGCAGGCTGCCGAACCGGTCAATCACTTCGCAACCCGGTCTCAGGTAAAGATGGTAGGTGTTGCCTAGAATGATCTGGGCGCCAGCGCCCCTTAGGTCCTCGGGTGAGACAGCCTTGACCGTACCCAGCGTACCCACCGGCATGAAAATCGGCGTTTCAATGGTCCCCCGGGACGTGGTGACCCGGCCACGGCGGGCGGCAGTGTCGGGGCAGGTGTCAAGTAGACTGAAAATCTCCGCCGTTTTTTTCATGCATTGCCCCTGATAAGGTTCAGTAAATATGGCAACCGGGAGACCGCATACAGTGGCACATTTCGGATCTTATCGTCCTGATGAAAATTCAAAAGATTGGACCGCAACATGGCCAAAGGTGAAAACTGCTCGTTATAGGATTTCAGGCTTTTGCTTTTGGGGTTGATACCTGCCTTGACTTCAAGCGGAAACACAAGATCGTCGTTTTCAATTAAAAAATCGATCTCGGCCTTGCCGCCATTGCTGCGCCAATAGTGCAATTCACTGATTCCGCTCGAAACCAGCTGCTGGGCGACGTAGTTTTCCACGAAGGCGCCTTCGTACTCGTTAAACAGCCGTCCACCGCTGGCCAGTAGCTTGACAGGCGCATTCGCCATGGCACCCAGAAGCCCCACATCGAGTGCGTAAACCTTGAAGCAACCGGCATCCGCATAATGCTTCAGCGGCAATCGATCTTGGGCTACCGAGGCCACACGATGGATGAGGCCGGCGTCCCGCAACCAGACGAGCGCGCTTTCATATTCCCTCCCGCGCGCCCCTTTCCTGATTGCCGAAAAGATGAACTTCTTATTCTCACGGGCCAGGTGTTTGGGGATCGACTCCCAGATTGCAGTCAACTTGGGGATATCGGCGGACGGTGCATGCTTGGCGAAATCGAATATATAAGAGCGGACGATCTCTTGTTGAATGTCGCGGGTGCCGTGGGCGTCCTGGGTGCTTGCAAAATGCTGCACGGCCTCAGGCATGCCGCCCGTAAAATAATATTTTCTCAGCAGATCGATAAGGTGGGTGTGAAAGGCTTCGGTCAGCGGTTTGAATCCATCGGTCCCTTCGATCAGCTGCCGGTAGCGGCCCTCCCCAATGGCGTCCAGAAACTCCAGAAACGTCATTGGATTCAGATATTGGAAGTTGACTTTTCCTACCGGGAAGGAGCCTGGCGTCGACAGTTTCACACCAAGGAGCGATCCGGCGGCGATGATATGGATATCATTTCTTTTCTCAGCAAAATATTTGAGTGAATTCAAGGCACGATTTGAGACTTGGATTTCATCGAATATGACAAGGTCCGTTTCAGGCTGGATGTCCATGTTGTAATAAATTGCCAATTCCGAAAGGATCCGGTCCGGGTCCAGATCCCGATGGAAAATGGTATCGATTTCAGTATCTTCTTCAAAATTGCCATAAATGACCGACCGGTATGCCTCCTGGCCGAATTTTTTCAGGAGATAGGTTTTGCCGGTTTGTCGAGCGCCTTGCAGCAGAAGCGGCTTACGACGTGCGGAGACCTTCCACGCCTGCAGTTGTGAGTTAGCATCTCTTTTCATAGTAGAAATCTATAACACGCCATAAAACGACGTCAACAGTTCAGGCCGTTTTTGTGATTTTTTACACATAATTCGCACCAATTTTGTGATGTAAAGCCATTTCTCAGTATGTATATGGCGTTGGGGAGTACGCTTACATCCATCCGGTGACATAAATCAAGTTGGGGCCGTCATCTTCACAACACCGATTCAAACGATCATCATCGCGTCCCCATAGCTGAAAAACCGGTACCCCAGGCGCACCGCCTCGGCATAGGCGGCAAGCACCAGGTCCCTGCCGGCAAAAGCCGAAACCAGCATCATCAGGGTGGACTGGGGCAGGTGGAAATTGGTGATCATGGCATCGACGACCCTGAATGAAAACCCCGGATATATAAATAGGTCGCTTTCGCCGCTGCCGGCGATCACGTGACCGGTCTCTCTGGCAGCGGTCTCCAGGGTGCGCACGCTGGTGGTGCCGACGGCGACGATGCGGCGGCCCTCGCGCTTTGCCTGGTTGACTGCCGCGGCCACATCACTGGCGATGTGAAAGGTCTCTGCGTGCATCCGGTGCGTCCGGATATCGTCCACACGCACCGGGGCGAAGGTGCCCATGCCGACGTGCAGGGTGACTTCGAGCACGGTCACCCCCTTTTCCCGGATGGCGCCCATCAATGCCTCGGTGAAATGCAGACCGGCCGTCGGAGCGGCCACCGCGCCGCTTTCCCTGGCATAGACCGTCTGATAGGCGCTGCGGTCGTCACACGGGGGGGCCTTGTCCGGTGAGCGCCGGATGTAGGGTGGCAGTGGCATATAGCCGACCGCCTCCAGGGCCGCTCCCAGGCCGTCAGGGGTTTCAAAATTGAGCGTGTAGCGCCCCGCCTCACCCCCGGCAACCGTGGCTGTCAGATTTCCAAAATCGATTCGCAATCCCGGCTTGCAAGGTTTTGAAGCTTTAATGAGGCAATCCGCTGCATCCCGGAACCCGGTATCTCCCGCGGCAGTGGGCAGCCGCAGGTGGTTGAGCACCAGCGCCTCCACCGTGCCTCCGGAAGGCTTGTGGCCATAAAGGCGCCCCGGAACCACTCGGGTATTGTTGACCACCAGGACATCACCGCCCTTCAGGTAGTCGGTAACATCGCTGAAATGCCGGTGCGCGTATCGGCCCGTAGCCCGATCCAGCAGTAGCAGCCGTGAACCATCACGACGGTCCGCCGGCTTTTGAGCGATCAGCTCTGTGGGAAGGTGATAATCGTAGTCGCTTAAGGAATACATTGTTAGAGGGCTCCCGGGCCATTAAAACCGGCACCCCGGTCACCCTTCAAGCTTTTCGAGGTCCGCCAAATCCTGGAAGCGACCGGTCGCCCGTTTGTTCCGCTTAAGGTTCTCAAGGTCTATAAAATTGATGGGTTCCCCATCAAGAATCACTTGAACCTTGGCAGTATAACAATCCTCGAAACGCAAACCCGTAGCAGAGGTGATGAGGTCTATGCGATTGGGTGGATACCCCAGTTGAATGATCTGCCCTTCGCAGAGAAAATCTTTTTTTCCCAGGTCAAGGGCACCAAAACCGAATTGATCGAGCGCTTGTAACACCCTATCGGCGTTATCACTGGAAATTTCAAGCCACACATCCAGATCCTTGGTATAGCGGGGATGCCCGTGAGCGGCAACGGCGTATCCCCCGACAACCAGGTACCGAACATCATTTTTGTTTAATAATGCGATAAACTCTTTGAAATCCGGGCTCAGCATCGTATCTCCAATTGATGTATTCTCTCCGGATCTGCTCCAACGCCAGTAATCTCTCCGAGATCGTTCTCGTTTTCCAGTATGAAAAATCACTGGGTTGTTCATCGACCTTATATTTTGTGACCATCTTTTCTATTGCCATATACATACACCACTGGATGATTTTTTATCAGGGCAAGATAACATTTTTAACCTATATAATCAATTCGTTATTCATCTCCTGCCCAGATAAACCAATAGCAGCCCCGCTACCATCATGGCCAAACCGACGCCCCGCAAACTGCGGTCCGGCATATCGAAAAGCACCTTGACCCAGGCCCGCATCTTGTCCGGGAACGCAAAATAGGGCAACCCCTCCACCACCAGCACCATTCCGATGACACACATAAAAAATTCCATGGCCGCTCCACCCGTTTTAAATGATTCAACGCCCCCTACCATCCGCGTGGCCGCATGTCCAGACGATGTTATCAACGCCGACGCAAGTCTTTGCGTGCAACGGCTGATGAATCTCAAGCAAATCGTAAAAGTCCGCAAATGGCGTTTTCGTCATCCCGGGCTTGATCCGGGATCCAGTGATTTCAAAGGCTTATGGCTTAAGGTGACCACTAAATCGTGTAGGGTGCGGGGTTTACCCCCGACCGTGATCGGTAAACACGGACGGTTGGGGTCAATTGTGCCGATTATTGCGGGAGGGGATAAACCCCTCCCCTACGAAACAGCTAGAAGCCCAACTTAAGGATTGCATAACCAGGATGCCTAATTGTACCCAGTGCCCTCGAGCAATCTGTTCCATGCTTGACAGCTTACGATTAGCCTCTTAATCTGATGCTCCCGTAAAAAGTCCTAATCTCTCGCAAAGCCGCAAAGATCGCAAAGGCAACACACTAATATTAAGGGAGTTTTTCTTGGCGTGCTTAGCGTCTTTGCGAGAAAATTGCTTTTTTACGGATTCATCTAATCTGACTCAAAACGCCTCAGGAGGTGAATCATGGGGCAGATCACGATTCGCGGCATCAATCCGGACTTTGAACGGAAGATCCGAACGGCCGCCAGCAAAAGCGGCAAGTCTTTGAACAGGACCGTTGTAGAAATGCTCGAGCAAAGCGTTTCCAAAAAGGAAATACAGAACCAGCGCCTTGGTGAATCGCTGCTTGCGCTGGCTGGCGGTTGGGATGAGTCTGACGCAACTGAATTCCTGACTGCCATTCAGATCTGCGAGCAAGTCGACGAGGAACTGTGGAGATGATTTATCTGCTGGATACGAGTGCCTATGTCGGATTCAAACAGGAGGATGCCGCACTTTTGGCAACCATGAGAACTAACTGGGCACCGTTGGTTATAGGCAGCCCCGCGCATTGCAGTTTGCAACATTTTGCGCTATATTGCGATAAAACTGACAGGAGGTTTTACTATGGCAACGGCTGTGAGAGTGTCCGGCGAACTGGTAAAAGATGCCAAGATTTACAGCAAGATCGACAAAAGATCCATCACAGGCCAAATCGAGCACTGGGCCAGAATCGGCAAATGTGCGGAGGAGAATCCTGATCTCACATACAGCCTCATCAAGGAATTATTGATTGGCCTCGCCGAGTTGGATCACGGTGAATCTTCTGAATACACCTTCGGATAGCACCCGATGAAAATTCTTCAATCAAAGTCGTTCGAGCGGAAAATCAAAAAGTTCAACAAAGCTCAAAAACAGGTGATGGATCGGCAAATCCGGCATATCGTCGCAAACCCGGCAATCGGAATTGAAAAAAAAGGAGATTTGCGCGGAGTCCTCGTTCACAAATTCAACTTAATATCGACGCGTTACTTATTGGCGTATCGTCTTGTGGGCGAAGATATCGAATTGATCATGATCGGGCCCCACGAAAATTATTACCGCGATTTGAAAAGTTACCTCCGTGACCGCTGACCGGTCAATTTTGACCAACTCATAAAAAGTCCGAAATCACCACAGAGGACGCAGAGAGCATAGAGATAACTGACTGATTATTAATCATATTCTCTGCGGTTCACTGCGTCCTCTGTGGTTCAAAATCACTTTTTACGGTTTCATCATCCTTGACATAATGCGGATAATTCGTCAGATATATCAGGTTTAACGGCAAAGAAACCGCCCAACACAACGGCTATGGAATCGCGATCGATGGAATTTGAACCGGTCATCGGGCTGGAAGTCCATGCGCAACTGAAAACCCGCACCAAGATTTTCTGCGGCTGCTCGACCGCCTTCGGCGCCCCGCCCAACACCCACGTCTGCCCGGTGTGTCTGGGGATGCCGGGCGTATTGCCGGTCCTGAACAGGCAGGTGGTGACATATGCATTGCGTATGGCGCTGGCCACCGGCTGCACCATTCAGCGGCAAAGCCAGTTTGCCCGTAAAAATTATTTTTACCCGGACCTGCCCAAGGGATACCAGATCAGCCAGTACGAGTTGCCCATTGCCACGGGCGGACACATCGACATCGACGTGGGCGCGGCGCCCCGCCGGATCGGCATCACCCGCATCCACATGGAAGAGGACGCCGGAAAACTCATTCATGATCCGGACCGGCCCGTGAGCCGGGTGGACTACAACCGAACCGGCGTGCCGCTCATCGAAATCGTGAGCGAACCGGACCTGCGCACGCCGGAAGAAGCCGGCGCTTACCTGCGTAAGCTCCGGGCCATCCTCCGCTACATCGATATCTGCGACGGCAACATGGAAGAAGGCAGCTTCCGGTGCGATGCCAACGTGTCTATCCGGCCGGCCGGGCAAACCGCCTTTGGCACCCGCGCCGAGCTTAAAAATCTCAATTCCTTCAAGCATGTGGAAAAGGCCATCCAGTACGAAATCCTGCGTCAGCAAGACACCCTGCTCGACGGCGGCCGGGTGATCCAGGAAACCCGGTTGTGGAACCCGGACACGGGGCGATCTTTTTCCATGCGCGGAAAAGAAGAAGCCCACGACTACCGTTATTTCGCGGATCCCGACCTGCTGCCCCTGGTAATCGACACGGCATGGCTCGATGCCGTGGCCGCAGCGCTGCCTGAGCTGCCTGACGCCAGGAAAGCGCGATTTGTCGCAGACTTTGGGCTGACGGCCTATGATGCCGAGGTACTCACCGCCTACGGTGAAACCGCCGATTACTTCGAAGAGTGCCTGAAGACCCACCACAATCCCAAGGTCCTGGCCAACTGGATCATGGTGGAACTCATGGGGCTTCTGAACACCCAGGGGCTGGATATCGCCCTGAGCCCTGTATCCTCCGAGCAACTGGCTAAACTGGTGGCCCTCATCGACAAAGGCACCATCAGCGGCAAGATCGCGAAAACCGTTTTCGAGGAAATGGCCGCATCCGGAAAGCCCCCTGAAACCATAGTCAAAGAAAAAGGGCTGGTCCAGATCACCGACACCGATGCCATCACCGCTGCCGTGGAAGCGGTCATCGCCGCCAACCCCGAGCAGGTCACCGAATACAAGGGGGGCAAGACCAAGGTGATCGGATTCTTTGTGGGCCAGATCATGAAGGCCACCAAGGGCAAGGCCAACCCACAGATGGTCAACGATTTGCTAAAGTCCAAACTGGATACGTAGGAAAAGCGGTTTAACCACGGAGTTCACGGAGAACACGGAGATTCAATATTTAAAAGCAAAACCCTTTTCTCGCGCAGAGACGCGGAGACGCAGGGTAAAACGAACATTGAACATCGAACGCTCAACGTCGAATGATGAATGGGAAAAGCAAAAGGCAAGCAAGAAAAGGATCAACGGTTTTTCATTCGATGTTCAGCGTTCAGCGTTCGATGTTGGACGTTCATCTTTTTCCGAAGTTCTCCGCGCCTCCGCGCCACTGCGCGAGAATGTTTTTGATTGCAGCGATAGCATCATGAGCTCTTTATAATTCAAAATTGAAATACTCGTAAAAAGTGATTTTGAACCGCAGAGACCGCAGAG
>JBDRRP010000046.1:0-2731 GCA_043825735.1 Pseudomonadota bacterium | reverse complement strand
GCATCATGAGAAAATGAACGGCTCCGGCTATCCCCAGGGGCTTTCAGGAGAAGACATTCTTCTTGAAGCGCGGATTCTTTGTGTTGCAGACGTTGTGGAGGCCATGGCTTCTCACCGACCGTATCGGCCGGCGCTCGGGATTGATGTGGCGTTGGAGGAGATTTCCGATAACGCGGGTAAACTCTATGACCCGGAAGCAGCAGACGCCGTCCTGAGGCTGTTCAGGGAAAAGGGGTTTACATTCGGCCAATAGATAAGCGGTCATTTTTTGAATCCTGTATGGATCTTTATATCAAGACAGGCCATGAACCGTAAAACATCAAGAGATGACGCCGACAAGGGCTACCCCGGATATAGCAAAAGAATCTCAGAAGAAACAGCTTCATCATCAGATATTAAAGCATTTGCAAAAAAGCCTATTGGAAAGGCAGATTTAGCTAAAACGGTTCGAAAAGTGCTGGATGAAGCCAAGGGGCACTACTCAACAATAATGCAAGCTAAGCATGAATTGAGAGATTCGCTGATTATCTCTGACATCAAGATGCCCGAAATGAATGACATGGAATTTTTGTAAATGTTCAGGGGGTGAGTTAGAAATCACGTGGTAAGCCACCCGAGATTTGGTTGTTGTTCTTTGAAATAGGCACTGATCGCATCAACAAGGATTGGGAACACCGGCTGAGCTTTGATTCTGCATGTCTGTTTGATCGACAGGATGCGTTCTACCCATCGGTTTCCTTTGTCACTTTGGGTTCCATTGCTACGCTTGCGCCATATGACGCCGAACCTTAAGGCCCGTTCGGCTCGATTATTGGTGGGTTCAACGCCATTTTCTTCGAGAAAGACCCATAACGAATCCATTTCTCTAAGAAGTGATCGCGCCAGTTGGCCAGCACCATCATCGGCACCATCAAACAGAAGTAAATTAAGCAGGAATTCGGAATAAAACTTTGTCCATTGTTTCTCTGAAGGAGGCGCATTGGCCCAGTGGCAAAGTTGCTGCAGCTGTTTTCGAACGCTTTCCCCGAATCTGCTGATGGATTCATCCTCTCGCTCGGTCAACCCTTTGGCTTTGCGAATATAATGGGCCAAACAGGTCTGGCGGCTGTTGACCCAGTTGACATAAACGCCGTAATTGTCGCTGACCAGGATCCCCTTCCAATCGTCGACAAGTTGGTCAAAGGCCCGCTTGGAACGATTGGGGTGAACCATAAAAAAGGCAACGGCATGATTGACCATGGTCCATAGCCAGTTGAGTTTACCGGATTGAAACCAGGAGGTCTCATCAACATGGTTGACCTCTGCCTGCCGAGCTTGTCGGCCGATTTCATCATACAAAGGCCTTAGCGCCTCTGATGTCCGGTCAAGAATGCATTGAATGCCGCCGACCGAAATGGGAATTCCCAAAACAGATTGGCAGAAATCCTGGACGGTCTGCCGGCTGGCTCCGTGTGAGCCACTGAGTTCTGCAACCGTCGCACTTAACCGGGGGCCATAGCCGCTTTGGTATTCTTTGGGAACAACGGCTCGGACCGTTTCGCCACAATGATTGCATTTGCCTTTATGTAATATAAAATGGGTGACGCCCATTTGAATTTCAGGCAGTTCAATATGCTGATGCGTATAGTAAGGTTTAAGGGCGTTGGAATCAAAATCATATCGGCCACAGTCGCAGATGGTCGGCAAGATTATTTTTGTGTCGGTTGGTTCTAACATTTGCTGCTGATAACCTTTATGACCTTTTTGACCGCCTCGTTTTCTTTTACCCTTTTTGCCCTTTGTCTCCGGTTTCTTGAAGGGGCTGTCCGATGACGGCGGTTTACTGGAGTTCTGAGAATTCTTTTTTGTTCGAACCTCCAGTTGTTCGATTCGTTTCTCATGCTGTTCGATCCTGGAAACAAGGGTAACGATGGTTTGTTCCAGGTACTCAATATATTGCTTTACCGGCTCCGGTGTGGCCGCCCAGTCGAGGATCGAAAATGGTCTTTTCGGTTCCATATTGACTGCTTAACACAGTCAGAATGGAAAGTCTAGTTTTATTTTCAATTATTTCAATCGGTTACGATGCGATCTAAACTTATCGTAATTTCAATTAGTTACAGGTGGCCGGAAGTCGCCTCCAGACCCCCTGAATGAATACCTATTTTCAATTTCGATTGACTTGGCAGGATCGACACAGGCAAAAACCGAGGCAATGGCGGTTTCACCAAACAATCAGCAGCGAATAGATGAAATCAATATAGAAATAATGCGTCACTTCCAAAGAACTGAACAGGAGTTTTACCGACGAGCGTGCTCTCGGTATACCGAAGGTGGCGGTTTGGAACCGCGGTTGTTTTTTTCTGTAAAAGGAATTGGTGATGAAATATGGATTCTTGCTGAGGCAGATAGGTTGACCGCTATAGAGGCAGGACGTTCTCTAATTGATGCTGCACTCCAAATTTCCACCCAAATTATCAAACATATTGCTGTTGAAAATGCCGATGGACCAGACTGGCATCCGGACTTTGATTATGGCCGAACACAGCCATTGGCATTAGGAATAAAAGTCTTTATCGATGTAGTGCAGAATGCAACCGAGATAGGTTCGTTTAGAGATGACGCGTTACATAGACTTGTTCCCGAGATTTTAAAAGAACGTTTAGGACGTGATCCGAATGAGCGTGAAGTATCAGAGGTGCTTAATCGCCTGCTTTTGTGGTGTGAATGGTGTCACATCTTGAATTGTGAA
>JBDRRP010000045.1:0-70692 GCA_043825735.1 Pseudomonadota bacterium | reverse complement strand
GCTGTCGGCGATCACCACCACGTTCTTGGCGGTGACTTTCTCCGAGCTGAAGATGGCCTTCAGATAGCTGTTTGAGATCCAGGAGCTGGGGTTGTTGGCCTCGCCTTCCACGGGGATCCAGTAGCCGTCGCCGGTGAGCTCCTCGAGCTGGCCGTGGCCGGCGTAGTAGACCAGCAGGGGGTCGGTGGGTTTCATGTCGGTGGCCAGGGCGCGGATGTCGGCGGTGATCTGGTTGCGGGTGGCAGCCGCGTCCGTGCGAAGAAGCACGCGGTTTTTGCCAAAACCGTAACGGTCAACCAGCACCTGGCTGAGGACAGTGGCGTCCTTTACCGCGGTTTTGAGCTGGGGCCACTGCTGGTAGTCGTTGATGCCGATGATCAGCGCATGGTAGGTGCCCCAGGTGTCGTAGGGAAGGGCGCCGGGGCCGGTGACGGCGATGCCGCGATCGGCGGCGGTCGTTGGCCCTGCCAGCAGCGCGGCGGAGAGCAAAACCGTACACCATACTCGGAGAGCCCGGTTCATGGCGCCCCCTTTCAAGCTATGAATGCAGTTTGGATTCAGGTAGATATGCAGCTTCTATATTGATGCTATAAAGAACTCAATTAAATTTTGCAACCCGGTAGTATCGGAGACGGCCATTGAGGCCCAGCAGACAGCGGTCACGGCGGACGCCGCATCCGGATGAGAGCGTGCCCTGAGCGATGCCCGGCCGATGCCGATCGGCGCGTCTGGGAAAGTACGGCCGGATGCGCTTGCAACCCCGGGAAAAAACAACTAATAGAAGCCCCTGTTCCAGCAACCTCAGCCGATGCCGTGAATTTATGACACAACGTCCCAAAACGCCGACGTATTTTGCCTTTTATCTGCTGTTTTCCCCGGACACCTGGCGGCTTTTGGCCGGGTTTGTCGCCGCGGTGCTGATCGTTCCCCACATCACGCCTCCGGATGTGGCCACGGCCGGCCGGATCATGCTCTATGTCATGGTGGCGGCCATCGGATGGGCAGGCACCGCCGCGCCGGCGCGCTGGATCACGAGATCTCTCAAAAAATGGCTTTTAGGCGACCGCCAGATTTGATGAATCCGTAAAAAGTCGGGATCTCTCGCAAAGCCGCAAAGATCGCAAAGACAACCCATTAATATTAATTGGGTTTTTCTTGGCGTGCTTAGCGTCTTTGCGAGAAAATTGCTTTTTTACGGATTCATCAAAATTGCCATTGGCGGTCTTGATACAGGGACAGATGGAGAAAAAAGCAGCCCCATTATGCTGAAATCATCCAAAAGCCGGCTCACGTCAAAGCAGTCGTCCGAATTTCCGGGCGACACCCTTTTTGAAAACATCGCCAGGGCCGTTTGCCGGGCGGGCGTTCTTCCGGCCAAGGAACTTTACGAGGCGTGGGAAGTCGCCCGGCGGGTGCGCAGAAAGTACCGCGGCGGGAGAATTGTGGATCTGGCCAGTGGGCATGGCCTTCTGGCGCATATCATGCTGCTGCTCGATGACAGCTCACCCGAAGCGGTCGCTGTCGATGCGACGTTCCCAAAAAGTGCCGCCACGCTTTCCGCGTCGATCACTGAATCATGGCCCAGACTCCAAGGGCGCGTCCGCTACATTGAATCGTCCATACAGGCCTTTGATATCACTTCAGACGACCTCGTTCTGTCGATACACGCCTGTGGCGCGTTGACCGATACTGTGCTGAGCAAAGCCGTCAACGCCGGAGCCAGAGTGGCGGTTCTGCCCTGCTGCCAGGATATCCAAGCCTCTGACACCGGCGGCCTCAAAGGATGGATCAATGGCCCGCTTGCCGTGGACGTCATGAGGGCCGTGCGCTTGGGCGACGAAGGCTACGCGGTCACGACACAGACAATCCCGGCGGACATCACCCCAAAGAACAGACTGCTGATGGGGCATCCCGGGAGGCGCGCATGCTCTTGAGCCATCGACGATTTCACTTCATTGCGATACCGCTGTTGCTGTGCCTGGCAGCTTTGGCCGTTTCGGGGTGCGGCCTGTTCGTGAAAAGACTGCCCAGCGGGGAGGCGCCCCGGGCGTCGGCGCATGACCGGTTCGTTACCGTCGACGGGGTTCGGCTCCACTACGAGGATTACCCGGGCGCCGGGGTCCCCATCGTGCTGCTCCACGGGTTCGCCTCCTCCACTGACACCTGGCGGGAGATCGTTGACCGACTGCAATCGGCCGGTCACCGGGTCGTGGCGCTGGACATGAAGGGGTTCGGATGGTCGGAAAAGCCCATGGGGGCGGATTATTCACCCAAGACCCTCATGGCCGAAGTCAATGCCTGGATGGCGAAACTGGGGCTCTCGCGCGTGGTGTTCGTGGGCAATTCGCTGGGGGGCGGCATCGGTCTGATGCTGGCCATTGCGCACCCCGAGCGTATCGACCGCCTGGTCCTGATCGACGCCGCCGGGTATCCCATCAAAAAACCGCTGATCATCCGCGCGGCCACCGTGCCCGGGGCGGGGCCCATCGCCGGGCTGTTTTTCTCTCGCTGGATGGTCCACCACTTGCTCGAAGGGGTGTACTACGACCCGAAGCGGGTGACCGAGGCACGGGTGGACGCCTATTTCGACCGGTTGCGCACCGAGGGCGCCCTCGCGGCGCAGGTGGCGCTCTCGGCGGCATTAGATGACCAGGCCGTCGCCGACATCGTCGCCCGCATCCCGCAGATCGCCGTTCCCACCCTGATCATCTGGGGCGCCGAGGACCCGTGGATTCCCCTGGCCAATGCCGAGCGCTTTAACCGTGAGATCGCCGGCAGCCGGCTCCAGGTCATTGCCGGGTGCGGTCATGTCCCCCAGGAGGAACTGCCGGAGGTCACCGCCACCGCCATCACGGCATTCGCCGCCGGGGCCAGGGCCGGACAATGAATCGCGATCTCGTGGTGAATAAAATATCAACGGGCGCATTGGCCTTTGACGGTTTCATCAAACGTGAGTTTCATGGTCAGGGTCGTCAGCGCCAGCAAATCAAAAACGCATCAACGCCATCTTGCAGCTTCGTGCACTTCGTGGTTCCAGCTCAGTGCTGCGAGTAAAGTTAATTTGCGAATTGTGGATAAGCCGGTTACAGAATCACGGTGAAAAGAATATATCACAGGTGGACAATGGGTGAATTGCAGCACGGCGGTCCAAAGCGTTTTCGGCTCTGGCAATGGTGGATGGTGGTTTACAGCGGCCTGGGAATCGCCTTCGGCATATTCATGGCATTCGGTTCAACCGGGCCGCTGTTTGCCGCCTATAACAGCGCCATCGCCAAGGCGCTGTGGGCACGCGCCGATCTTCACGAGGCCGTGGCCCGCTACCACCCCTGGATCTTTTCCGTTCTGGGCGCCGTCGTCGCCGGTTGGTGCGTGTGCCTTTTTTTCCTGTCCCTGATTCCCTTCCGCCGCCGGGAGCGCTGGGCCTGGGTCTGCATCGCCCTGAGCCTCCTGGTCTGGGCGCCCCTGGCCACGGTTTTTTCCATCCGGTTCGGCATCTACATCGAGGCCGGTTTCAATCTGGCGGCCGCCGCCGGATATGCCGTGCCACTTGCCAAAACCTACCGCGCTTTCTTTTCCGGCCGCGTCCACCGCATGCTCAACCTGAATGTTCCGAAACCCAAAAAGTAAATACTGCTTGACCCGTCTATAGGTTCACTCCCTATCCTGGGCATTACGATGCGCTACTGCCGGGACAATCCGCGGGGAGTCAAGAACAGTCTCCGATTGATCGCCGAATATAAGGATTGTCAAATTTATTTGCCGTTTCCCGGAAAACGGTTTGACCTTGAAAAGGGGGAGGAAAAATGTCCAACAAGCTTATGGCGGGGCTGTGGAAGTTCATGATCGGTGTGCCGCCGGTGCTCTGGGAAAAGCAGATCGAAAAGGGAAAACAAAAAATCGGGCGGAACCTCCGGTTCATGACGGCCGGTCACCGCCGGGTCCACCATTTCGTGGTCCGCGAACTGCCGCGCTACGGCCGGCCCGTAACGCCGGACGATATCGCCGGCGCCCTTGATCTGTCACGGGAAACCGTGATCAGCATTCTCGACGACTTGCAGCGGCACATGACCTTTTTGTTTCGAAACCCGGGCGGGGCGGTGACCTGGGCCTACCCGGTCACCGTGGAAAAGACGCCCCATAGGATCGACTTTGACACCGGCGAGTCCATCCACGCGGCCTGAGCGGCCGATGTCTTTGCCACGCCCTTCGTGCAAGGGCGCCTGCGAAACGAGGATCTGTCCATCCGCGTGCAAAGCGAGTGCGCCTGCTGCCGAGCGCCGCTGGAAATCCAGATCGACAGCGATCTGAACTATGCCGTCCGCACCGCCGGGGCCGATCCGATGGCCTTTGTGCCGGACCTGGACCTGGCCACCCTAGACGCGCCGAGCATCATCGACGGATTCTGAAAGGTCTGCGTCTTCTTCTGGTCAGAAGAACACGCCCGTCAGCACCGACGCCGCTCCCATCGCATCCGTGGCGCCTACTTCACCCTTTCCCAAGTGGCCTACGTTACCCGAAAAATGCAGAGCACCCTGTTTGGCTTCGACGATCCGGCATGAATAACAAAAGTCAAAGTGTCCATCTGCAACCAAGCTGATCTTTATGCTACAGAAACATTATGCTTGAAAAGCATAATGTTTTCCGGCATGGTATTTTCCATGAAGCTTGAATTCGTAAACCGGGACCGGGAATTGCTGGAATTGGAATCGGCTGCCAAGCGCGGTGGTCTATTGGTCGTCTACGGCCGTCGGCGCGTGGGCAAGACCCGTCTGGTAAGACATTGGCTTAATATCCGGGGCGGTCTCTACAGTCAGGCGATCGAGGCCCAAAGCGATCTGCAGCTCAGGCAGGTGTTCGATGATTTGAAGGGGCATCTGGAAACGGAAATTACGCCCAAAACGTGGGCCGAATTGCTGGAGTTGCTGTCTTTGCAGCAGCGGCCCTGGGTGCTATGCATCGACGAGTTCCCTTACTTGACGGCCGTTGATCCTTCTTTGCCGAGCCGCCTGCAAAAATGGCTGGATCATTCGATGCCGTCGGGGGCACTCTTGATTCTGGCCGGATCCAGCACCCGAATGATGAACGATTTGTTTCTCAACCGTTCGGCGCCGCTTTACGGCAGGGCATCCAAACTGCTTCAGGTGCGGCCCATGGACTATCCGGCGTTTTGCCGGGCCTGCGGCCAGGATTTGGCGGACCCGGCATCCTTTGAAAAATTCGCCTGTGTCGGGGGGATCCCAAAATACTGGGAGTTCGTCGACCCCGGCGGCGATGTCGTGGATTTTGTCGAAGACTTGTACTTCGATTTTGCCCCGTACATGGAAAACGAACCGCTGCGTCTCTTGCGAGATGAGGGTGTCGGAGGGCTCAACGCTCTGGCGGTGCTGGAGGCCATCGGCCGGGGCGCCCACAGGCCTTCGGAAATCGCCCTCCGGCTTAATACGGCGCAGACCAACCTGTCTCGGCTTTTTCAGCAATTAATGGACGCATCCATCCTGACCCGTGAGTTGCCCTATGGGGAAAGCGTCCGCTCGACTCGAAAAATTCTCTACCAGATCGAGGATCCGGCCATGCGTTTCTGGTTCGGAGTGTTTTCGCCCCATCAGAGCCGGTGGGCATCATACCCGCCGGAGCAAAAGCACCGACTCATCCACGAGCATGCCTCGTGGGTCTTTGAAGCCTATTGCCGCAGCCGTTATCCTGGCGCGGCGCGTTATTGGGAACGTGATCTGGAAATCGACATGGTCGCCCCGGACCCGGACAACCCGTCACGCCTTATGGCGGCGGAAGTGAAGTTCAAAAAACTGACCGCCGGCGAATCCAAAGCGATTCTCGATCGTCTGAAAAGCAAATGGGCCGCTTCATCCATGGCCAAGCGCCATCCTGCCCCGCGATTTGAAGTCTTCGACACCCGCGTTTTCAACTAAAAAGAAAAACGGCACCCCATGAATCGATATGCCCATAATCGCCGGGTCAGGCCCCCCGATGCCATGGGCGAACACAAGGTACGCCCCTACGCAGATGTGGCGGCGCAGGATGCCGACCGTTCTCGCCACAGGCCGGCCGATGCCCCGTATGGTACTTTGGGGACGCCCCTAGAATTTCAAGTTCCTGAAAATTGAAGGATCAAACCCACACTTTTAGAAAATGAATCATCGGTAGGATAACAATTGGCAGAGTGTTGGCCTGCGCCCTAAACTGCTATATCTAATCGGCCTGACGTTCGGAAGGAAAAGCGATACCATCAGATATTTTCTCTGGTTTTCGAAAACGATGGCGCCTCTGACGGGTTGTGGACATGTCGCGTTGAAACGAGGCGTCCTGATTGTTCATGATGATGATCCGGCATTGCGGAAACAGCATTCTAAGGGTTTCATGCAGCGGATTATCCCTGCGGATACTGTCCGACCTTAAAACGATGGTGTGCACCTGCAGCCCCCCTTCGTGTATTCCGTTAAAAGGAAAAGCCGGACGCCGTGTCCGGCGCCTCATGCTTCCCGAAAAACCCCCCGGAACCGTCCGGTCACCTCGATATCCGCTCGGGTGTCGTTCAACAAAGACATCCGCGGAAGGAATACATCGAGCCCGAAGGCATCGACCGATTTCAAACAATCCGTATCGATGGCCACGGTGAAGGTCTCCTGAACGGTTTTTTCCAAAACAGTGATCAGTTTGCGGGCGGCTGATTCATCAAAATCGCCGGACAACATTAATGCCAGGGCGCGATCGCTGCTTTTTTTCGCGCGTACACTGAAATTTTTAGCCATATCGTCCCCTCCATTGTTTTTGAGAAATCAGCAAATATCATACCAAGATCATCACAACAGGAATCGCTTGGCTTTTGGTATAGTTAGTGTCTATCCAGAAATGGTAGATTTTAGTTCAGAGCAAGGCTTGAGCATTTTCGAAACCAGCGGAATAGCCTTCTATTTCGGTGGTTTAAAAAAATGTGAATACGCAGCTCTGGGCCGAAAGATGCCGTTTATGGATGGACAATAGTAAGGGGCGATCGCCACCAGCTTCGGAAATCGATGAGTGTCAACAATTCTTACACGCGGTAAAGCCCCGGCGTGAGGCGCGTGCGCAACAGAGAGATAAGGGGTGAGTTGGGGACGGTGTGTTGTGTAAGCGATAACCTAAAGAGTCTGCACAAGTATCTCTTCAGGGTGTGCCATCTGCTGCTCAAATCGCTGAGTAGACATAGTCAGCGACGCACAGGCCCACTCTCATGGGGCCTGCATATTCATGCTTCACTTTTTACAAATATCGATGATAGTTTAGTTGAAATGGGAAACGCATGTCAAACGTTAGCCAATTCATGGTTTATCTACCCTAAACGACGAAAACAGGGGACTGACGCCATGCAACGGAGGAGTGTATGAACGTTTCGATCATCGGGGCCGCGGGGCACTGCGGTCGACAAGTGGCTGCGCAACTTTTGGACGAAAACCTCCTGCCTCCCAGCGCCCGGGTGCAATTGGTCGGCCACCATGGCGGAAGCAGTGAGCACGAGCTGTGGGGGTTGCGTGCCGATCTGGAGGACGCGTTTGTAGACCATGCGCCGTCTATCGAAGTCGTACTGGATCCTGACGCGGTGGACGGCGATCTGGTTGTCATGCTGGCGGGTGTCACCATTTCAACCGACCCCAATGCCCCTATCGACCGCGCAGCCCTGGGCAAGACCAATGGCCGGATTTTCGCGAACTATGCCGATGCGCTGGCTGCGCGCCCGGGGCGGCCGCCCGTGGTCATCGTCCAGTCTAACCCGGTGGAACTCGGCGTGAAGATCTTCGCCGAGCGGCTGGGGCCGAGGCAGGTCCTGGGTGCGGGCGCGCTCTCGGACACGCTGAGGCTGCGCGCCGAGATCGCCGCTGATATGGGCGTGGCAAGGCCCCGGGTCAACACGTTCATGCTGGGCCAGCATGGTGACCATGCCGTTGCGTTGTGGAGCCAGTTGCGGGTGAGCGGCGTCCCAGCGGCCGCGGTCGAGGCCCTGTGCGGCAAGTCCCGTGCGGGGCGGACAATGGCCGAATTTCCCAATGAATCACGCACCCACAAGGGCCGGATGCTGCAGCTTGTCAAAAGTGGACAGATCGAGGCGGCATACGCCTATGTCCAGGCGTTGCCGGCGGATCTGCGCGCGGTGGTAAAGCCTTTTTTCACCCACTTCACGACGGGTCACACCACTGAAATGGCAACCGCCCACGCCGTGCTCGAGATGGTCAGGGCCTTTGTCGGCAGCGATCTCAGGGTGATTCCAGCGCAGGTCGCGCTGGCCGGTGAATGGCTGGATATTCACGGCGTGGTCGCCGCGCCGGTGGTTATCGGGCTTGACGGGTGGCAGTCCGTCTATCCCCTCGCGCCACGCCCGGACGAGGCCGCGGCCATTGTGGCCGCGGCCGGCGCGATAGCCACCGCCAATGCAGCTAGTTAGTCCCCACCCATAAACGGCGTCTGGTGCCCCTGGGCGGCAGAAACTTGTCGTGAATCGTCAATTTCGATAGTTCCATAAAAAGCGTGGGAGTTGGGGACATCTTAGAATATAAATTTAAGCATTGTAAGCGCCTGATATCATGGAACATAAAATATGTACAGCGATCGAAGCATCCTCTGCGCCGGGCTTATTGCAGCGGTTGGAACAGCCGCCGGCTGGGGATTGCCCAGATATTCGGGTCTGCGATCCGTTCGATCCGTCGCCCGGAGTAAATGACCAGTCCTCCGCGCCAGCGGTCCCCCAGGGCCAGGGCCACGGCCTTGAGTGCGCTGGTGTCAGGGCCGGAGATGGTCTCGCGTGATTTGATTTCTATGCCGATCACCCCCTGAGCATTTTCCAAAAGCAAGTCCACCTCCAGACCCGACCGCGTCCTGTAGTAATAGACATCAAGATCGTCCTGAGCCGTTCGCACCCACTTGATCACTTCGGAAACCACCATGCTCTCGTACAGTTGCCCGGAAGACGCGCCGCGAAAGCCGGTCAATTGTCGCCAGATGCCGATATCGGTCCAGTACAGCTTGGGTGTCTTGACCGCCGAACTGGTCAGGTTGCGGTAGTAGGGCTGCAGCAGCACGATCTGGTAGGAGATGCGCAGGTATTCAAGATAACGGCGGGCGGTGTCCACACTGATTGCGGCATCTCTGGCCAGTTCAGAATAATTCAGCAGCATCGCCGAGCGTAGCGCGGATAGTTTCTGAAACTTGCGAAAAGGTGCCAGATCATCCATGCGCGAAAGGTCCCGCAAATCGCGCTCGAGGTAGGTGTGTCCATAGTTTTTCAACCACTGCCACCGGTCCTCGTCGGAAAGCTCAAGCAGTGAGGGCATACCGCCCCACGCGAGCAGGTGGGCTTCAATCGCTTTACTCGGGAAATCCTCAGCTTCGAGCACCATGTTTGACATCGAAGACATGAATGCGCCGATGTCAGGCGCTGCCGCCAGGTGGTGCAACATCGGTGGACCGGTTTCCCCGGACGACAGGTGACTGCACAACTCGCATTGCATCATCGGCCAGAGTTCATAAAAAAAAGCCCGGCCTGCCAGCGATTCGCAAATGTTTTTCAAAAGGAGGATCTGGCTGGAACCGGTCAGCACGGTAAAAGAAATATCCTTTTCATCAAAGGCGTACTTCACCTTTTCAAATACGACAGGCGCTTTATGGGCCTCGTCGATAATGGCGTTTCCGATTGTTTGCCCCCAGCCGATGGTGCTGGTTTCCCGCAAAGCATCGCGGTTTTCCGGCGCATCAAGATTGATGTAGCGAAGGCCCGGGTAAACCCGTCTGGCAAGGGTTGTTTTCCCGGTTTGCCGGGCACCGGTAAGCACGGCGATGCGCGGGGTGTCGGGCGGCGGTAGGCGGTCTGTCAGGCTTCGCGTCAGGTATGGGGGAAAATTCGACATGGAAACACAAATAACCTGTAATATTTACGATGTCAACGTAAATAATACAGTGAAAACCCGGGAAGGACGATGATACGGCTCGCCTATCCCGCAAGATCCATGGGGCGCCGGGAGCGCGAAAAAACATAGGGTCAGACCTACACATTGAAAGAATAACTCATCAGCAATGCGACAAATGTCAATGTGTGATGTAACCGTAAAAAGTGATTTTGAACCACAGAGAGCGCAGAGGACCGCAGAGAATATTATGAATAATTAAAAAGTTATCTCTGCGCTCTCTGCGTCCTCTGTGGTGATTTCAGACTTTTTACGAATGCATCAGAATATGAGCACCTGCATCATGGCGGCGCTGAGCACGGTCGATTGAATGAAACCGATCCGTCCACGGGCGGACGGAAAATAAATATCGCTTGACCCGTGTACAGGTTCACACCCTATCCCGATGGCTCCGTGGTTCAACATCACTTTGGGAAAAGACCAACTGGCGCTTTCTGTATTAGCATAAAAGTAATTGCCATTTCGCCGGAAACCGATTTGACCTTGGAAAGGAGGATGAGAAATGTCCAACAAGCTGATGGCGGAGCTGTGGAAGTCCATGATCGGTGTGCCGCCGATACTTTGGGAAAAACAGAGCGAAAAAGGCAAACTGAAAATCGGGCGCAATTTGCGGTTTATGACGGCCGGCCATCGCCGGGTCCACCATTTCGTGGTGCGCGAACTGCCGCGCTACGGCCGGCCCGTAACGCCGGACGATGTCGCCGGCGCCCTTGACCTGCCGCGGGAAACCGTGATCGCCATTCTCGACGACTTGCAGCGGCACATGACCTTTTTGTTTCGAAACCCCACCGGGGCGGTGACCTGGGCCTACCCGGTCACCGTTGAAAAGACGCCCCACCGGGTCGGCATTGACACCGGCGAGTCGATCCACGCGGCCTGAGCGGCAGATGCTTTTGCCACGCCCTTCGTGCACATGAATAACAACAGTCAAAGTGCCCGTCTGCAAAAATGGCTGGATCATTCGATGCCGTCGGGGGCACTCTTGATTCTGGCCGGATCCAGCACCCGAATGATGAACGATTTGTTTTTCAACCGTTCGGCGCCGCTTTACGGCAGGGCATCCAACCTGCTTCAGGTGCGGCCCATGGACTATCCGGCATTTTGCCGGGCCTGCGGCCAGGATTTGGCGGACCCGTCATCCTTTCTCGATCGCCTGAAAACCCAGTGGGCCGCTTCATCACTGGCCAAACGCCACCCCGCCTCGCGATTCGAAGTCTTCGGCACACGCGTGCTCAACTAAAAAGAAAAAACGGCACCCCATGAATCGATATGCTGCTTTAACAGTACTAGTCCATTCGGACAATTTTCACTTTATGGCCGACCCACCCGGGCGGCAGATACACGCGGCCGCTATTGGCGCTGGCTTTCACCTGCTTTTGGATCACCTCTTCTCCCCAGATTTCGAAGCGAATTTTCCGTTGAAAATCCTGAACGGTTTTTATGTCTTTTTCGGATGCGGTGCGCTTCAATTTTTGGCTTTCAGATAATTGCTCGATGAGCGTTTCCTCATGCCGGCGGCAGCCATAGCATTCTTTGGCTATCATTCAATATTTGTTATGTCAATATTGATACAATTAAAGCCGTCAGCCATCTGCCTCACTGCTTCTTTTGAAAACGTTCTTCCTTCCATGGATCGGCGGCGTTGCTGAAACCCCGGCTTTCCCAAAACCCGGGCTCATCGACAACGGTGACTTTGACCGCCTCTATCCACTTGGCGCTCTTGTAGAAATAGCGATCAGGGACCAGGGCACGCACCGGAGCGCCGTGCGCCTGCGGCAGTTTCTCACCAAAGAAACTGTGCGCAAGAATCACGTTTTCCTTTCGGGCCTCACTGATGGGAACGTTGCTGGTGTAACCTCCGGCCGCCTCAAAAATGACAAAACCGCCGCTTCTGCGGGGCCTGACGATATCCAGGATCGTTGCCAGGCGAACGCCGCGCCAGTTGGAATCCAGAAGCGTCCAGCCCGTGACACAGTGAATATCGCAGATGATATTCACCTGGTCCAGGGCGAGCAGCTCTCGGTAGGAAAGAACGAGCGGTCTTTCCACCTCCCCATGGACACGCAGGCGCCAGTTTGCAGCAGTAGCGGTTCCAGGCGTGCCGCCCATATTCGGGATCCTTTCGACCGCCTGCTGACCGGGTGGAAGGCGGCGCCTGCCGTCGGGTCTGGTGTCGGCTGCCAGAGCGCGCTGATCCGCGTCCGAGCATTTTATGAAAACGCCGGGCAAACCGATGCTCACGATGGTGCCGCCGGCTGCGGCAAGGAAGGTGCGCCTGGAGATCTTCCGGTCTTTATGCATGATCCCCCTCCATTGTTCGGTACCTGGATCATTTTGCACAGACACCGACGCGCGGCTGCAACGTGTACAAGAATAGGGCGGGTTTTATTCTGGTCAAGAGTGCGACAGCCTGCCGCTACTGTCAGCCGCCATCGGCAGCTAACATTTTCGTCACACCGCATTCGTGTTATGGTGTCCGCACCCACTTTGCCCCAGCCCTCCCCGCTCGTGGGGCGCTCCGATAACACTGAACCCAAAAGGAGGCGTCATGCCAGACAGCACCCCCCACCCTTATGTCGTCGAATTGGCAGACGAGGCAAGCGCCGGACGCATCAGCCGGCGTGATTTTTTCCGGTATGCTGCAACGATGGGGGTGTCCATCTCAGCGGCAGGGGCACTCATGGGGCTCAGCCCGGCCCAGGTGGCCGCAGCGGGTGCACCGGCAGCGCCGGACTGGGCGGATCTGCGCAAGGAAAGCCCTTTCGAAATCAAGAACCTGCTCATCGATGACGCCAAAAAGGCCGCCGCCAAGGGATCGGGCGGCCAATGGATCAACGCCGGGCGCGGCAACCCCAATTTTCTCAACACCACCGCCAGAGCGGCGCTGGCTCAGCTCACCCTGTTTGCCGCGGAGCAGGCCGGCGCCGGTTCAGAAATCGACGACGTGGGCTATCGGCTCGACGCCAAGGGACTGTCGGACAAATTCGATGCGTTCATGATCAGACAGGTCGGCGCACACGGCGGGGTGTATTTGCGCGAGGCCATGAATTATGCCAGGACCCGGCTCGGGATGGCCCCCGACGACGTGGTCTTCCAACTCACCGACGGCATCCAGGGCGACTTCTACCCTGACCCGCCGCGGATCTTTCCGGTCACCGAGGCCGTCGTAAGCCGGTACCTGGACCGGGTGGTTTTTTCTGGAAAGCCGCCCAAGGGCAAATTCCATCTTTTCGCCACCGAGGGCGCCACCGCGGCAATGATCTATATCTTCAATTCACTGCGAGAGAATATGGTCCTCAGGCCCGGCGATACAGTGGCCATCGTCACGCCCATTTTTTCGCCCTATCTGGAGCTGCCATTACTGGCCGACTACGGACTGAAGACTGTCTACATCCGGGGCGACGAGGCGATGGGTTGGCAGATCCCCGACACCGAGGTGGCCAAGCTCAGGGACAAGCAGGTGAAAGCGCTTTATATGGTCAACCCCACCAACCCCACTTCGGTCTCCCTCAACGCGGACACGGTCAAGCGCATGTCCGACACGATCCGCAAGTACAACCCGGACATGGTCATCATCTCCGACACAGTTTACGCCAGCTTCGTGGACACTTTCACCACATTCGGCCAGTACCTGCCGGAGAACATCCTGGGAGTGTACTCCTTTTCCAAGTATTTCGGCGTCACCGGGTGGCGACTCGGGGCCGTCATGGTCCACGAAAACTGCGTGGTGGACCGGATCATCGCCCGCCTGCCCACACGCGACCAGGCCCGGCTGGACCTGCGCTACCGCCTGACTTCCACCGACCCGAAGACCATACCGTTTTATGAGCGGCTCGAGATGGATTCGCGGCAGGTGGCTCTGGCACACACCGGCGGCCTCTCCGGACCCCAGCAGGCCGCCATGTGCCTGTTTGCCCTCTTCGAGCTGCTCGACGGGCGCTATGTCTACAAGGCGTCCATCATGGGCATCCTCAAAAAGCGCTGGGCCGCATTGTTCGACGCGCTGGGGATGGCGGCGCCCGCCGGCGACAACCTCACCCGATACTACGCGCTCATCGATCTGGGACGTCTGGCCGAGGCCAAGCACGGCAAGGACTTTGCCGAAAAGATGATGCAGGGCGAGCCGATGGATTTCGTGTTCCGTCTGGCCAGAGCGCAGGCCATTGTCTGCCTGCCCGGCAAGGGGTTCGCCGGTCCGGACTGGTCCCTTCGGGTGGCCCTGGCCAACATCTCCGAGGCCGAGTGCGCCGCCGTGGGACGCGGCATTCTCGAAGTGCTGGCCAGCTACAAGTGAAGACCTCGGGATACGGATTTATTACCATCAGCCGTTGGCGCGGGCAGACAAAGAACTGGTAACGAGTGAGCCGTTTCCGCCGCTTCTCCATACCTCTCAGGAAGGACTCTTCTAATGAATCTCGACGTCATCACGCACACCCCAGAGCGCGCCACGCATGACACCCCCGTGCTGTTCGTTCACGGTGCCTGGCACGGCGCCTGGTGCTGGGAAGAGTACTTTCTGCCGTATTTCGCAGGGCGCGGATATGCTGCCCACGCACTGAGCCTTCGTGGCCACGGAAGCAGTGAGCGTCCGGCCCGGTTGTTTACGACACGGATCGACGACTACGTGAGCGATGTCGACCAGGTGTTTGCGCAGCTATCCGCCGCGCCCGTGCTGGTCGGGCACTCCATGGGCGGCCTGGTGGTCCAGAAATACCTGGAAAAAAACGACGCCCCGGCGGCCGTACTGCTGGCATCGGTGCCCGTGGGGGGCGCCCTCGGAACGACGCTGCGCATCGCAGGGCGCCATCCGCTGGCGTTCATCAAGGCGAACCTGCTGCTGAGCCTTTATCCCATCATCGGCAGCCCCGCGCTGACCCGCGAAGCGTTTTTCTCCAGCGACATCTCACCCGAAAAACTCGAGGGATATTTCCACCACATGCAGGATGAATCCTATTTTGCCTTTCTGGACATGCTGTTCAGTTTGCCGAAACCGTATAACGTCAACACCGACGTATTGGTACTGGGGGCGGCGGGCGACACCATTTTCACCCCGGACGAAGTGGTGGCCACCGCCGAAGCTTATGGCACGACGGCGGAAATCTTCCCCGGGATGGCCCACGATATGATGCTGGAGGGACACTGGCAGAAGGTCGCCGACCGAATCATCGCGTGGCTGCGGCAGATGAATATTTCATGATAAAATCAATTTCGGAAGGGTGGATCAATGCCGGTCACATCGAAAGCCGATGCTCAGCGAAGAGTTGACCAGATCGGAAGTTTCCGTGCCGAGTTGGAGATCATCGCACAGGAAAACATCGTATCCCTCAGTGAAAACCAGCATTCTGCCATCTTTGACTACCATAAGGATTTGATTGCGCATCTGTCGTCAGCCTTTGATGTCGATTCAAGCAAGGGTGAAAAACAACTCAGCCTGGGGATGAAAATCGCTTCCTTTCTGGGCGCGGTCGCACTGGCGGCGAGCGTGTTTTTTCTCTTCTATCAATTTTGGGGAAGGTTCTCGACGACCGTTCAGGTCTTCATTCTCATCGCCGCCCCTGTTATCGCGCTTGCCGGTACCATGGTCGTCTCCCGCCGCGAAAAAACAGGTTATTTCTCCAAACTGATGGGCATGGTGAGCATTGCCTGCTTTGTGCTGAACCTCTCGATGCTGGGCCAGATCTTTAACATCACCCCGTCCCCGAACGCGTTTCTGGTGTGGGCCGTTTTTGCATTCATCCTTGCCTACGGCATTGATGCACGCCTGCTCCTGGCCGCGGGCATTATCAGTTTTGCCTGCTTTCTGTCGGCCAAGACCGGGACATGGAGCGGGTGCTACTGGATCAGTTTCGGGGAGCGGCCTGAAAATTTCTTTCCGGCGGCACTGATATTGTTTTTCGTACCGGTGATCCCTCACCACAGGTTTTCCGGGTTCGCCGTCATTTATCGCGTTTTTGCGATGCTGTTGTTTTTTATACCGGTACTGATTTTATCCAACTGGGGCATGGGCAGTTATCTTCACTGGAGCAACGCGTCTGTGGAGAATGTCTATCAGAGCGCGGGCTTTGTTTTCAGTGCCGGGGCCATCTGGCTTGGCATACGGAAGGGCTGGCCGGAGGTGGTCAATACCGGCAACGTCTTTTTCACGATTTTTCTGTATACGAAATTTTACGACTGGTGGTGGGACTGGATGCCAAAATATCTTTTCTTTCTGATCGTCGGCCTCACGGCGATATTGATATTGCTGGTATTCAAACGGCTCCGCAGCTCATTGACCGGGAAAGTAAAGGAGGTGTGCGCATGACATGGCTCTCATCTTCCCGCGGGCTGTTTTTGCTGGGGGTTATCATCCTCGCAGCGACCAACATCATCGTCCTCACCGGGGTGGCTTCGAATCGATCGGGTGAGCCCGAATCGCAGATCACGCTCACCGAAAGGGAGTTGCCGCTGCCATACCGGCTTAAAAAAGAAAACAGCGGCCTGTCACTGCGTCTTAATTGGCGGGTCCTGGGCATGGAGGAAGATTACAACAGATATTCCGGATGGACGTCACCCTTATGGCTCGATTCCGAAAAATTGACGGCATTGGGATTCGCTATCGATGCGAAGACGCGCGCGGCATCCCGCAAACGACCCATTTCAAAGGAAGTGTTCATCGTGCTCGAATACGACGGCGCCTCATACCGTGAAGCTGTTGAAAGAGCGGAAAAGTCATTTGAAAGCGTCGCGGATCTATTGAAACAGAAAGATGGTGACAAGGCCGTCGCCGACCAGTTCGAAAGAGCTGAAAATCGGTTGAAGAAAGAACGGGAGAGTGAGTCACGGCTGTTTGCGATCGATGCCGGGCTGAACCCGCAGATTCTGCGCGAGAAATATGAAGACCGGACGCGGTTCGTTATTGTCAGGGGCCTGGTGGAACCCGATTACTCCTATGACAAAGCCAGAAAGACCTTGCTCGGGCATATCTCAAGGCTCAGTGTGGGAAATATTTTCGTGCCGCTGGATTTTCGCAAGACATTCGAGACCATTGCGGGCGGAAACACTTCTCGGCGGGAAAATCCGGACGCGTCGCGTTACGAGGTGACATTGGCCTACGGCAGCCGGCTGGAGCCGTGGATCGTGGCTGTGCGCCCGTTGAACGCTAAATAGTGCCCATCCATCAACGGCATCTTCCAGGATGAGGCCACCCTTTCATCCGCACAACTTATCCGCCAGCAAAAAAGCCATTCTCGCGCTGAGACGCCGAGACGCAGAGAAAACCGGGGGATATGCCCTCCGGCCGAAGGCCGCCAATTCGCAATCCCTGAATCCCTGCCGCTTTTAAGCCGTTAAGGCGCAATTCGGTTTTCTACCCCCGAGGCTTGACCCGGGCCGTCGGCATGGCCGTCAGGGGGTCGTCCGGCCAATGATGCTTGGGGTAGCGGCCTTTCAGGTCCTTTTTCACTTCCGGGTAGCCGGTGCGCCAGAAACTGGCCAGGTCCCGGGTGATCTGAACCGGCCGGCTCGCGGGGGAGAGAAGATGAATCACGATCGGCACCCGGCCGCCGGCCACGGTGGGGGTGTCGGTGAGGCCGAACATCTCCTGGAGGCGCACGGCCAGCACCGGCGCTTCTCCCGCGTAGTCGATCGGGATGCGTGAGCCGCTGGGAACCACAAAGTGGGTGGGGACAAGATCGTCCAGGCGCCGCTGCAGGTGACGGGGCACCAGGGATGTCAATGCCCCGGTCAGGTCCACCCGGGCCAGCTCCTTGAGCCGGACCATGCCGGCGGCAACCGGACCCAGCCAGGATTCCAGGGATGCCGTGAGATGATCGTCGGAAAGGTCCGGCCAGTCTTCCGGAGCGCTGCGATGCATAAACATCACCCGGCGCTGCCAGGCCCGCAGCCGTTTGGTCCATGGCAGGCAGTCGATGCCGGCGCGGCGGATGCCTTCCATCAGCGCGGCCGACACGAGCGCCGGGTCGGGATCGGCCAAGGATTCACTCTGGAGCGACAGGGCGCCCAGAAAGGCCTGCCTTCGGGCGGACACCGCCTGCCGGTCGGCGTCCCAGGCGACGGTGGTCTTCCAGCGGATCGCGCTGGCAAATTGCGCCTGCAATGTTTCCTTGGGGTAGGCGGCCGCCCGGAAGATGCGCGTCTCATTACGGTCCCCGTCCAGTTCCACCGCCACCAGGTACGGTTCGGCGGCCATGGGGTCGTCGGGGTACAAAAACGCGCCCCGGCCGCTGGAGAGCAGATATCGTCCCCGCTGGCCCGGGCGGGCCTGGGCGATGCGGTCCGGATAGGCCCATGCCAGCAGCCGGCCGATGGCGGCGGCCGGTTTCCTGTCTTCCCGGCTTTTCAGGTGATGGCGAAACTGAGCGGCCACCTGCCGGACCCGCTTCAGTGCAGACGGATCGACGGTGCCGCCCGAAAATCCCCTGATTTCGGCAGCCGTCACCAGGCTCAAGCGGACAGCCATATCCACATCTGCCTGACCGCGATCCCAGCGCACTACGTCCCGCTCACCAAGAAGGGCGGCCAGGTGGCAGGCGGCGGCCGCAGCGCCCTCCGCGTCTGCGGCCACCATCATGTGGGCCAGCCGCGGGTGGGCGGGCAGGGCCGCCATCTTTCGGCCGTGAGCGGTAATCGCGCCGCTGTCATCCAGTGCGCCCAGGGACCGGAGCAGTTCGGTGGCCGCGGCAGTGGCCGGCTGCGGGGGCGGATCCAACCACTTGAGCCGCGTCGGGTCGGCCACCCCCCAAAGGGCCAGCTCCAGGGCCAGGCCGGCGAGATCGGCCTCCAGGATTTCGGGCCGGTGGGCGCTGGGCAGCGCGTGGTGCATGCTCTCGGACCACAGGCGCAGGCAAATTCCGGGGGCGGTCCGGCCGGCCCGGCCCCGGCGCTGATCCGCTGCGGCTCTGGACACCGGAATGGTGACCAGCCGGGTGAGTCCGGTGCCCGGATCGAACCGGGCAGTGCGCTGCAGCCCGCTGTCCACCACCACACGGATGCCCTCGATGGTGAGGCTGGTTTCGGCGATGGACGTGGCCAGTACGATCTTACGGCGGTCCGGGGGTGCGGGTGAGATGGCCAGATCCTGCTGGGTTCTGGTAAGGTTGCCGTAGAGCGGGGCAATGATCCATTCGCTGCCCAGGCGGGCCACGTCAAGCAGCGCTGCCACCCGGCGGATCTCGCCGGCGCCGGGGAGAAACACCAGGAGGCTGCCGTCTTCTTCCCGAGCGGCGGTTAGGATGACCTCGGTGATTCCGGCCATGGCCGGATCCGGGGTGTGCCGGCCCACGAAGCGGGTTTCCACGGGATAGGCCTTTCCCGGGCAGGAGATCACCGGTGCTTCGCCAAGGAGCGCGGCCACCGGCGCGGTTTCCAGCGTGGCCGACATGACCAGCAGGCGCAAATCGGCGTTGAGCACCCCCTGGATGTCCAGGCACAAGGCAAGGCCCAGGTCCGCGTCGAGGCTGCGCTCGTGGAACTCGTCGAAGACCACCAGGCCCACGCCTTCCAGAGCCGGATCGTGCTGGAGCCGCCGGGTGAGAACGCCCTCGGTGACCACTTCGATGCGAGTGGCGGCGCTGACCTTCGTGTCCATGCGCACGCGGTAGCCCACGGTGGCACCCACGGATTCTCCCATCATGTGGGCCATGCGTGCGGCGGCGGCCCGTGCGGCCAGGCGCCGGGGGGCCAGTACGATGATCCGCCGCCCGGCCAGCCAGGGCTCGTCCAGCAGGGCCGGAGGGATGCCCGTGGTTTTCCCGGCGCCCGGCGGGGCCTGGAGCACGGCGCGGCCGCGCTCGGCGAGCGCCCGGCGCACGTCGCCGACCGCATCCATGACCGGCAGCGGAGGAATGGTATTAGTCATAAGCGCACGGATATTTCACCACAGAGATCACAGAGGATACGAAGAAAGCCGGTATTCAATGCGGCTTTCGCCACCACCGCATGTCTTCCTCGACAGAGCGCCTGTTTTTCTTTTATGATATTTTCACCTTTAAATCCAACCCTTGCGAAAGCCATCATGAATCCGATTGCCGATATCTTAAACGACTATCCCCTGGTGATTCTGGACGGGGCCCTGGCCACCGAACTGGAGCGCCGGGGGTGTGATCTGAACGACCCGCTGTGGTCGGCCAAGGTGCTGCTGGAGGATCCGGCGCGCATCGCCGCGGTGCATACCGACTATTTTGCCGCCGGTGCAGACGGGGTGATTACCGCCACCTATCAAGCCTCGGTGGACGGGTTGATGCGGCGGGGCCTGGACGCGGCGGCGGCCCTGGCCGCGATGGGGGCGGCGGTGAAGCTGGCCAGCGACGCCCGTGACGCGTTCTGGGCGGCGCAAGTAAACCGGCGAGGCCGGCCGCGGCCTTTTGTCGCGGCCTCGATCGGTCCCTATGGCGCCTACCTCGCTGATGGGTCCGAATACCGGGGAGATTACGGGCTGAGTGAAACGCAGCTCATGGATTTCCACCGGCCCCGCATGGCGGCAGTGGTGGCTGCCGGGGCAGACATCCTCGCCTGCGAGACGATCCCCTGCCTTGTGGAGGCCCGGGCGCTGGTCCGGCTCCTGGGGGAGTTTCCCGAAAACTTTGCCTGGTTCAGTTTCAGCGCGAAAGACGGGGCCCGCACCCACCACGGTGAGCGATTGGCCGACTGCGCCGCGATTCTCGACGGGCATCCCCAGGTGGCCGCCGTGGGGGTGAACTGCACTGCGCCGCAGTTTATCCCGGATCTGATCGGCGAAATTCAGAAGCAGACGGAAAAACCGATCATCGTCTATCCCAACTCCGGCGAGACCTATGATGTGGCGATCCGCACCTGGAAGGGCGATCCGTCAGCGACTGTTTTTGCTCAGATGGCGCAAAGGTGGCATCGGCTCGGCGCGCAGATCATCGGTGGTTGCTGCCGGACGACGCCGGCCGACATTCGGGAGATTGCTCGGTGGTCGCGGGGGTGAAACGGTGCGGGCGAATACGAGGCGCCTCTATGTGTCATGGGGGCAATATCAGCTGCGTGGGTAAACACGGACACACGGACGAACACGGACTGGCACGGACACACGGACTGGCACGGACTGACACGGACTGGCACGGACTGACACGGACTGGCACGGACTGGCACGGACTGACACGGACTGACACGGACTGGCACGGACTGACACGGACTGGCACGGACTGGCACGGACTAAATTCGAACGGCCGGTCATCTGATGATCAGCTGTTGTCCGTGCGCGTCCGTGTTCGTCCGTGTTCGTCCGTGTGTCCGTGTCCTGCCCGCGCTGGCACAGGGCGCCTGAAATCCACCGCCACCGGTCCGCTCTCCAGCGACAGGCGGCTGACCACCGGCGGGGTTTCGGCGATGACGCGGCCCCGGCGGATGACCGCCAGCCGCGCCGGCCGGAGCCGGATGGCCTCGTGCACGTCGCCGGCCTGCAGGATGACCATGTCCGCGTGGCAGCCCTCCGAGATGCCGTAGCCCTCGAGCCCCAGCACGCGGGCGCCATTGACCGTCACCGCATCGAATATCTGCCGGATCTCGTCGGTGCCGGTCATCTGGGCCACGTGAAGGCCCATGTGGGCCACCTCCAGCATGTCGTGGGAGCCGAAGCTGTACCAGGGGTCCATCACGCAGTCGTGCCCGAAGGCCACCGTGATGCCGGCGGCCATCAGTTCCTTCACCCGAGTCATGCCCCGCCGCTTGGGATAGGTGTCGTGGCGGCCCTGGAGGGTGATGTTGATGAGCGGATTGGCCACGGCGGCGACCCCGGCCTCGGCCATGAGGGGAATGAGTTTGGCCACGTAGTAGTTGTCCATGCTGTGCATGCTGGTGAGATGCGAGCCGGTGACCCGGCCGGCCAGCCCCAGGCGCCGGGTGTGATAGGCGAGGGTCTCGATGTGGCGCGACAGGGGATCGTCGCTTTCGTCGCAGTGCATGTCGACCGGTAGCCCTTTTTCGGCTGCCACCTCGCACAGCCGGCGCACGCTCTCGGCGCCCTGATCCATGGTGCGCTCGAAATGCGGGATGCCGCCCACCACATCAACGCCCATATCCAGCGCCCTTATAAGATTTTCCGGCGCCGACGGCGCGCGCAGGTACCCGTCCTGGGGAAAAGCCACCAGTTGGATGTCCAGATAGGGGCGAAACGTTTTCCGAACCTCCAGCAGCGCCTGGACGGCCAAAAGGCGGTCGTCACAGATGTCCACGTGGGTGCGGATGGCCAGCGTGCCACGGGCGATGGCCCAGTGGCACAACTCGGTGGCGCGCTTGGTAATGGCCTCCACGCTGAGTGTCGGTTTGAGCTCCCCCCACAGGGCGATGCCCTCGAGGAGTGTGCCCGATCGATTGACACGCGGCAGCCCATAGCTTAAGGCCGCGTCCATGTGAAAGTGGCTGTCCACAAAGGGCGCCGTGACCAGGCATCCGCCGGCGTCGATCTCGCGGGCGGCCGCACCGGCAATGGCCGGCGCCAACGCGGCGATCTTTTCTCCCGAAACCGCGATATCCATGTCGGTGCGCCCGTCGGGCAGGGTTGCATGGCGGATGATGAGATCGACCATCAGCGTTCCTCCTTTCGAAACGGGGTCAGCAGCGCCGCCGGCGCCTGTGCGCTTCTGGAGACCAGGGCCATGCCCACGATGGTGAGGACAAAGGGCATCATGAGAAAGACCTGGTAGGGCAGATCGATGCCGCTGGTGGCCTGAAGACGGAGTTGAAGGGCGTCGATGAAAGCGAAAAGAATCGCTCCGGCGGCGCTCTTCCACGGGCTCCATTGTCCGAAGACCACCAGGGCGATGCACACCCAGCCCCGGCCGGAGATAACGCCGAAGGTGTAGGCGTTGTACTGTGCCATGGAGAGAAACGCGCCGGCCACGCCCATGAGGGCGCCCGAGAGCACCAGGGCCTGGTAGCGCACGGCTGCAACGTTCACCCCGGCGGCGTAGGCGGCGTTGGGGTTTTCGCCCACGGTGCGCAGGTTCAGTCCCCACGGGGTGTGCAGCAGCACCCAGGCGGCCACCGGCACCAGGGCCATGGCCAGATAGACCAGGACGAACTGGTTGAAAAAGACCTGCCCGATAACGGGTATGGCCGAGAGCGCGGGCACGGGCACGGTTTCGAAGGCGACGATTTTGGGTATGGACGAGGGCTGGCCGAAGATGAGCCGGTAGAAAAAGAAGGAGAGCCCGGAGCAGAGCATGGTGACGCCGATGCCCGAAACGTGCTGGCTCAGGCCCAGACTGACGGTGAGAACCCCCATCAGAAGCCCGGCGATCATTCCCGTGGCCATGGCGGCGGCAATGCCCAGCCAGAGGCTGCCGGTGAAGTAGGCCGTGGTGAATCCGGTCATGGCGGCCAGCATCATGATGCCTTCGATGCCCAGGTTCAGGATGCCGGCGCGCTCGGCAAAGAGCTCTCCGATCGTGGCGAAGACCAGCGGCGTGGCGATGCGGATCATGGCCGCGAAAAAACCGATCTGGAAGACCTGTGAAAGCAGTTCATGCATGGCCAAAATGCCTGATGCGGATGCGGTAGCGGGTGAACATCAAGGCCACGAGCATGGTCACCAGAGACGCGCCCTGGATGACGTCGGCCAGATAAACCGGAACCCCGGTGGCCCGGCTCATGGCCTCGGCGCCGGTGGTGATGACGGCGAAAAAAAAGGCTGCCGGAATGACTCCCAGGGGATTCAGGCGGGCCAGCATGGCGATGACGATACCGGTGTAGCCGTAGCCGGGCGAGAGCCCCGCCATCACCTGGAAGTGAATCCCCCCCACCTCTCCCACCCCGGCCAGTCCGGCCAGAGCGCCCGACACGGCCGCGCAGCCGATGAAAACGCGGCTGACGCGGATTCCCGCGTAGCCGGCGGCAGTGGCGTTTTCACCGATCGCGGTGATAGCGAACCCGAGGGTGGTGCGTTCCAGGAGAAACCAGGTGCCCACCGCGGCCGCCACTGCCAGCAATACCCCTAGGTGCAGCCGGGTGGCGCTCAGCAGGATGGGAAATTCGGCGTCCATGCGGATGTCGGGTGAGTCCGGATAGCCGCTCAAGGGGTCTTTCCACGGGCCGTCCAAAAGGGCCATCATGGCGTAGAAGATGATGAAGTTCAAAAGCAGGGTCGTCACCACGTCGTCCACTTTGAACCGGGATTTGAGAATCGCCGGTATGACGGCCCACAGCGCCCCGGCCGCGGCTCCGGCCAGGATCATCCCCGGCACCAGGGACCACGCGGGCAAAGACTCGCTGGCGCCGATGAAGGCCGCCGCCATGGCGCCCATCAATAGCTGCCCTTCGGCGCCGATGTTCCAGAACTTGGCGCGGAAGGCCACCGTCACGGCAAGTCCGGTAAAGATCATGGGGGTGGCCTTTACCGCGGTCTCCACCAGGTTGAACCGGGTGGACAGCGCGCTGGTAAACAGGTGGGCGTAGGCGGTGAAGACATTGGCCCCGGCCATGAGGATGAGGCCGCTGCACGCGGCCAGAGCGGCCAGGACCGCTACCACGGGCAGGGCCAGATTCAGCCACAGCGGCGGGTGATCGCGCTGTTCCAGGCGCAGCCGGATCATGCCGCCTCCCGGACGCCGGCCATGAGCAGGCCGACGGCGCCCACGGTGGCCTCGGCGATGGGCAGCGTATCCATAATGCGGCCTTCGTACATGACGGCGATGCGGTCCGAGAGAAGAAACAGTTCCTCCAGGTCTTCGCTGATGAGCACCACGGCCCGGCCCCGTGAGCGCAAATCGAGAAACTGGCGGTGGACGAATTGCGCGGCCGACACGTCGAGTCCCCGGGTGGGCTGGGCCGCCAGCAGCACCAGCGGGTCCCACGCCAGCTCCCGGGCCAGCAGCGCTTTTTGCAGATTTCCCCCGGAAAGCGTTCCGGTCCTGACCGCGGCGCCGGCGGCCGTGATGCCGAAGTCGCGGATCTGGCGGGTCGCGAACCGGCGGATGGCAGCGGGTTTGAGGATGCCGAGGCGGCTGAAGGCACGCTCTCGGATCCGCGAGAGCACCATGCTGCTGGACAGGGGCAAAGTGGTGATGAGACCGGTGCCCATGCGGTCTTCGGGGATGCGCCCCACGCGGCGGGCCTGCATGTCGCGGGGAGAGGCCCGCAGAACCGGGGCCCCGCCGACGGTGAGCGTTCCCTCGGCAGGGACCGTCACCCCGGCGATGACATCGGCCAGGGCTTTCTGGCCGTTTCCGGAAACGCCGGCGATGCCGAGAATTTCTCCGGCATGTACCGTGATGGAGACATCTTTCAAACGCCGTCGGCGGGCCCCCGCCGTGGTGACGCCTTTCAGTACCAGCAGCGGCGCACCGGTGGTGACGGCCGGCTTTTCCGGGGGCGTGATCTCCCGGCCGCACATGAGCGCGGCCAATTGCTGTTTGTTGGTGCAGGCATCGTTGACCAGGGTCGTGGTGACCCGGCCCTGGCGCAGGATCACGATATGGGATGTGAGCGCGCAGATCTCATTGAGCTTGTGGCTGATGAAGATCACCCCCATGCGATTGCCGGCCATGGCCCTTAAGGCCTTGAACAGCCCCTCGGTTTCCTGAGGGGTCAGCGCCGCCGTGGGTTCGTCGAGGATGAGAATGCGCGCGCCCCGAATTAGGGCCTTGATGATCTCCAGCCGCTGCTGCTCGCCCACGGTGAGCTCTCCGGCCATGGCGGACGGATCCAGCCACAACCCGTAGCGGTCCCGGATCTCGACCATACGGCGGCGCACGCCGGTGCGGTCCAGCCACCAGCGGGGCGCCGATTGCCCTACCATGAGGTTTTCAATCACGTTGTGCCGCCCCACGAGGTGGTAATGCTGGTGAACCATGCCCACCCCGCAGGCCAGCGCGTCGGCGCTGTTTCTGATGGTCGCCGCGCGGCCGTCGATGCGGATGCTCCCGGCGTCCGCATCGTAAGCGCCAAAGAGGATGTTCATGAGGGTGGTTTTTCCCGCCCCGTTTTCACCCAGAAGGCCCAGGATGTCTCCGGCGTTGAGGGTCAGATCCACCGCATCGTTGGCCAACACGTCGCCAAAGCGCTTGGAAATGCCGCGCATTTCCAGCAGCGCGCTGCCGACGGGTGGCGGCGTGCAGTGATCGGGGGGCTCGGTGAGCCCCCCGCTGCTGCCGGTATCAGTTGGATTTGGGGATGGACTCATCGATGTCGACCCGGAAGGTGCCGTCCAGAATTTCCTTGGTACGCTGCGTCACCATATCTTTCACAGCGGCGGGCAGTTTGGCGTCCCATTTGTGATAGGGCGCCAGGTAGGCGCCGCCCTTGCCCATGAACGAGAACCCGCCGAAATCCTGCGCGGTGTAAACGCCGGCCGAGACCAGGTTGACCACGTGCTTCACCGTGGGCCACATGTCCCAGACCGGGCCGGTGATGACCGTATCCGGGCCCAGGCTCGACTGGTCGCTCATGTTGCTGATGGCCAGAACGCCTTTTTCCGCTGCCGCTTCGACGACACCGAAGCGCTCTGCGAAGATCACGTCCACGCCGGCCTCGATCTGGGCCAGGGCCGCTTCCTTGGCCTTGGGCGGATCGAAAAAGGAGCCGATGAAGGAGAATTTGCAGGTGACGTTTTTATTCACTTCCTTGGCGCCGGCATAAAAGGCGTTGGACAGGCGGTTGACTTCCGGGATGGGCATGGCGGCCACTACGCCGATCACGTTGGTCTTGGTCATTTTGCCGGCAATCATGCCGGAAAGATAGGCCGGTTCGTGAATCCAGTTGTCAAAGACACCGAAGTTGGGCTCGGCCGGCCCGATGCCTGAGCCGAACACGAAGGCCACTTTGGGATAGTCGCGGGCCACCCGGCGGGCGATCCGCTCGGCGCCGAAGGCATCACCCATCACGAGCTGGTAGCCCTTTTCGGCATACTCTCTCATGACGCGGGCGAAATCGGCGCTCTTGACGCTCTCGCTCCACACGTACTCGATGCCCAGTTCCTTTTTGGCCTTGAGCAGCGCCACGTGAATCTGGTTGACCCAGGGCTCTTCGATGGGCGTCTCGAATACCGCCGCCACTTTCAGCCCGGCCGCGGCCGCGGCGGCCGTTTGAACGCCGCCCATCGCCATCATCGCAACGGCCCCCCACAGCGCCACCGCCACTGCCCACCGAACACCGCACATCCGCACAATCCCTCTCATCTGAAAGCTCCTTTCTGCGTGACACCCCCGGTCACATGGTTGTCTCCGGTGCCGGCCATCGGCACCGATGGTTGACTGCGTCGGCATATCGTCGCCGAACAGCTATAAAAGGTTTTGGCCCTTCTGAAAAGAGATTCTGTCAGTGCAAGCGGGGTGCCGTGCGCAGCGGCGGTTCGATTTTTAAAATTATCATTAGATTGCAAGGCGTTGCCATGGTCGGTGTTTTTTTGTGCCGGCGGCCGGGCGATGATGCCGTACCGAATTGTCAGTTAGGGGTGCCGGAAATTTCAACGCTGTCATTTCTGGCCCGTCCAACACCGCAGGCCGGACACGAACAGGTAATTTTTTATACGCTCAAGCAGAAAGCGCCAGGTGGTCTTTACCCAAACCGCTTTTCCAGGAATCTCCAAGCTACAGCCGGGAGCCATTGGAATAGGGAAAAATCACATCACTGCGGCCTTCACGGAGCACACGGATTTTTTTTAACCCAAAAAGATGTTCTCGCGCAGAGGCGTGGAGGACTGCGTAAAATGGAATTGCGCGAGTGCCTTTCCCTGCGTCTCTGCGCCTCTGCGCGAGATATGAATTAAAAAATCTCCGTGCCTTCCGTGACGCTGTGCCGATCACATTCTTATCGGGAACACCGCACTTTTTGCAGTATACGGCTGCGCCGGAATTGACATTTGCGGCGCACTGAACCAAAATCAGCATGCGCCGTGATTGTTTTTTCAAACCCTGCCCATCGCGTGGGGATGAGACGCAATCTTTGCCGCCATCCGACAACCGCCGGTTTTTCAGGCGGTCGTTTCATTATCCCGTATCGAAATGGACACTGGCAATGCACCTTGTGGTTCGAGTGATTCTTCTGATTGCCATGCTGATGCCGCTGGCCGCAGGCTGCAGCACGCGCCAGATGGCTGTGCGGGAGATGGCCGGCATCCTCGACACCGGCATGACGGCCTTTGAAAATGACGACGACCTGGAGATGCTGGCACGGGCGTTTCCGGCCAATATCAAGCTGGTGGAAGCGCTGCTGGCCAGTGATCCGGCCAATGCCGATCTGAACGTCATGCTGGCCCGGCTCTATGCCAGTTACGCCTTCGCTTTTCTGGAGCCGTCCCTGGAAATAGATTATTTCGGCCTCGACGTTGCCGCGTTTCAGATTCCGGCCGATGCCGGCCAGGACCCGGAGCGGATACGGGCGCGGGCCCTGGGGTGCTATGAAAAGGGTGAGCGCTACGCACTGGCGGTTCTGACCGGGCGATACCCGGGAGCGCCGGAACTGCTGAAAACCCAGGACGGCCAGGCGGCCTTTTTCCAAAAACTCTCCAGGCGCGATGTCCCGGCGCTCTTCTGGTGGGCCTTCAACCTTGGCGCCCGCATCAACCTGGAGCGTTCATCGGTCGCCCTGCTGGCCAAAGCCCACCTGGTGGAAACCGCCATGATCACTGTGGCAGCCCTGGACCCGGGCTATCAGAACGGCGGGGCCCACCTGTTTTTACTCGCCTACTACGGCTCCCGGCCGCCCATGATGGGCGGCGATCCGGCGGTGGCGGCCGGCCATTACACCGCGCTGGTTGGCATCGCCGGTGATGATTTCTGGCTGGGGGCGGTGTATTACGCCCGCTATGTCCTCCAGCCCAAGCAGGACCGCAAGGGGTTTGCCGCCATCATGGATCAGGTGACCCGGGCGCCGCAGACCGACCGATACCGTTTATACAATGCCATTGCCGCCGTTCGGGCGCGCATCTACCTGCGCGCCATGGATGACCTGTTCACCGAAGAGGATCCCTCATGAGAAGCGTGTTTTGCCTGCTGGTATTTTTGACTTGTCTATTCCCGGTCGCGGGGGCGTGGGCCGGCGCCACCATCATCAAAGTCGCGCTGGTGACCCCCGATGGCAGTACCTGGACCGAAACGATGCGGGAGATGGCCCGGGATGTGAAGAAGCAGACCGACGGCCAGGTCGATTTCAAGATTTACGCCGGCGGGGTCAGCGGCGATGAGCTCGATGTGCTCCGGAAAATGCGGGCCAACCGGATTCACGCCGCCGGGTTTTCCGGCGTGGGGCTGGGGGTGGTGCTGCCGGAGGTGCGCATCCTGGAGGCGCCGCTGCTGTTCAACAGCTACCAGGAAGTCGACACCGTCAAGGATGCCCTTTTCGATGAGTTCAGCGCAGATTTTGAAAAAAAGGGTTTTGTCCTGCTGGGATTTGCCGAGGCCGGTTTCGTTTACTTTTTCTCCAGTCAGCCTCTCGATCAGCCGAGTGCCCTGCGCTCGGTGAAGATGTGGACCTGGAAGGGGGATCCGGTGGCCGAGGCCTTTTTGAAAACCTTCGGCATCACCACTTATCCGCTGCACCTGGCCGACGTGAACACCGGCCTGGAGACGGGGATGATCGACAGTTTCTACTCTCCCCCCCTGGCGGCCATCGCCTTCCAGTGGCACACCCGGGTCAAGTACATGCTGGACTATCCCATGGTGAACTCCACCGGGGCAGTGCTCATGAACCGGCAGGAGTTTATGCGCCTCGGGGCCGATCAGCAGCAGATTTTGCGGTCCACCGTGAAGCAGTACGCCCGCCGCCTGGTGGAGATCACCCGGAAAGAGAACGCAACGGCCTTGGGCGAGCTTGCCACCTCGGGCGTTCAGCCGGTACCGCCCAGTGCCGAGCAGATCACCCTGTTCAAGGTCAATGCGCAAAAAACCTACCAGCAAAACATTCCCGAGCTTTACTCCCAAGGCCTATTCGACCGTGTCCAGGGGATCCTGGGCACCTACAGATCGACTCATGCCAAGGCGACCTCCCCGTGAGCCGCTGCCCGATCGTGTTCGTGCCGGGATGCCGGTCCCAACGGGAAAAGGAGTCTTGCTGACGTGGTTCTCCTGCGAAAAATAGACCATGCGCTGTCGGTGGTGGAGCGCGCCGTGGTCATCATGCTCTTCACCGCGCTGGTGGCGTCCATCGGAATCAACGTCCTTTCTCGAAACATCTTTCACCGCTCCTTCCAGACGCTGCTCGAGTACGCGCCGTCACTGGTGCTCTGGCTGGCCCTCATAGGGACCACTTTGGGTCTCCGGGGCAACCGCCACATCCGTCTCGAGCTGATGCTCCGGTTCGCTTCTCCCGGCGTCCGACGTCTGGCCGAACGGGCCAGCGCCCTCTTTGGCATGGCCGTCATGGGGTTTCTGGCCGTGGCCTCGTTTTCCTTTGTCAAAAACGAGGTGGCCATTTTTGGTGCCGGTGGATGGACGGCAGTGGTGTTCCCCATTTTCTTTTTTCTGGCGTGGTTTCGGTTTTTAATCAATCTGATCACACCGCCCGAGCGGCGGGAGACCGATAGCCCGGGGGCCGCGTTCGACAATCCTCCGGACGATGTCGCGCGAGGATAACCGACAATGAGTCCGCTCAGCCTCGCCATTGCCGCGGTACTGCTGTTCGCCCTGCTGGAGGCGCCGCTATTCAGCGTCATCGGCGGTCTGGCCATGGTCTGCCTGTATGCGGCCGATACGGACCCCCAGTCGCTGCAGGTGGTGATCATCGAGATGAACCGGCTGGCATCGATGCCGGTGCTCATGGCCCTGCCGCCGTTTACCTTCGTGGGAATGCTGCTCACCGAATCGGGCGCGCCCCGGCGGATCATGAATTTCATGAACGCCGCGGCGGGCTGGCTTCCCGGCGGACTGGCCATCGCCGCCTTGGGGGCCTGCGCGTTTTTCACGGCCCTTACCGGCGCCAGCGGGGTCACCATCGTGGCCCTGGGCAGCGTGCTCTACCCCATACTTCGCCAGCAGCACTACGACGAGCGCTTCACCCTGGGGCTGCTCACCGCGGGCGGCAGCCTGGGGCTGCTTTTCCCGCCGAGCCTGCCCATCATCCTTTACGGCGTCGTGGCCCAGGTGGATATCGGCCAGGTCTTCAAGGCGGCGCTGGTGCCGGGGATTTTGCTGGTGGCCGTACTTTCCGTCTACGCCGGCCTGCGCCAGTGGCATCTCCTGCGCAGCGGGGCCACCGGCAGCGCGCCCCGCTCGGGCGGCCTTTCCCAGCCCCGTGCCGATAAGCCGGCCGGTGAATTGAAACGGGCATTTTGGGAAGGAAAGTGGGACTGGCCCATCATCGTCATCATCCTGGTGGGGGTATACGGCGGATTTGTGACCATTGCCGAGGTGTCGGCCCTGGTGGTGGGTTACGTGCTGGTGGTGGAGTGCTTCATCCTCAAGGAGATCTCCTTTACCCGCCAGCTTCCCAAGATCATCGTGGAGAGCACCATCCTTTCCGGAGCCATCATCATTATCCTGGCGATGTCGCTGGCCCTCACGGGCTACCTGGTGGACGCCCAGGTACCTGACAAAATCATGGAAACCCTCACCGCCCTCACCGACAACCGCTACACGTTTCTCGCCGGGCTCAACCTGTTTCTATTGGTCGTGGGATGCATGATGGACATCTTTTCGGCCGTCGTCATCGTGGTGCCCATCATGGTGCCGGTGGCCCTGCAGTACGGCATCGACCCCATCCACCTGTGCATCATCTTCCTGGTGAATCTGGAGATCGGCTATTCCACACCGCCGGTGGGAATCAACCTGTTCATCGCCAGCATGAAGTTCCAAAAGCCGGTGACCCTGCTTTACCGGGCCTCGGTTCCCTTCCTCATTTTGCGGCTGATCTTTCTGATGTTCATCACCTACGTGCCGGCCCTCAGTCTGTTCTGGTTGCCGTGAGCGCCCATTCAGAAACGGCATCTTTTGGCCCTGACTCGCAGCATTGAATGAGAACCACGAAGAACACGAAGTGCACGAAGAAAGCGTTATCATTATAAAAATTGTGTGGTTATAGAATCTTCGTGTCCTTCGTGAACTTCGTGGTGATCAACCAATCATGGCGCAAAGACGCGGCGGCAATGTCACCTGCGTACTGCGCATGCCCGCTTATACAATTCCGTCAGCATCAGGCCGGGTCGTCGAAGCGGCAGCTCAGCAGCAGTTCATCCTCCAGAACCGATTGGACCTTGTAGGGCAGTGTTTTGAACAGACTGATCATGCCCTTATTGCCCGGTGAGGTGATGGCATAGAGCCCTAAAATGCCGTTTTCCCGGGCGGCCTTGGCCAGTTTGCGCATCAGGATGCGGCCCATGCCTTTGCCCTGGAAATCCCGGCTTACCGAAAAGGCCACTTCGGCCATGTTCTTTGTCGGCTCAAGGTAGTACTCGCCGATGCCCACCACCCGGTCGAAGCCGAACTCGCCCACCACGGCGATGATGGTCAGGTTGCGCACGTAGTCGATCTGGCTCATGGATTCAACGTCGCCGCGGGCAAAGCGGGTTTTCTCATGAAAGAATCGCGAGAGGACGTCCTTTTTGTCCAACTGGTAGAAGTGCTCCTGGATGCGGCGCTCATCCACCGGCTTGGTGGGGCGCACCGTGACGGTCTGCCCGTTCATGACAAGCGTTTCTTCAAGGCGCACCGGATAAATGCCGCGCACGGTGTCGCCCAGGCGGCGACCGCGGCCGATCATTCCCAGTTCCTTGGCCTGTTCCAGCAGTTCGTCGCGAAAATCCGGGTGGGCGATGCTGATCATGGCCATGGCGCGCTCCTGGGTGCTTTTGCCGAACAAGTTGACCGCGCCAAACTCCGTGACCACCCAGCGCACATCTTCTCTGGGGATGGTAACGATGGTGTTGGTGAGCAGCGGCACGATGCAACTGGTGCGGCCTTCGTCGGCCGTGGCGGTGAGCATGATGATCGAGCGCCCGCCGGCCGAGCGGTTGGAGCCGCGCACGAAATCCGGGATGCCTGACACCCCGGCAAACAGGGTTGAGGCTACCGCGTCCGAGGAGACCTGGCCGGCCAGGTCGATGCGCCGGGCCACGTTCATGGAGACCATCTTGTGGTGGCGCGCGATGATCTCCACGTCATTGACGTAATCGGAAGGGTGAAACTCCACGGCCGGATTGAGGTGCAAAAACTCGTACAGGGCCTTTGTGCCCACGGCGCAGCTGGCCACCAGTTTGCCGTTGTTGAAGCCCTTGCGGCGGTTGGTGACCACGCCCCGGGCGTAGAGATGCATGATGTCGTCGGTGAAGAACATGGAGTGGATGCCGAGGTCGTTTTTTTCGGCCAGAGCCAGACTGGTCGCCTGGGAGGCCGCGTCCAGGCCGATCTGCAGCGTGGCGCCGTCGTCGACGAGCCGCGCGATGTTCTGGCCGATCATCAGTGCCTGCTCGCTTTTTGGCGCCGGAGAGATGGTCAGCAGCGCTTCGTCATGCTCCACGAACACATCCACATCGTTGACGTGAATGAAACTTTGGCCCAGCACCATGGGCATATTGGCGTTGATCTGAGCGATGACCAGATCGGCGGCGAGGGCCGCCGCCTGGTTGACGTCCACCGACACACCGAAGCTCATCCAGCCGAAGTCGTCCGGCGGCGAGACCTGGATCAGGGCAACGTCGATGGGGATGCGCCGCCGGGCAAAGAGGCGGGGCACCTCGGCCATGTTCACCGGGGTGTAAAACCGCATGTTGCCGGCCAGCGGGGCGCTTTTGGCCGACCCCAGATAGATGGAGCGGATGCTGATGTTCTGGTCGCCGGTACGATCGGCAAGCTGCATCAGGGGCGTCGTCTCCAGGGACATCAAACGGATGATTTCGATGTCGCTCACCTGCGGCGCCCTGTCGGCCAATCCCTTGACCAGATGCTGCGGCTCGCCGCAATAGGAACCGATGAAGACCCGCTGGCCCGACCGGATGCGGCTCATGGCCTCGATCAGCGGGCGTGTCTTTTTAACGTAGTCGTCGGCCCAGTAGCCGGTGGTTGTCATGTCGCTCTCCGTTGTTACTGATTATGCCGGGTACCGCTGATGCCCCGCTGCGTTCAGCTGGGCGTTTTCATGACCGGCACTTCATCATCCAAGTCCTTGAGCACGCTGTCAAGACAGGAGGCGGCCTGAGGGGAGGCGTCGGGCAGCCGTCAGTGAATGCAAAAATCGGGGAGCAACCGTTATCGAAGCGCCTCGTGGCGGCGGGTGATAAAACGGTAAATTCTGTAATTTGACGTTTTTTCAGTATGTTGCGTTTGATGCCCCGATATTGTATACTGCGCGAGTCGGAAAGAATACCGCCGGTGGCGATGACTTGGGGCATTGCCGCCGGCCATGCTGGAGCGATTGGAAAACATCAGGAAAGGCGGCAACGGTGAACGATCGTTTTGATCCCGACGCCAGTCCAGCCAAGCCGTTCAACCGCTGGGTCGTCATCACCCTGGGCGCCCTTGTTCTGGCTTCGGGAGTCTTTTTCACATGGCTTGAAAGGCGCGCGGCCCGGGCGGTGATGCACGATACCATGCTTGCCCAGGCGCTCATGCTGACCGCCGCGTTTGACGTCAACAAAATTGCTGCACTCAGCGGCACAGCCGCGGATCTGGCCTCACCCGACTATCACTACCTGCGCAACCAGCTGATTCGCATTCGAAACACCAATTCCAAGTACCGTTATCTGTATTTCTTCGGCCGGCGAGACGGTCAGCCGCCGTTCTTTTTTATGGGCACCGCCGCCGAGGGCTCCGCGGATTACTCGCCGCCGGGGCAGGTTTACTTCGAAGACTCCCCGACGCTCAACCAGGTATTCGCCACGCGCAGCCCCGCCATCAGTCCGCCGTTCACGGATCGTTGGGGCACGTGGGTCAGCGCGCTGATTCCCGTTTGCGATTCTCAAAGCGGGGCGCTGTTGGCCGTTTTCGGCATGGATGTGGATGTCAAGGACTGGCGGGACGAGATTTTGCGGCGCTCGATGATGCCGGTGATGGTTACCTGCCTGATCATAATTCTCATGGGTGTCGGCATGGGTTATCTGCGTCGACGCCAGCTGGCCGGACACATCGTCGCGCTCAGGCAGGCGCAGGCGGCCTTGAGCGAGAGTGAAGCCCTCTTCCGCTTGCAGTTTGAGCTGGGAAACATAGGCATCGCCATTACTTCCCCCGAAAAGGGATGGCTACGGGCCAATGCCCGGTTGTGTGAAATGCTCGGCTATGCGGAACCGGAGCTCTTGCAAAAGAACTGGGCCGAAATGACCCATCCCGACGATCTCGCCCAAGACCTGGAGCGCTTCAACCGGATGATGGCGGGCGGCAGTGAGGGCTACGAGATGGACAAACGCTTCTTCCGGAAGGACGGCAGCGTGTTGGACACGCATCTGACCATCTCCTGCCATCGCCATCCGGACCGGAGCGTAAAATTTGTCGTCGCTTCGCTTCAGGACATCACCGAGCGCAAGCGGGCCGAGGCTGAAAAAGAAAAACTCAACGCCCAGCTGCTTCAGGCACAGAAAATGGAGGCCGTAGGGCATCTGGCCGGTGGCATCGCCCACGACTTCAACAATATGCTGTCGGTGGTCATCGGCCACACGGAAATGGCCCTGCTCAAAATCGATCCGGACGATCCCCTTCACGGCCGCCTCAGAACCATTCACGACGCGGCCCTGCGCTCGGCCGATCTGGTGCGCAAACTGCTGGCCTTTGCCCGTAAGCAGACGATCAGCCCCAGGGTACTCGACATCAATGACACGATTTCGGGAATGCTCGCCATGCTGCGCCGGCTCATTGGTGAGGACATCGACCTGTCGTGGGCGCCAGGCGAGCACCTCAGTCGCGTCAGGATCGATCCTTCCCAGATCGATCAGATCCTGGCCAACCTGATGGTCAATGCCCGTGATGCCATTGCCGGCGTGGGCAAAATCACCATCGAGACCCGCGACGAGATGCTCGATGAGGCCTATTGCAGCGGTCATCCCGGTTTCCTTCCGGGCCGATACGTGGCGCTGGCTGTCAGCGATAGCGGCTGCGGCATGGATTCAAAGACGGTGGCCAAAATTTTCGACCCGTTTTTCACGACCAAGGCCCTCGGCAAGGGCACGGGACTGGGATTGGCCACGGTCTACGGGATCGCCAAACAAAACGACGGGTTCATCAATGTCTACAGCGAGCCGGGAGAGGGGACCACCTTCAGGCTCTACCTGCCCGTGGTCGATGCGCCCAAAGAGCTGCCCGATGCGGGCAGGGCGTTTGAGGCCTCCGGCGGCACGGGAACCGTGCTGATGGTCGAGGACGACGCTGCGATTCTGGAGCTGGGCCAGGCCATTCTCGAACAGCTGGGCTATACCGTGCTCACGGCGGGTACGCCGGAGCAGGCCATTGAATTGGCCAGGGTCCATGGCGGCGGGATCGATCTGCTGATCACCGACGTCGTCATGCCGCAGATGGACGGCCGGGAGCTGGTCCGGCGGATTGAAGAAATGACGCCCGGCCTCAAGTGCCTCTACATTTCAGGCTACACGGCAAACGTCATCGCTCACCACGGGGTCCTGGATCCTGGGGTTAATTTTCTTCAGAAGCCGTTTTCCATCCATGACATCGCGGTCAAGATCCGCGAGGTCATCGAGAGCTGACGCCGGCGGGCGCCCCGACTAACGCTGGGGAAAAGATGTCGCGGCCGGCCGCCATTCTCAAGGAACGGTTTGCCGAAGGCGCGGGGTTGAAAATGGGAATCCGTGATCCCGGCAACCTGTTTTTCTGCTGATTGGATGTTTATCTCAACGACGCAGAGCGCGTCACGGGTGATATTTTTGGATTGACACTGAAAATAAAAATAGCGGAATTAGAGTTTCACATAGGTGTTTGCCCACCGAGGTTTCGAAAGGAGAATACAAATGACCGCACCGCCGCTCAATCCCGGACAGCTCATGGAAATATCGGGCAGTTACTGGAAGACCTGCACGCTTCATGCGGCCGTGAAGCTGGATCTGTTTACCACCATCGGAGACGCCGCCGCGGGTGTCGTGGACATCGCCGAGTCGGCGGGTCTCAATCCGGACGGGGTCGAGCGGTTGATGAACGCCCTGACCGCCATGGGGCTGCTCGAAAAAGCCGGCGGGCGTTTCACCAACACCGAGACAGCGCGGCGTTTTCTGGTGCGCTCCTCAGATGCCTACCTGGGCTACATGATCATGCACCACCACTACCTCATGCCCTCGTGGAACCGACTGACCGAAGCGGTCCGATCGGGACTCCCGGTGCGCGAGCGGGCCATCGACGGCGATGATGACCGGCGGGAGGCGTTTCTCATGGGGATGTTCAACAATGCCTCCCTCATCGCTCCAAAAGTGGCGGAGATTATCGATCTGGGCGGGTGCCGCCGACTCCTTGATCTGGGTGGCGGTCCCGGGACGTTTGCCATTCACTTTTGCAAGAAACATCCGGAGCTGACAGCGGCCATCTACGATCTGGGCACCACGCGCCCCTTTGCCCAGAAGACCGTCAAAAAGTTCGGACTGGAAGACCGGATCCGATTCATCCCCGGCGACTATACATCCGAGGAACTGGACGGCGCTTTCGATGCGGTCTGGATGAGCCATATTCTGCACGGCGAAGATCCGGCCACCTGCCAGGAAATGATCCGCAAGGCCGTGGGAACCCTCACCGGCGGAGGGCGCATTTTTATCCATGAGTTCATCCTGGAGGACAGCGGCGACGGCCCGCTGTTTCCGACCCTTTTCTCCCTGAACATGCTGGTTGGCACCGACGGCGGCCGCTCGTACACGCAGGCCGAACTCGTCGACATGCTGACCGCCGCCGGGGTGATCGACATCCAGCGGCTTGCCTTCACGGGACCCACCGAATCCGGCATTCTGGCCGGTCGGGTATAAGCCGGCCGTGAACGCCGTCACCGCTGCCTTGATGCGCTGGTACCGGCGCAACCGGCGCAATCTGCCCTGGCGCGAGACCGCCGATCCCTATGCCATTTGGGTTTCTGAAGTAATGCTTCAGCAGACCCAGGTGGCCACGGTAGTGCCCTACTACCTGAGATTCATGGCGACGTTTCCCAACGTGGCGGCGCTGGCCGCTGCGGACCAGCAGCAGGTGCTGAAATTGTGGGAAGGCCTCGGATACTATTCCCGCGCGCGAAATCTTCACAAGGCCGCAGCGCGCATCATGTCGGTGCACGGCGGGCGCTTTCCTGAAAGCATCGACGATGTGCGCGCCCTGCCCGGGGTGGGCGACTACATCGCCTCGGCGGTGGTGAGCATTGTCTACGGCCAGCCGCACGCCGTAGTGGACGGCAACGTCAAACGGGTGCTGGCGCGTCTTTTTGAGATCGACCATCCGGTGAACCGCAGCGACGCCCATCCGGTGTTCAAGGCGCGGGCCACGGCACTGCTCGACCGGTGGGATCCGGCCACCTTCAATCAGGCCATCATGGAGCTGGGGGCACTGGTGTGTCAGCCGCGCAAGCCGTTCTGCGGCCAGTGCCCGGTGAGCGGCCGCTGCGGCGCATTCAGAAACGGCACTACCGCCGATTTCCCCAGACGGCAGGCCAAACAGCCCACGCCAAAGATCGCCGTTGCCGTGGGGGTGGTGTTCAAGGCCGGCAAGGTCCTCATCGTCCAGCGGCCCGGTGAGGCGCTGCTCGGTGGGTTGTGGGAGTTTCCCGGCGGGCGGGTCGGTGGCGGGGAAAGCGCCGCCGAGGCCTGCGTGCGTCACATTGCAACGAAGACCGGCATACGTGTGGGCCGGCCCAAAACCCTGACCGAGGCGCGGCACACCTACACCCATTTTCGCATTCACATGCAGGTCTTTGTCTGCCGTTGGCTTGGCGGCCGGGTGCGGCGCAGCGGGCCGGCCGCGCATGCCTGGGTGACGATAGCCGAGCTGGATCGCTATCCGTTTCATAAGGCCAATCTGAAGCTGTTCGAAGCCGTGCGGCTTGTCCAGCCATAAACGGCATCTTTTGGCCCCTGGCGGCGTTCTCGCATCTTTTGAAATCCTCAAAATAGCAGGCTATTCCTCCGGTTTCAAAAGTGCTCGGGCCTTGCCAGGAACCAAAATCTACCGTTTCTGGCTGGACAAGGGATTTCGCGGCGTCTTTGCCTTAGAAACTCTGCGCTGCGCGCAGGGCTCCAGGCGGAAAAACATGGCCCCTGGCTTCCCTTACACCCCGGACCCGTATGCGCCGTAGGGGCAACCCCCTGTGGTTGCCCCCCGGTGGACAGCGGCGGTAGATAGGGGGGCAGGCACGGGGGCCTGCCCCTACGGTTCCGGGATCGGCAGACCATTGGCCGAATCGGGGTAAATTAGGATGCCCTGCGGTTCGACGGTGTGGCGATATTTCAATTGTCAGGAGGACGCTCATGAGTAACGGAATCGATACTGTTGCATTCGGAAAATCGGACATCCGGGTCACCCGGGTGGGTCTGGGCGGGGAAGGCATTTTGCGCACCAGCGGCCGTGCGGACAAGGCCGGAGAAATGGTGCAGGCCGCCCTGGATGAGGGTATCGCCTATTTCGACTCGGCCCGGGTCTATGCCGACAGTGAGATTTACCTGGGAAGCGTCTGGGAGGCGCAGCCCGAACGTCGCCGGGCGGTGTTTCAGGCCAGCAAGTCAGCCAGCCGGGATCGGGACGGCGCCATGAGAGACCTGGAAGAGACGCTTTCCCGCCTGCACACCGACCGCCTGGACCTGTGGCAGATCCACGATGTGCGCACCGAGACCGATCTCGCCGCAATTGAAGGTCCCGGTGGTGCCCTGTCGGCATTTGTCGAGGCGAAGGGTTCGGGATTGGTGCGCCATATCGGCGTTACCGGGCACCATGACCCGGGCATTCTCACCCGGGCGGTCGAGCAGTGGCCGGTGGATGCCGTAATGATGCCGGTCAATCCGGTAGAAGGGGTGCTGGGTGGTTTTCTGAACGGCACCCTGCCGGCGGCCCAGAAAAAAGGGCTTGCCGTCATCGGCATGAAAATCCTCGGGGCGGGGCACTATGTGCAGTCCCGGGCCGGCGTGACGGCGGATCTGCTGATCCGCTACGCGCTGTCCCGAGGGGTCACCGTGGCCATCGTCGGCTGTGGCGGCGCGGCGGAGGTGGCCGCGCTGGCCCAGACCGCGCGTCCGTTTAAGCCGCTGAGCCGCGCCCATGCCGATCAACTGGAGATCCTGTTTGAGCCGTTTGCAAGAAAATACGCCTTTTACAGAGGGGTAATATAACGGCAGGGTTCGAGGATTCGAGGGGCCAAGGGAGCAAAAGGGCAGGGTCCAAGGGTTCGAGGGTCCAAGGGTTCAAGGGAACTGCATAATGCCTGTTGCGCGCAGTGTTTGGATTTTTCCGGTATTTCGGTCCAGGTGATTGAAAAATCCCGCTGGTGAAGATAAACGACGGCCTGCGGGGTTTTGGTTTTTCACTTGACCCCTTGAACCCTCGACCCCTAGAACCCTTTTTTATGAGATAGACTATCCGTTCCATTATCGATCCCAGGCGCCACATTGCCGATCAAGCACACAGGAGAAAAAGCGAATGACCCCATATGAAACCTTCGCCGCCAACATGATGCATCCGGATTCGCGCTGGATTCCGGAAATTCTGAAATCCATGATCACCGACGCCCAGGCCGATCTGCTGGTGGCCATGCCGGGTGCCGCGGCTGACCTGGCGGCAAAACTGTCGCGGCCTGAGGCTGATGTGACCGCCGAGTTGGCGGACATGTTCAGAAAAGGGCTGGCTTTCAAAAAGGTCAAAAACGGGGCCACCCTGTGGCGGGCGCCGGCCCACCTGATCCAGTTTCACGACGCCACACTGGTCTGGCCGGAGGCGACGGAAGAATTCTACGGATTCTGGCGAAAATACATGGAAGAGGAGTGGCCGACCCTGGCCAAGGGGCTCAGCGCCATGCTTCCAAAGCCCTTCACCCGGGTGGTGCCGGTGAACAAATCCCTCGGAGAGGCCCGGGCCCAGGTGCTGGCCCCCGACAGCATCCGGGAGATTATCATGTCAGCCTCGCGCCTGGCAGTGGCCCCCTGCACCTGTCGCTTGTCCATGAAAAAATGCGATGCCCCCGTGGAGGTTTGCATCCAGGTGGGGCGCGGGGCTGACTATACCATCGAGCGGGGATCCGGACGGGAGCTGACCCGGGACCAGGCGCTGGATATCATCAAACAGGCCGAGTCGGCCGGTCTGGTGCATGTGACCATGAACAAGGCCGATGCCGGTCATTTTATCTGCAACTGCTGCGGATGCTGCTGCCAGAGTTTTTCGATGCTGCGCTCACAGAGCCTTGCCTTGTGCGATCCCAGCCGGTTTGCGCCGGTGGTGGATGCCGGTGCGTGTACCGGCTGCGGTGCCTGTGTGGATCGCTGCTGGTTCGATGCCATGACTATGGACGCCGCCACAGCCATGGCCACGGTGGATGCGGCGCACTGTCTGGGTTGCGGCCAGTGCGCGGTGGGGTGCCCCGACGGGGCCATCACCATGGCGGAGGCCCGGGAGCCGTCGTTTATCCCAAATTAGCGCACTTGAATTTTAGATCACCGGGGATGATGGCGGCAACGCCGCACACGGGCAACACCAAATATCTCCGCGCCTCTGCGCGAGAACCGCTTTCCTGAATGGACACGCGATATCGTTACGTGCCGGCTATCGTCTTTGGAACCCTGCGCACCGCGCAGGGCTCCAGCCGAAAACCGGCGTTGCCCGGGGGGGGTCTACTCGGCGCGTCCCATCATTTTTTGCCACTGGCTTTTCCAGAAGGCGAAACGGTATTTCAGCTTTCGCCAGAACGTTCTGCCGGGTTCGCTGGGGTTGGTGATGACGGTATCGTTTTCATTCTGGTCGAGTATTTTTTCCATCGGGCTTCGGTAAATCACCATAATCGCCCTCCTGTCTCTATGAGCTGTCCGCCGGGCTGTCCGCAGCAACGTCTTCTGCATCACTGCGTGCGCAGCCGGCGATAACTGTTTACGACGATGCTGCCGCTGTTGCCGCCGCCGGCCGGCGTTCCTTTGCCAGAGACGAAACGGCCTGTTGGATCGTATGGCGAATCTCTTTCAATTTGAACGGCTTGGCGATGAAATCGAAGGCGCCCTTGGTCATCGATTCGCGGGCCAGTTCCATGGTGGCATAGCCCGTGATCATGATCACCTTGATGGGCAGGCGTTTTTCAAGCACCTGTTCCATGATCTGGATCCCGTCGATGTCTCCCATACGGATATCGCTGATGAGAATGTCGAAATTTTTATCATCCAGGCGCGCCAGGGCGGCACCCGGGTCGGTGAAAGATTCCACCTGATGGCCGTCCCGGGTGAGAAAGCTCTTCAGCCGGTCACCCACGATGGGTTCGTCGTCGACGATGAGTATCTCGCAACGTTCGTTCATAGTTCTCTCCTTGACCTCGGATGAGTTTTCACTGCGGATCCGGTTCCGAGTACCCGCATCACGCCGCCTTGACCGATTGCGCCGCCTCCCATTCGGGAGCCCTTACCACGAGCAAAGTTTTCTGGATTTTTCTTCGCTGCCGATATGCCTTGACGACCTGCGCAAGGATGAACAGGACGCCGGAAATGCCGCTGGCAAAGAGAAAGAATTTGCTGCCACCCTTGAGGTAAACATCCAGACCGGCCGGGTAGCTGACGAGGCCCAGCTGCCGCAGGTAGACGGGGATGGCGATGATGCGGCTGAAGACGCACAGCAGGATGATCAGACTGGTGGCCATGCGGATGTATTTCTCCTTGACCACCTTGACCCCGTATACGCCGAGGTGAATGCCCACCAGCGAGCCGACATACAGCAGCATAGTCAGGCGCAGATCGACAAAACCCTGGTAGGCATAGCTGAGAAGTCCGAAAGCGCCCATGAAGACGGCCAGAAACAGCTCCGTGCCGGTGGCCACTGCGGTAGGGACGCCGAACACGTAAATCATGGCCGGCACGCCGATGAAACCGCCGACGCCGATGGTGCCGGCAAGATAGCCGGTGGCGATGCCCACGGCCATGAGCACCCACAGGCTCACCTTTGTGTCGGCAACACCGAAGGTGATGACAGGGGGCAGCTTCAACCGGGCCAGGGCCTCGGCGATTTTCATGGACGGACCGCTGTCCTCACCGTCCGCGCCCCTGGATTTGATGGTGTCTCTGAGCATGGAGATGGCCACCGCAGACAGAATGAAGGCGAACACCAGGCTGATGTAGAGGTTGGCGCCCGGGCTGTCGCCGGCACCGTGACCGCCCCCGCTTTTAAAGAGAAAGCTGTTGATGGCCACGGCGATCTGGATGCCGATGATGGCGGTCGCGAGCATGTAGGCTGCCAGTTTTTTGTCCACGTTGCCGGCGGCGGCGTGTTTTTTCGACCCGACCAGGGCCTTTCCGAATTTGTGAGTGATGTTGCTGGCAACGGCCATAACGCCGTTGACGCCCAGATTCATCATCCCGGGGGTCATGAAAAACGCCCCGCCGCTGCCGATAAATCCGCTGAGCACACCGCCGATAAAACCGAGCAATACGACCTGCAGGGCGGTCGCCAGATTGATGTCGATATATTGCATGGTCATGAGTTCGTGCATGCGTTCCTCCAGGCTTTTAAGTTGGGAAATCAGTCTATGTTGATAATCTTGAGCGCAAGCCCTGCAACTTCCCCGTAAATATAGGCCAGTACCGGGACGAAAATGGCCACCACCAGCGGGGCCAGCCATTTGACCCGCTGGTGAAGCGGTCCGCTCAGGAAGGCCAGCACCGCGTCCTGATGGGTGAAGACAAGGCCGTAGACAATCAACACTGCCGCCAGAAATCCAGCCAGCGTGAAGGCCTGGCGTTTTCCGAACAAGAACCGCGTTTTGAGCTCGTCTTCGGTGATCACGGGGGCCTTGAGCCGGTCCCGGATGCTCATGGCCAGCTCCCGCGTGCACCGCGTCCGGGTGGAATGTCCCTTGGAGAGGAACATGTTGCCGATGACCACCAGCGCGTAACGACCGTCGCCGCGGGCGGTTTCCAGAATCCGTTCATAGCCGCCGCAGACCGTATGGCGCCCACCCGAGCGCCCGAGCGCCACCAGCGCCTCCTGGGTCCGGTCCAGGCCGCCGTCGTCGCGCGGACTTTCCGGATCATCGTCTTCCACGCCGCCGTTATCGGCCATGGCACAGACCGGTCTGGCAAATGCATTGCTCGCGCTGCGGGCCTGAAGCGCGTTGTCGGTTTGCTCCCCGGGGGGCATCAAACGGAGCATCTCAACGGCAGCCCCCCACCGCTGGGCCAGTTGAATGATCCGACGGAAGTTGTCCGACTCGGGTTCGAAGCGTTCCTGGACCCACAGGATGTTGGTTTCGGCCATGGTGCACCGGATTTCACGGCATCCTTCCAGGGTTTCCAGGATGCCGGGGATGTGCTCACGAACCCCTTCCTGCTGGGGCGGGTAGGTGACGGTGAGCGCGCCGTTGTCGGCCTGGATCTGAAGGTCGGCATGCGCGGTCTTTTCGTCCATGGCCAGTCGCAACTTCGCGCGGGACGTGAGGTAGGTGTCTTTCAGCAGGCGTTTCGAGGCCTGCGTCGGCGCGAATTCAGGCAGGTCCTTCATGCTGCACAGGATATCGGCGGCATTGGCCAGTCCCATGGTTTCAAGATTGAAAACAGCGTCGAAATGATTCGGCGTGCTTCCGTCGATGCGGTGAATGAACTTCATCCAGTGGGCGACGTCTTCGTCCAGGCTTTTAAGATACGCGACCGCCCGCTCCGGTGTGACATTGAGTGCCGCCGCCGCACGGTTGAGACGCACAACGAACGGCGCCGTCAGACCCACCCGCAACCGGTGGGTGATGCCCGGCAGCATGAGGTGGCCGGCCAGCCCGTGATAGATGAGGTGGCCCTCGAGGGCTTTTTCACACAGGGTCTCGGTGACCAGGGCCAGGTAGAGGTCCCTGTCCCGGGACAGTTTTTCAGGGAGCCCCGGCGATTTGACGACGGCCGTTTCCAGCCGGCCGATCCGGATCCCCATGTTTCGCGCCTTATCCAGGATCGTTTTGCGGTCGAGCACCGGCCATTGGGTCTTGCGGGCCAGGGCCTGCGCCAATTCCTCACTGCCACTCTGGTAGAGACTGGAAATCATTACGATGGTCATCGAAAGTCGTCCTCCTCTGCACGATAGCTGTTGTGGTGTTTCGGCTTGACATGAATGATGTGGGGCGGGATCAGCGGTTTGAGCTGAACGAGAAGACCCTCCCAACCGTCGTCTTCACCGCCGAACACCACCAGGTCAATGCCCTCCGCCGCCACCAGTCCGACGATGTCTTCCTTCCATTCGCCGGTGCCGACGTGATGCGATATGTTGAGCCCGGCCCGACGTGCGCTGTCGATGAGATCCGAGAGCGCCGCGTCCATCCAGGATGCGTGTGACATGGGGCGGGTGGTACCGATATGGTGCTGAAGGATATACACATGCGCTTTAAGACGCTCTGCCAGCGCCAGCGCGTAGTGAATGCTTTTGAGGCTCTTTTCGGAAGCCTCCAGGGGAACAAGGATGCGTTTTTCAGACATCGACGCCAATCTCCGGTCATGAGGTGCCCGTCTATCCCAGGCATTAACTCAAGAACCGTGCCGATGAATATATGTTGTATAATTACAAGCGGTTATCGATTCTGTGGGGATGGTGAGCGGTGGCGGCTGTTTCATATTGAAATGGCCGCGATGGAGCAGCGGTGCCAACAGGTGAGAAACTATAATTATATAAGTATGTTAAAGCGTTCGTTTCAGAGTGGAACGATTGGCGGTGCCGCGGGGGTCAGTCGAGGCCGTAGCGCTTCATTTTGCGCCAGAGGGTGGTTCTTGGGATGGCGAGGATGTCGGCGGCCAGTTGTTTCTTATGGCCGGCTTTGACCAGTACTTCACGGATGTGTTTCTTTTCCATCTCTTCCAGGGTCTGCAGGCTCATCGGCTGCAGGTGGCTCATGGACAGTTCTCTGAGATCGGAGGGCAGATCGCGCACCGTGATTTCATCGCCGTCGCACAGCGCCACGGCGCGCTCGATGATGTTTTCCAGCTCGCGCACGTTGCCCGGGAAAGGATACCCGCTGAGGATTTCGAGTACGTCTTCGGAGATGCCGGCGACGGTTTTCCCGAAAGCGCGGCCGTATTTCTCAAGAAAATGCCGGATGAACAGGGCAATGTCGTCCGTGCGCTCTCTCAGTGGCGGCAGCGCGATACGCACCACATTGAGCCGGTAGTAGAGATCTTCGCGAAAACTCTGGGCCTTGACCAGGTCCTTGAGGTCCTGATTGCCGGCGGCGATCAACCGGACGTCCACGGCCCGGGGCGAAACGCCGCCAACCCTCAGCACGGTGCGCTCTTCGGCAAACCGCAGCAGCTTGACCTGCATGCTGGGGGGCATCTGTCCGATCTCGTCGAGAAACACCGTGCCCTGGTGCGCCGCTTCCAACAGGCCGATCTTGGTTTCGGCGGCACCGGTGAACGCCCCTTTTTCGTGACCGAACAGCTCGTTGGCGATCAGCTCTTCGGTGAAGCCGCCGCAGTTGAAAGAGACGAACGGCTGCTCCCGGCGGTGGCTGCGCTGGTGCAGTGCCCGCGCCACCATTTCCTTGCCGGTCCCGCTTTCGCCCTGAATGATGACGTTGCAATCGAGCGGGGCCACTTTTTCGATCATCGCAAAGATATCGCGCATGGCCCTGCTGCTGCCGATCATGTCGGCAGGTCGGCACTGGGAGAACAGGGCGTCCTTGAGGGCTTCGGTTTCGCGCACCAGCCGGACCTTGTCCAGGGCGCGGCGGACCAGCACCCGCAGTTCGGCCATTTTGATGGGTTTGAGAATATAGTGAAACGCGCCCGCCTGGATGGCCTCGATGGCCGAGTCTACCGTGCTGTGCGCCGTGATGATGATGACTTCACTGGACGGATAGCGCTGGCGGACATGGCTCAGCACGTCGAGGCCGCCCAGGCCGGGCAGGCGCAGGTCACACAGAATCAGATCCGCGGGTTGCTGCGGGAACCGGGCCAGTGCGGTCTCGGCGTCCAGGAAGGCTTCGACGGTATACCCCGCGCGGGACAGGCCCCGTTTGATCTCCCGTCCGACAATGGGCTCGTCGTCGATGACGGCGATGCGGAAGTGGTCCATGACTCAGGCCCCCGTCGGTTCGCGAAACGGCAGGAAGATGGAAAAACAGGCGCCCCGTCCCGGGGTGCTCCTGACTTCCATGCGGCCGCCGTTTTTCTTGATGATGTTGTAGCTGACCGAAAGTCCGAGTCCCGTACCGACCCCTTCCTTTTTGGTCGTGAAAAAGGGATCGAAGACCTGCCCGATGTGTTCCGGCGCGATGCCGGGGCCGTTGTCCATGACATCGATGCGGATGTCGCCTTCGGCGTCGCTGGCGCCGATGACGATTTTCAGCTCGCCGCCATTGCCCATGGCCTGGATCGCATTGAGAAACAAATTGAGCAGTACCTGCTGCAGGCCCCCCTGGTCGAGACGCACCATCGGGATGTTGTCGGCCACTTGTTTGACGAATGAAATTCCCTTCAGGTTCATTTCGTTGCCGATCAGGCGCGCGGTCTTGTCGACGAGGGCTTCGATGTCGACCATCTCCACCCGCGGGTGGCTGGCGCGCGAGAATTCCAGCAGGTTTTTGACGATTTCACTGGTCCGGTCGGCCTGATCCATGGCCTCCTGGTACAGTTTGGCGCGCTCGGCGGAATCCATGTCCTGGCCTTCTTCGATCAACGATTCCAGGATCAGGGAGAGGTTGTTGATGGGGTTGTTGATCTCGTGGGCGATGCCGGCGGTGAGGGTACCGATGGAGGCGATCTTGCGCGACTGCACCAGTTGGTCCTGCCGTTTTTCCAGCTCTTCCATCATTCGATTGACGGCAGACACGAGGTGGTGAATTTCGTTCTTGTTGCCGCCGTAAGGCGTGATGCGCTTGAATGCGCCCTGTGCCACGGCTTCCGATTCACGCGTGATCCGTGCCAGTGGGCGAACCACCTTTTCTCCGACGAAAATAACGACAAACCCCAGCAGCACCACGAGGGCCAGCAGACTGATCAGCGGCAGCGGCACCATCTGCTGCAACAGGCGTGAGATGGTGCGCCGTTCGGTCGAAACCAATTGGTCGGCGAGGGTCAGCAGATTCTGGCCGACGCCGCGGATGCGCGCTTCCAGCTCGGAGCAGGCATTGGCCGTGCAGATTCTTTGCTGAAGGTCCGTCATCAGGGCTGCATATTCCTTCACGTATGAAAGAAAATGCTGGTAGTTGTCCTGGCCGATGGCCTCGATGAGGCTCTCGCTCTCCCGGTGCAGCATCAGCTGCAGCTTGTTGGTGTAGGTGATGTTTTCTTCGTAGCTGAAGGCCTGGCGGTAGAGAAAATAGTTTTTTTCGTAGCGGCGCATCTCGAGGATGGTGCTGTTGAACTCTTCGGCCAGGTCGAAAAACTGCATCGAGCGTGACAGCCGGCGGAAGCTGCTGTAGTTGACGACGATCATGGTGCCCATCAGCACGAAGCACACCATAAAGGCCATGACGATCTGGCCGCGGATGGTGGTGGGGGTAAGCCGCATGTCTCTCCATAGCACCATTTGCGCCAATCCGAAATGGCGACGCCCCGTGCGTCGCGGTTACTGTTTCAGTATTTTTGGCAAGATGGCTTAACCATACTCCGAGCCAACGGGCACTGCAACCGGCGCGATGCCGCTTTTGGGACGGAATTTACCTTCCACAACCCATAAAGAGGGCTCCCGGGCGGGCTGCCGTGGACATATGGCACAAATGGACCGGCGCCGGTGTGATCACTCGACGACCCACACCGTGCAGTGGCGGGCGTGGTTGACGAGCGCGTTGGAAACGCTCCCGAAGAGAAACTGTTCCTGCCGGGACAACCCGTGGCGGCCGACGACGATGGTTCGGTAGTCGCCTTTTTGGGCCTCGGACAGAATCGCGGCAGCGATAGATGCCTCGGTGGTCGGAATCAGGCGGGAGAAAACAAACGACTCGGTAAATCCAAAACGGATCAGTTCAACGCGCAGTGCTTCGAGGCGCTGCGTCATCTTTTCGGTGTGGGTGACCACCCAGTGTGATTTTTCGCTTTCCGAAGAGAAGAAATCGTCCTCCGCGCGTGGGAGGACATGCAGCAGCAGAACGCGGGTATTCTTGTCACTTCCGAGCAAAAACCCGACGTACCCGACCGCACGGACAGCGTATTCCGAGTCGTCGACGGCCACCAGAATATTGCGATTGAATCCTTTTGCGTCACGCATACCGGTCACTTATCCTGCGGACAGGTTTCGGTTGGCCCGATACGACTCGAGATCTTCCAGAAGCTGCTCGGTTTGCTCGTAGAAGTACCGGCTTCCCCGGGAAAAATGAAGCAGTATCCGGTTCAGGGCATCGGGGATGTAGGGGTAGCGTTTCTTCAGATTGGCCAAGCGGTTGTTGAAAACGATGTTGACGTCGCCGTCTTGTATGCCGCTGACTGGATTTCGCGCGTCCCGGTGCCCCTCGCTGACAATGACGTCGCCCTTGCCCACCAGAAACATCAGGATGTTGCCGAGACCGAAAAGGTCGTAGCCGAAAATGTTTTCCCGGTGACGGTAGTTGTAATCGAAATCGATCCACCGGTAGCAGCCGGTTTCCCCGTCGATGATGATGTGGTCGCGCCGGACGTCACCGTGTTTTTCACCGTGTCGGTGCAGGGTGCCGATGGCGCGGATACTTTCCATGTAGCGCTCCAGGATGCTGGGAAACACCTCTTGAAAATAGCGCTCATGATCGATTTGGAGCCGTTCCACATGGTCGGCGAGGGTATGGCCGTAAATGTGGTCGAGGATGCGCACGATGTTGCCTTGGCTGTCGATGGTTGAAAGTCCGTGCATGAAATGCGGGTGGTCGGCGACGATTGACAGGATTCGCGCTTCCTTCCGGGGACTTCGAAAGCATTCATATTGAAGATTGCCGATGGTCGCCGTGAAGCGTTCATGAAAGACGAGCTTGATGATTTTGCGGGTGCTGTCTTCGAGGTTGATGGCCCGTTTAACCCAGAACTTTTCCTCGTCATCCAGGCCGAAACGACCTTCCTTTGCATTTTGACGGATCAGATACGGCACCCCCTCCAGAATGACGACATCCCCGTATTGGATGTCAAAAAAGTCGGTGGTGTCAGTGTGGATGCGCAGATGCGCCGCATCCCTCAGGGACGGCAGCCAGCGACTGGCCAGTTCAAAAACGCGCTTTCGGAACGCATCGTTTGGCATGGCGGCGTTTGCCTCCATCTCCGGGTCGGCGAGGGGATGCGCCCGGCCGGTGCCGGCCGGCGCGCTCTTCCAATCACCGAGCAACCCTCATGCCAACATGCGACAGGCTTTCCCGGCCACCGGAAACGGGTCTGCCCGGTGTTCCCGTCGATGGCGTTGGGAGAACAGGACTCCTGCGCCTGTTTACGGGGTGTAAAAAAGCCTGACAGATGCATCGGCAATCCGCGGCGGCCAGACGCGCACCGGAGCGCCTGTCCGGTGCGCCGTATCGGCTGGATTAGCGCGCAATGCGCGGGTGGCCATCCGGATCGTCGGGCGCTGCCGTCATCCTGGCGCGGGAGTTGCTTTGGGTATAGGCCGGCGGCCGGCCGTCGGTTCATTGGTCAATGGCGGCGCCGCAGATTCCGGTGTCGCTACAGACGCGCCCTACTGAAAAGGAAAACGGTATGAAGACAATCGGCAAAATCATGGTGGCGGTGGATTTTTCGGACTATTCCGTGCCCGCGGTGCGATACGCCGCGCAGTTGGCAAAAGAGGTGGCGGCGGATCTGTTCCTGGTCAACGTGTTCAACCAGCGGGACGTGCTGATGATGGAAAAAGTGGCTGCGGCCGCACCGGGGTTTTCCGTCGAGCACCACCTGGAGGAAACACTCCGTGAGCGGCGCGACCATCTCAATCAGATCCTGGACAGCACCGGCGCCCGAGGCATAAAGGGGACGGTGGAGACCATGGTGCGCGTCGGGGTGCCCTACGAGGAACTGCTCAGGGCCATCACCGAAAAGAACCCTGATCTTCTGGTCATGGCCGCCAAGGGTCGGTCGAATCTGGCAGACGCCATCGTCGGCTCATGTGCGCATAAAATGTTTCGTCGCTGCCCGATCCCGCTGCTGCTGCTTCGGGACAAGAAGTAAGCGGAAAACACTATTCCGCCCGCAATGCCTCGATGGGGTCCAGGCGCGCGGCATGGCGGGCGGGCAGCACTCCGGCGGCCAGTCCGATGGCAAGCGACAGCAGTTCGGCCATGAGGGCGTAGCGCCACGGTGTATGGGTCGGCAGGGCGGGAACGATTTTTCCCAGAAGCCAGGCACCGCCGGCCCCCAGCAGCAGACCGCCCGCGCCGCCCAGGCCGGCGAGCACAACGGCTTCTCCCAGAAACAGGATCAGAACCTGCCGCCGGTCGGCTCCCAGCGCACGCAGCAGCCCGATTTCAGCTGTTCGCTCCTGGACGGCGATGGTCATGATGGTCAGGATTCCTACCCCGCCCACCAGGAGTGAAATGCCTCCCAGTGCCCCCACCGCCATGGTGAGAACATTGAGCACACTGCCCAGGACATCGAGCATCTGATCCTGTGTGACGATGGTGAAGTCCTCTTCCCCGTGACGCGCCATGAGCAGTTCCCTCGCCCGACGCGATACGTCTTGCGAAGGACTGCCGGCGGCATAGAGCAGATCGATTTCCATGAGGCTCTCCCGGTTGAACAGTGCCATGGCCCGTGCGGCAGGGATGTAAACCGCATCGTCGAGGTTGAATCCCAGCATCTCCCCCTTGGATTCCATGACGCCCACGACCCGGTAGCGCTCGCCCCCGACGCGGATCCGCTGACCTAGGGCGTTTGCGTCGCCGAAAAGCTCGGTTTTGACCGTAGTGCCCAGGACAACAAAGGCACGGGGCGCGCGCGGGTCGTCATCCGGCAGAAACCGACCCTGCGCCACACGCATCTGCCAGACAACCGGCACGGCGGTGCCGACGCCGAACACCGCGCTCCGACGGCTGCGCCGGTCGTGTTCCACGGCGGCGTTGCCCTGAATTACGGGAACCGTGGCGACGACGCGCGGCAGGCGGGCCAGGGCCACGGCATCGGCGAGACTCAGGGGCCGGACGTTGCTGATCACGGCGCCGGAGATTCCCGTGGTGGCAGCTTTGCCCGGAGTGATGCCGATGAGGTTGGTTCCGAACTGCGTGAACTCGGAAAGAACGAACCGGTGAATGCCTTCTCCCAGAGAGGTGAGCAGCACGACGGCCGCGATGCCGACGGCGATGCCCAGGCCGGTGAGGGCGCTGCGCAGCCGGTGGCTGATCAGGGCATGGAGCACCAGGCGGATGATGTCGCGGGTATGCATGATGGAACGTTCCTGTCGAAACCGGTTGCTGCGCCGGAGGTCGTGTATTTCAGATCCTGCGGCTGCAAACTTCCCAAGTCTACCTCATTCGCAGCACTGAATGTGAACCAAGAAAATCTCGAAAATAAAGCCAAACAACATTCTCGCGCAGGGGCACAAAGACGCAGAGTATTGGAAATCATCAATCCCTGCTTTTCCAGCGTCTACCGCCGTGAGAGCGACGTGACGGGATCCAGCCGCGCCGCCCGGCGCGCCGGCAGGACACCGAAGACGAGTCCCGATGCCAGGGCCACGCCCACGGCTGCCGCCGGGGCCCAGGTCGGGACGGTCATCGGAAAATCGGGAAATATTTTTCCCATGGCGGCGACCCCTGCCGCGGCCAGCAAAAGGCCCCCCGCCGCGCCGGTCAGGGACAGCATGGCCGACTCGGAAAGAAACAGCCGAAGAATCTGTCCGGAAGGCGCGCCCAGCGCCTTGAGCAGCCCGATTTCGGCCGTGCGCTGGGAAACGGCGATGAGCATGACGTTCATGATCAGGATGCCGGCAACCGCCAGGCTGATGGCGGCGATACCGGCGACCGCCAGGGTCAGTGCAGTGATGATCCGGTCGAAGGTGGCGAGCACGGCGTCCTGAGTGATGACGGTGACATCGTCTTCCCCGTCATGACGGTCCCGGATCGTGTCGAGGATGGCCTGCTTGGCCCGTGGTATGGCCTCCCGGCTTCGGGCCTGCACCAGGATGCGAAACAGCGAAGAGCGGTTGAAAACAGCCTTGGCCGAGGCCACGGGAATGATGGCCACATCGCTGATATCGACCCCCAGAGACTGGCCGGTCCGGCTCATGATGCCGATGACCCGGAACCGCCGCTCGCCGATGCGCACGAATCGTCCCAGTGCAGCCGCGTTGCCGAACAGCTCGGTCTTGAGCTTCTGGCCGATGACGCACACGGCATCGCCGCGGGTCACGTCCCCGGCCGGAAGGATGCGCCCCTGGGCCATGACAAGATCGCGCACCGCAAACCAGTCGGCCGTGGCGCCCACGATCAGGGTTTCGCGCGTCAGGCGCCCCTGCGCCACCGGGGCCGAGCCTACGATGATCGGCGCCACCCTGCGGACCGCGCTGCTGCGCGTGAGTGCCAGGGCGTCTTCGATGGTGAGATCGCGCGGCGTTTCACCAATGAGCGGGGGTGGGCCGCCCACTGTTTCGGATCGCCCCGGCAGCACGATGAGCAGATGCGTTCCCAGGGAAACGAACTTTTCCGATACGTAGCGGCGCGCCCCTTCCCCCAGGGCGGTGAGGACGACCACCGAGGCGACGCCAATGCCCATGGCCAGAAGCATCAGGCCGGTGCGCATGGGGTAACCGCTAAGTGAGCGTCCGCCGAAGCGCAGGATATCCAGGGGTTTCATACGGCCACTCCGCTGTCGGAGACGATATCGCCGTCGGCCATGTGGACCTGCCGCGCGGCCCGGCACCCCAGCTCAGGATCGTGGGTGACCATGACGATGGCCATTCCTTGTTCGTTCAGGGTCTCGATGGTGCGAATCACCTCGCTTCCGGAGGCGCGGTCCAGGTTTCCGGTGGGCTCGTCGGCCAGGATGAGCGCCGGGCGCATGATGGTCGCCCGGGCGATGGCCACCCGCTGGCGCTGACCGCCGGAGAGCTGCTCGGGTCGGTGTCTGGCCCTGTCGGTAAGGCCGAGTTGCGCCAGGGCGGCGGCCACGCGCTCTTTTCGCTGCGCCGGGTCGACGCCGGTGAGCACCATGGGCAGTTCCACATTTTCTGCGGCCGTCAGTCTCGGGATCAGGTGAAAGAACTGGAAAATGAACCCGATTTTGTGCTGACGCACCGCTGCCTGTTCACGGTCGCTGAGGGCCGTGGTGTCCATGGAATCGAGCGTGTAGGTTCCCGCATCCGGGCGGTCCAGCAGGCCGATGATGTTGAGCAGGGTCGACTTGCCCGAACCGGAAGGCCCCATGATGGAGAGATACTCACCGGGGCCGATGGCGAGATTTACGCTGCGCAGCCCAAATACCGTCTCGTCGCCGACCTGGAATACGCGCCGTATGCCGTGCAGTGTGATCACCGGGTTTTTTCCATGAGGTGCGCCGGGGCCCCGTCTGCGAGATCCGGGTGATCGACGTTGACCACCACTTGATCGTCCGGCGCCAGCCCCGTCGTCACTTCGGTGAACTGCCAGTTGGCGATACCCGTGCCGATCGCCCGGGCGGCGACGCGCGATGTCGCCGGGTCGAACACGAACACGCGGCGGCCTTCCAGGATCGCCTCAGTGGGCGCACGCACCACGTCTTTGCGGGTTTCGAGGATCACCTCGATATCCGCGCTGTACCCTGCCAGGAGCGTTTTCTGGTCATCCGGGGCGTCCAGGGAAACCTCCACATCCACGGTGCGGGCCTGCTTTTCCACGTCCAAAACGTAGTCGGCGATGCGACGTACCTGTCCTTCGAAACGCCGGTCGCCGAAGGCGTCCAGGCTGATACGCACCGGCATGCCGACCCGGATGCCGGCGGCGTCCACTTCGTCGATGGGCGCCGAGATGTAGAAACAGGTGCTGTCGATGAGATCCACGGCCGGCGGGGTGGGGATGCCCACGGGCGAGGGGGTGACGACCTCGAACAGTTCGCCGTGGATCTCGGCGACCACGCCATCGAAGGGCGCCGTCAGCCGTGTGCGCGCCAGGTTGGCGCGGGCGACGGTCAGTTGTGCCTCCCGGACAAGGCCTTCGGTGCGGGCTGCCACGCATTCGGCGCGCGCGGCGGCGGCGACCGCGACGACATTGTCCGCCTGCTCCTCGGAGACCACATCGCTGCGGCGCAGCGCCACCAGCCGGTCGGCATTGCGCTGGGCCACATCCGCCTTGAGGCAGACCGCACGGGCACGGGCACGCGCCGCGGTCACCTGGCCTTCGGCCAGCAGGGCCTGGGCGGCCAGATCCTCATTCCACAGTTCCAGCAGCAGATCGCCTTTTTTGACCGCATCGCCCTCCGCGATGGGCAGCCGGGCAATCTGCCCGCCGATGCTGGGAGACAGCTTGGCGCGTCGGCAGGCCTTCACGGTGCCGGCCCGGGTGTTTGCCACGGTGCGCTCGACCGTGCCGCGGCTGACGGTTTTCACGGATACCTCGATCGGCTTGGGCCGCGTGAGGTGCCAGACCCAGACCCCAGCCGCCGCCAGGACGATGATCACCATCATCCATTTGAAGAATCGTCGGGTCATGACGTTCGGTTCTTTTCAGGTTCGGGGAATTCGGCCTTTTTATCGGAAAGAAATGCCGTGATGCCGTGAACGCACTCTCCGGTCATGATCAGGTCCACGGCGCGCGCGGATTCAAGATCCAGGGCCGCTTGCTGGGGCAGGTCCGGGGTGTCGCGGATAATCGACAGGGCGCGGCGCACAGCCCCCGGTCCATTGGCTGCAATCCGGCTGGCCAATGACATGGCCTGGGAAACGACGTCGTCGGGCGGGCACAATCTATTGGCCAGCCCCATGGCCGCCGCCGCCGTGGCCGTCACCGGTTCTGCCGAGAGGATCAGCTCCGCGGCTCGGGCGCGTCCAGCCAGGCGGGCCAGCGCCACACCACCGCCCCAGTCGGGCATCAGGCCCAATGTCACTTCGGAAAAGCAGATCCGGGCATCGGCCGACATGATCCGCATATCGCACCGGATGGCCAGCTCGGCGCCGCCGCCGAAAGCATCACCGGTAATTGCCGCGATTACCGGTATGGGCAGGCGCGTAAGGGTGTCGATGGCGGTGCGCATCCGAGCAATGAGCGCTTCCGCCGGGTGCCGGTCGCTTTGTTCCAGGGCCTGCATGAACTGTACGACCATGGGGTTGTCCGGATTGACGTCGAAGCCTGAGGAAAATCCGCCCAGGGGATTGCCGGATACCACCAGGACCCGGGGAAGGTCGGCGCGAATTTCAGCGGTGCGCTGCTCCAGTGCGGTCCACATGGCTGCGTTGAAGGCGTTTTTACGCTCCGGGCGGTTCAAGATGAGGTGGGCCACATGGCCGCTGCGCTCCAACCGGATGATTTCCATAAGCGGGCTCCCTTTCAAAAATGGTTCCGTTGGGTAACAGCGGCACCATGGAGGATATTGGGGCAAACAGACGGCGGGTGCAACCGCTTTTTTGTTGCTTACGGACTTAGGCAGAAGCTACTATCGAATCTTTTCCAGCCCATTTTCTTTCAGTCGACCATCGGAGCGATCATGAAAGCATTCAACGCGAAAACCGCGTATGTTTACGGCGGCTCCAGCGGCATCGGTCTGGCCATTGCCGAGCGACTGGCCGCTGCCGGTGCCCGCGTGGTGCTTCTGGCCCGGGACACCGCACGCCTGTCCGCCGCCTGCAAGCGCGTCGCTGCGCATTCACGCGCCCCCGGACGGGGGTGTGAAAGCCTCAGTGTGGACGTCACCGATGCCGGTTCGGTGTCCTCGGCTGCCGCCGAGGCCCACAGCACTTTCGGTCCGCCGGATATTCTGGTTAATTCGGCCGGTCAGGGAATGGCCGCCCATATCGACGACATTGACGAGGCTGCCTTCGATCACATGATCCGGCTCAATCTATTCGGCACCCGGCACACTGTGATGGCCCACCTGCCCGTTTTGAAACGCGGCGCTCACATTCTCAATGTTTCCTCCGTAGCGGGGTTTCTCGGTGTTTTCGGGTTCAGCGCCTACTGTGCTGCCAAATTCGGGGTTATGGGTTTTTCAGAGGCCCTGCGTGCGGAACTTCGACCCCGGGGAATGGGTGTTTCGGTGTTGTGCCCCCCGGATACCGACACCCCGGGCTTTCACCTGGAAAACCGGACCAAGCCGCTGGAAACCAGGGCGGTCAGCGGCCGCGGTGGATTGCTGACAGCTGATACCGTGGCAAAATGCGCCTTGAAGGGCATTCAGGCCGGGCGCTTCGTTATCGTTCCCGGCGTGGACGGCACGCTCACCTACTGGGTTTCCCGTGTTTTGCCGGCGCTGGTGTTCCGCATCATGGATGCCGATGCCAGACGTGCCGTGCGACCGCACAATCGTGAGGTGCCATGAAACTGACCGCCGATCAGTTCGACCAGGCTGTCGAGCGGGCCATCGCACGCATTCCGGAAGAAATCCGCTGTCACCTTCACAATCTGGCCATCATCGTGGAAAAGCGGCCGCCGCGGGCGCTGCTGGCCGAATTGGGCGTTCCCGAGGGGGAGACCCTCTTTGGACTCTACACCGGGTTGCCGCTGCCGGAGCGCTCGGTCACGGAACCCCCGCTCTACCCCGATGAAATCCTCATCTTCAGGGAACCCCTGGAGCGTTGCTGCCGGAGTGTGGCAGAGCTGGAGGAGGAGATCGGAATCACCGTGGTTCACGAGGTGGCGCATTTTCTGGGATTTGACGAGGATCAGCTGGCGGATCTGGGATACGCGTGACAATCCGCCGCGTTTTTGCTTGCCTTTGCCGGAGTGCAAGGATAATTTAGCCGCTGGCAGGATCGCCTGTGCCTGGGTGATCGGTTGCCGGTGTTATCATGGAGATCCGCAGGGCGTTGCCGGCGGGTCAAGACACTCGAAAAGACAGGAAACCATGAAAGACGGAGACCCTGGCAGTCGGCCTTTGAATTGCCGTGCGCAATTCGACTGTTTATCCCGCATCCCAAAGACCGCCGGTATCCCGGAACCCCTCCAGGAACGCCCGAGCCCGCCGAGTTCTCAGGCCTGACGCGTCCCTGCCGCCGTATCCGGGTGCCATTCGGAACCGACGGATAGGAGGACGCCCATGCAGACCAGCGATGACATAACGCCGCCGCAGACGGCGGCCCTTTGTACTGATGCCCGCGATGACGAGGCTCTGCTCAAGGAGTGCCACCCTTCAGACATCGCCGAAGTGCTCGAAGCCTCGGACCGAACGCCCCAGCAAATTATCGAGATGCTGTTGACCGTGGGCAACGGAAAAGCGGTCGAAGCGTTTCAGCAGTTGCCCGTAGAGACCCAGCGCCAGTGCCTTGAGACCGGCAATACCCGGATCATGCTCCAGTTTGTTGAAAACATGGAGCCTGACGACCGGGTGGACTTGCTCAAAGTGGTGGATCCTGAAATCCGCGAAGTGATGATGCCGCTGATCAGTCAGGCCGAGCGAAACGACATCCGGCGCCTCTGGGACTATGCGGAAGGAACGGCCGGGGCCCTCATGACCACCGAGTACGCCCACCTGCCCGTCGACATCACCGCCAGGGAGGCCCTGGAACGGCTGCGGCTCCAGGCGACCAACAAAGAGACCATCTACTACGTCTACATTATCGACGCCGAGCGACATCTGCTGGGAACGGTAAGCCTGCGGGAGCTCATCGTGGCCAGAGCCAACACGCTGATCTCCGCCGTCATGAACACCAACCTCATCTCCATTACCCATGACATGCCCGTCGAGGAGGTGGCTTCGGTCATATCCAAGTACGACTTCATCGCGCTGCCTGTTGTTGCCGGGGACGGACGCCTGGTGGGGATCGTCACGGTCGATGACATCATCGATACCATCGAGGCCGAAAGCACCGAGGACTTTCATCGGATTTCTGCGGTACTTCCCTTCGAGGAGGAATATTTCAAGCGCTCCCTGCCGCGGCTCTTCTGGAGCCGGTTCTGCTGGCTGGCGATCTTGCTGTTCACCTCGCTTTTGTCCACCACCATTATGGAGGCTAACGCGGCGGTGCTAGGCCAGATGGTGGCCCTTGCCTTTTTTATACCCATGGTGACAGGTACCTGCGGCAATGCCGGCACCCAAGTTGCCACCATGGTGGTGCGCGCACTGGCCCTTGGGGAAGTGTCTCCGAAAGACTTTCTAATGGTGTTCCGCCGGGAGCTGCTCATGGGGCTGGCGCTGGGGTGCTCTTTAGGGCTGATGGCCTGGTTTCGAGTCTATCTCCAGGATCGAAACATCATCCTGGGCCTCATCGTCGGCAGCGCGCTGCTGGGGACGCTGCTCACGGCCAATCTGGCCGGCGCGCTGATTCCGCTGGCATTGAAGCGGCTGCGTCTGGACCCGGCCCTCACTGCCGGACCGTTTATCGCCACCATTATCGACGCGGTCGGTATCGGGATGTACTTTCAGATCGCGCTGGTGCTGCTGAAAAAATTTGGATAGAAGCCACTACAAATGCGCCTTGGCGCTCGTGTCGGTATTCGAAATCGCTATCGGTATCGATTCCGGCGCATTTGTGAGGTTTTCGTGTCGCGGCCGGACGCCTTTCCGATTTCGATTTGGATGGTGTGCTTCTGCGAGCCGATCCACACTGGCCTTTCTGGACATCCGCGTTTCTTTAAGACCGATTCATATCCCGGTCGGCAGGAACCACTCCGACAGGACGCGCACCAGATTGCCTGAAACCGGCCGGGTGGTGTCGATGCACGTATATCCGGCCCTGGCATCGGGGCCAAGCGGCTCAAACCGCTCCATGAATCGGGGCAGGTGACGCGGCCGGGCATCGGAGAGCGACGGCCCATCGTGTCGGGATGCCAGCCGGTCGGTAAGAATCGCTGCCGGGGCGGTGCAGTGAATAAAGCACAGGGCGGCGGACCGTGCGGCGGCCATGTGCATCACCCGTTCTCGCTGAGCGGCTGAGCCAAAGGTCGCGTCCAGGATTACACCGCCTGACGATTGGAGGGTGTTTTCGGCCCGAAGAACCAGTTGGTCGTAGGTGCCGGCGGTCATTTCAGGGGAGTAGATGCCCGCAGCAAACGGGGCCACCGCCGAGGCTTGCGGCGCGATGCCTGCGATTTCTTTTCGGATGGCGTCGGATTTCAAAACGGGCAAGGCGAGCGCGCGCCCGAGCGCATCGGCCACCGTGCTCTTTCCCGATCCGGGCAATCCGCAGACGACCCAGAGCTCCGGCGGCATCATCCGTGCGGCGTACCCGGCCGCCAGCGTCATGAGCCGCGCGATTGCGCGGCTGAGGCGAGCCTCGGCGTTCCCATGCCGGCCGACTTGGACACGCTGGAGACAGGAGACCTTGATTCTCACCATTGCCCGGTAGCACTGGTAAAACGGCATGAGCGCCAGCATGCCGGGGTCATCGATTCCTTCAGCCACCGCGGCGACAATACTTTTGCCGAAGGTGGAAAATCCCTCGGCATCGAGATCCATGGCAATAAATGCAACATCGGCGGCCACGTCGGCACAGCGGTAGCGCGCATCGAACTCGATGCAGTCGATGATCTGGATTCCCTCATCGAAGTAGATGTGCCCGGTGCGCAGGTCTCCGTGGCCCTCGCGGATGCGTCCCGATGCCATTCGATGGTTGAACAGCGGCTGCCGGCGCGACAGATGGACCAGCGTTGACTCACGAATACGGGAGAGGTCGGCGGCATCAAGAAAGGGGCCGGCAAAGGGAGCGAGCTGTTCGAAATTTTCTTCACAGTTGCGCCGGATCCGATCCGGAGAACCGGAGGTCGATATGCACGAATCGGTGGCGGCGCCACTGAAAAACCCGCACAGGACACGGGTAAGCTCACGGATATGCGCCTCGGTGATGCGGCCGGCATGCAGCATCCGCAGAAAACACCGGGATTCAGGCAGTCGCCGCATGCAAACGGCGGCCTCAACGGGCGTGCCGGTGCCGTCGATGGCAAGCCGGCCCCCGTCGTCTGTGATGGGCACCACGCCCAGGTAGACGCCTTGGCTGAGACGCCGGTTGAGGCGGACCTCCTCTTGGCAGAAATGCTGCCGGCGATCGAGGGTGGTATAATCGAGAAAACCCAGATCCAGCGCCTTTTTTATCTTGTAGACCCGCTGGCCGGCAATGAACACTTTGGAGATATGGGTTTCCCGTGAGGACACTGACCGGGGCGGGTCCGGGTAGGTCTCCGGACGCCCCATGGCATCAAATACGCGGTCCTGGAGCCATGGTTTCATATCGTCTTTCGCCATTTCAGGGAATCCCTGTTCTCAGTCATCTCGCGATACGCGTTGGTGCCGCCATCGGCCGGACCGTATTAAGCATTCGACAGCAAACAGTATACCAGATCGGTCGTTTGGCCGGCCGGGTCCGCCAGTGAGAGGGAACGGCCGGCCGGCGGAACTTGCCTCGTGCATGACGCCGTCACGCGTCCTGCTCCAGGGGCCTCGGTGCAACGCCTGAAAATGTCAGCGGTCTTGTCTGGGTGTAAAGCCCGCTGTCAGACGGCGGGTGCGCACTGAAAATGTCTCCGGTACATGGCGTAGTCGGCGGTGGCGGCTATCCGGTTGTAATCGGCCATGATGGCCTCGGCCATGGCCTTGCCCTGCTTGGCCGCCAGTACCCGGCGCAGCCGCAGCAACGTTTCCATGTCGGCGCTGCGGCGGAGGAAGGTATACAGCCGCCTGGAAAGGACGAACCCTGTCTTGTGACCGATGAGCAGGATACGGTAGAGACTCAGCAGGGGATCCACCCAGCGCGGGCTGTTGAAGTCGAGCTCGCAACGGCGGATGGCTGCGATGCAGCCGCTTTCCTCAAACCGTTGGGCGCTCGGTTCATAAATGACCGCGTTGACGTTGAAGTCGATGTTTGCCAGAAGGGTTTGCCGGTTGGGCGGGAGTCCGTATTGGCGGATGATGACGAATGCCGGCAGAAGGCACAGATCCCAGGCATGCGCGGCGTGTGCGGGCTGCCAGCGGATACCGCCGAGATCGGCGGCTGTCGTGGTCTCTCCGGCCAGCGCCGCTGTCAGAGAAAAACCGGCGTCCAGCCCGTCGATGAAGACATCGATGTCCCGGGTCGGCGGACAGGCGCCGTGGACGCAGTCCATGATGACGTTTCGAATGGCGCCGCCCACCACCAGCAGGCTGGCCGCGGACGGCAGGCGCGCGGCCAGCGCCGCCAGATGCGTGGCAATGTCCGGGGATCGAAAGCGGGCCGTCACCGCGGCAATGATGGCCCCCGTGTTCGTATCTTTACCGGTCCGTGGGTCTGTTTCCATGGCGGAATATATACTCCGACGGTGTTGACGGCAACCGGTCCGATCGGGGCGCCGGGCGGTGCTTCCCGCGGGGCGCCGCCGGCACCGCAGTGCTGGTCCCGCCACGGCCATGCCCCCCATCAGTATATATCACGACTGCATTGACTTTTTGGCAATAATCTGAACCAGTTCAGCGAGTGCATGCCCTGCGGTGCCATCACCGGGAAGCATGGCGCCGGAAACCCAAGAGAGATAGACCCGGATCGTTTTATGCCATCCACTGTTCACGCGGAACCCGTTGCAGCTTCGACGCCGGATGCGCCGCGGGTGTACATGTGCCAGGTCAGCGCCACGTTATCGTGCGGTGCATGCTGCGGACTTTACAACGTGGCCGGTCTCAGCCGGGAAACGCTCACCGACATGCTTCGGGAGCGCACGGCGGCCTTTGTCCAGGTGCCCCGAACGGTTGCCGGCATCGATGCTTTTGCAGAGCGCGCCGTGGGGTTCAGCCCCCCGGATCGACCGTTTCCGGGGTTTCATCACTGTCCCTTCGTGGGGCTCATTGACGGGGAGCGCCGCGCGGGCTGCCTGCTCCATCCTTTGGCCGCGGGAAACGCGGGCATCGATTGGCGAGGCCTGAGCTATTATGGGGGACTGGCCTGTGCCACCTATTTTTGCCCGTCGACCCGGCAGCTTCCTGCGGCCCACCTCTTGATTGTCAGGCAAGCCTTCGATTCCTGGTATGATTACGGACTCATGGTCACCGAGCGGCGACTGCTTGCCGCGGTGTTCGAGAGGGTGGAACGTCTCCTGGGGCGACCGCTTGCGGAGGCCGATGCGTTCCCGTCCTCGGCCATCGCCGCGCTGCTGCGGGAGTTTTCAGCGTTGCAGCGCCACTGGCCCTACCGACGGCCGGATGCGCCGGGGCCCAGCAACTATTTTTTCGAAAATGGCGAATATCCCAGGGCACCAGTGAACCGTAGGGACGCCGGTATTGCGCCGTCTGGCTATGATGACATTTTTCGAGAGTTGGAATCCGTTTTCGCATCCACTGCGGAACTGTGTCGGGCTGAGCGCGTTCTGGATGACATTTTTGGGTGTATGGCGCCCGTGAAGTAAAAAAGGAGACAGCCTGGCGGCATTTGAAGGCGGCACCGTGCCGTGGAAATGAGCGCCGTGTCGTGATGGCCATTGACCCGGGAAAAGAGTGAGGTTAATAGGAACTATCTCTAACTCGGTTTTTCAGATGCTTTCAAAACGGATAAAGACACGTGGGAATGCGATTGCCGGCAAGGCGTGGTGCGACCGACATGCCGCAGAAACGCTACTTCCATCGATTCGTAAATTCGAGGGCGCATTCACTCACTCAGGACTTAGTGCCGAGTCTGTGGATTCGTCCAATCGATTGCGCGTCGAAGCACTAAGGAGCAAGCCGTGAAGCAGATTCTCATCGCAGAAGACGATCCCATCCAGCGAAAAATCTTGAACCGCGCCCTGCTCAAGAACGGCGAGCATTTTGCCATCATCGAGGTGGAAGACGGCCATGCGGCCGTAAAAGCCCTCGAATCGCAGCCGTTCGATCTGGTGATCACCGACATCCACATGCCGCGCGCCAAGGGGTTCATCGTTCTGGCCTATCTGAACGCCTTCATGCCCCATGTGCCCTGCATCGTTATGACCGCTTACGGAACCGCCCGCCTGAAGGCCAAGATGCCTTCTGATCTTTTAAAGTTCTACCAGAAACCCTTCGATGTCGAAGACCTGGCGGCCGCGGTCCTGACGGCACTTGAAATCATACCGCCTCCGTCGGACGAACAGGGCATCTCCCTTCTCCAGTTTCTCGATATCGTAAGCTCGCAGCACGGCACCGGCACCATCATCGTTTCCGCTGACGCGCGACCCAATTGCCGCATATATATTCAGAACGGGGTTCTCATGGATGCCCAGATGATGAGTCTGTATGGTGAAGAAGCGCTGATGGAAGCATTGCGCTGGCCCCGGGCGACCTATCACTTCGACAACGACGTGCCGCCGTCACTGACCCGGGAAATCAATCTTTCCATGGAAACCCTGGTCCGGCGGGTGGGCGCCGCGCCCGTCCGCTGAGCCTCAATTACTGCCGTCGCAGCCATCCAGTAACTTTCTGACCATTTGAGCCAGATCGGCCATTTGGATCGGTTTCATCAAAAAACCGCGGATGCCGATCGCCATCGCTTGTTCCGGGGTTATGCTTTCGCTGAACCCGGTGCAGATAATGATGGGGATATCCGGCCGAATGGACATTAACGCCTTGGCGAGCCGGTCTCCAGACAGCCCCGGCATCGCCATATCCGTCAATACCAAATCATAGGCCTGGGGATCTGCCTTGAACGCCCTCAATGCGTCCGCGGCATTGCTTTCAGCGCTAACCTGGTAACCGAGCTTTTTGAGCAGTCGCTGTTGAACCGTCAAAACCTGCGTATCATCATCAACAAGGAGGATCCGCTCGTCGCCTGTTGCTTGTATGACCGCCGTTTTTTCCGGCGCTTTTTCTACCGGGTGATCGATGATGGGCAGGTAAATATCGAATGTCGAACCTCTGTCGATTTCACTATAGACTTCGATACTTCCCTCGAGCTCACTGACGATGCCGTAAACAACAGCGAGTCCGAGTCCGGTCCCTTTGTCGAGATCTTTCGTGGTGAAATACGGATCAAAAATTTTTTCCAAGGTGGCAATGTCCATGCCGTGCCCGGTGTCGCAGACTGACAAAAGAACATAAGGACCCGGTGTGAGCGGGCTGTCAAACCCATCCTGATCTTCAATCACGACTTCCTTCAATTGAATAAAGATCTTGCCCTTGGCAGATTCAACCGCGTGAAATGCATTGGTGATCAGGTTCATGATGACCTGGTGAATTTTAGTCGGTTCACCGGCCACCATTCCGCAGTCTTTTTGAATGTCTTGGTCAATCTCGATATAGGAAGGAATCAGAGAATGGATAAACTTTAAAACCTGTCTGAGTATCTGAGGCAGACTCACCGGTATTTTTTTGCGATCGGTTTTACGGGCGAAGGACAGGATTTGCGTTACCAGATCCGAGGCTTTGTTTCCGGCCTCTAAAATTTCATGCGCATTCTGGTGCTCAGGGCTGCCCGAAGGAAGTTCCAACAACAATAATTCCGCCATGCCGACAATGGGAAACAGAAGATTGTTGAAATCGTGAGCGATTCCAGCGGCCAGCGTACCGATTGATTCCATTTTCTGGGTATGGAGAAGGCGGTTTTCCATCTTTTTTCGCTCACCGATTTCAATTGTGAGCTGATTGTATAGCGATCGATATTTTTCCTCTGATTCCGCCAATCCGGCGTTGGTTGAGACCAGACGGCGTCGATAGGTATTTCTGACGTGCTCCGTGCTTGCCATAAATACGATGCACAGGATCGACGATGGAATAAAACGGATCATCAAATCATAAACGGATACGGATGCCGGCGGTGCAGAAAACGGGTAGGCCAGACACACCGAAACAATGAGCGTGCCGGCAATCATTGAACCGCCCTTTATGCCCGAAACGATAATGGCAAGATAATAGAACGCAAACGTCCATGGAATCAGCTCCCATCTTCCCAGGATGCAAATCCCATAAAAGAGCAACAGCCCGCAGGATATGACCTGGAGCTGGTAGAGTGCGCCGATGGTTTTGGCTTTTTGGGCCTGCGCGATTCGCCTGCGATCTACAACGATAACAACGATGTCTATTAAGAGAATCCACAATATCATCAGCAGGCTGATCGTGTTTTTTTTGAAAGCGAAATAGCCTGCCAAGGTGATCAGTATCGGCATGATCACATACAGGATCACCTTGATGATGTAGTTGTGGGCGAAGATCTCTAATTCTGTTTTTAAAACCGTTGGTTGCTGCTTTTGGGGGTCTCTCAACGCGTAACCCTGCCTCCTGGTTTCGGGAAAACGGATGCCTGGGAAAACAATGGGAAATCGAATCCACCAGTACAAAGACGGGTCGATGATGTCAAATGCGTATGGGCGGAGATGACTGAGAGGGTAAACAGATCAAATAAATCGGCAGCCGGTTAAAATCGGCTGCTGCCGTCCCAGCAATGGGTGCAGAGCTTTTCCTTGGGAAGCCCGATGGCCAGCACCAGATCGTTCATGGTCTGGTACTTCAATGTTGTCAGGTGCAGGCGCTCGCGGATGCTTTCCACCATGGCCCGGTGCCGGTCGGTGCCCGCGTTCGCGTAATCGGCAAGGACCGCGGGGTCCGGTTCGGCCACGCCTTCGAGCTCGGTGATGGCCAGGCGGCCGGCCAGATCCAGCGTTGAGCGGGACGTGGAGAAGTTTAAAAAATCGCAGGGAAAAATCAGGGTGGGGCAGGCGATGCGCATGTGGACTTCCGCCGCGCCGGCCTCGAACAGGGCCTGGACATTGTCTTTGAGCTGGGTTCCCCTGACGATGCTGTCGTCGCAGAAGAGAATGCGCTTTCCCCGGATGAGGCTTTTGACGGGGATCAGTTTCATGCTGGCCACCAGATCGCGCATGCGTTGGTTTTGGGGCATGAAACTGCGGGGCCAGGTGGGGGTGTACTTGACGTAGGGTCGCATATAGGGGACCTGGCGGCAGTGCGCATATCCCAGGGCATGCCCGATGCCCGAATCCGGTATGCCGGCGACACAATCCGGGCTGACCGGATCCTCTGCCGCGAGCGCGCACCCGCAGCGGTATCTCACCGCTTCAACATTGATCCCCTCGTAGTCGGAGGCAGGGTAGCCGTAGTAGACCCACAGAAAGGAGCATACTTGCATCTCATCACCGGGGGGGCGGCGCTGCTGCATGCCATCGGGGTTGAGAAAGACGATCTCGCCGGGGCCAAGGTCCTTTACCTGCTCGAATTCAAGGTTGGGAAACGCGCAGCTCTCTGAAGCGACCGCGTATCCTGCGGTTTTCTTTCCCACAATCAGCGGCGTGCGTCCCAGGCGGTCTCTGGCTGCCCAGAGCCCATCGTCGGTCAGCAGCAGAAGGCTGCAGGATCCCTGGATCTGCTCCTGAGCAAAGCGGATTCCGTCCAGAAGGCTATCGGCGCTGCAGATCAGTGAGGCCACCAGCTCCGTGGGGTTGGTGACCCCGCTGGCGGACTCGGAAAAGTGCTCCCTTCGCTGGCAGGCGGTCGCTGTCAGGGCCTCCATATTCGTAATGCGGCCCACGGTGGCGATGGCGAAGGTGCCCAGGTGGCTGGCGATGATCAGCGGCTGGGAATCGTTGTCGCTGATGACGCCGATGCCCATGCGGCCGTCGAATTTGTTGAGGTCGGGTTCGAATTTGCTGCGGAAATAGTCGCTTTCGATACTGTGAATGGTGCGGATGAAACGCTTGCCGTTCCAGACGGCCATCCCCCCCCGCTTGGTTCCCAGATGAAAGTGATAGTCGACGCCGTAGAACAGATCCCGCACGCAGTCTTCTCTGGAAACCGTACCGAACAATCCGCCCATGTTGCACTCCTCGCGTGGTGTGGCCCGTAGGTATGGGGGCCGTGAAGAATCAGTGGTGCTAATGACAGTTTTCCCAGTGGCAGCCGTCAAGGGCACCCATTCAAACAGGTGCGCATCGTCATGTCAATATCGGCAATAAGTTAAGGCGACACCTGGCACAAAGCACTTTACTTTGACCTCGGTTGAATATTAAGTGGGTCTGATTTCGAGAAGCCCCTATCCCCATTCATCAGTCTACTGAGAAAAGGAGCCCCCATGCCCAGACGCGAGGACATCCACAAAGTATTAATTATCGGTTCAGGTCCCATCATCATCGGACAGGCCTGCGAATTCGATTACTCCGGCACCCAGGCCTGCAAGGCCCTGCGTTCTCTCGGTTACAAGATCGTGCTGGTCAACTCCAATCCGGCCACCATCATGACCGACCCGGGCACGGCGGATGTCACCTATATCGAACCGCTCAACGCCAAGGTGCTCACCGAAATCATCGCCAAAGAGCGCCCGGACGCACTGCTGCCGAACCTCGGTGGGCAGCAGGGTCTGAACCTGTCATCGGAGCTTTATCGTCTGGGCGTGCTGGACGAATACGGCGTTAAAATTATTGGTGTCAATGTGGATGCTATCGAGCGCGGTGAAGACCGGCTGGCGTTTAAAGAAACCATGACAAGACTGGGCATCGACATGCCTTGCAGCCAAATAGCGGATACCGTGGCCGAGGCCGAAGCCGCGGCCGAGTCGCTGGGGTTTCCACTGGTGATCCGCCCGGCCTACACCATGGGGGGGACGGGCGGCGGACTGGTTTACAATCTGGAGGAGTTGCGGACGGTGGTTGCACGGGGACTGGCGGCGAGCATGGTTCACCAGGTGCTGGTGGAGGAATCGGTCCTTGGCTGGGAAGAACTGGAGCTGGAAGTGGTGCGCGACGCCAAAAACCAGATGATCACCGTCTGCTTTATTGAAAATGTCGATGCCATGGGAATTCACACCGGCGACTCGTACTGTACGGCGCCGATGCTGACCATTGCCAAAGAACTTCAGCAGCGCCTGCAGCAGTATTCCTACTCGATCGTCGAAGCCATCGAAGTCATCGGCGGCACCAATATCCAGTTTGCCCATGACCCCAAAACCGGACGGGTTGTCGTCATTGAGATCAACCCGCGCACCTCGCGATCATCCGCGCTGGCTTCAAAAGCCACCGGATTTCCCATTGCATTGGTCTCATCGCTTCTGGCCGGCGGACTGACCATGGATGAAATACCCTACTGGCGGGATGGTACCCTGGAAAAATACACACCCTCGGGGGATTATGTCGTGGTTAAATTTGCTCGCTGGGCCTTTGAAAAATTCAAAGGCATCGAAGACAAGCTCGGCACCCAGATGCGGGCGGTGGGCGAAGTCATGAGCATCGGTAAAAACTATAAAGAAGCGCTCCAAAAAGCCATCCGGTCTCTGGAAACGAACCGCTATGGTTTGGGGTTCGCCAAGGATTTCAACAAAAAATCGGCCGAAGAGTTGTTGCAGATGCTGGGAACACCCACCAGTGAACGCCAGTTCATGATGTATGAAGCACTGCGCAAAGGGGTTGATATTGAGACCCTTTATGAAAAAACCCACATTAAACCCTGGTTTATTCAGCAGATGAAGGAACTGGTCGAACTTGAAGAGGCCATCCTCGCGTATAAAGCAAAAACGCTTCCGGACGATCTTTTCATCCGGGCCAAAAAAGACGGTTTTGCCGACCGTTATCTGGCCGAACGCCTGGAGATTCCTGAAAAAGATATCCGCGCCCGGCGAATCTCCCTGGGGGTCACCGAATCATGGGAAGCGGTCCCCGTCAGCGGTGTCGAAAATGCCGCCTATTACTATTCCACCTACAATGCCCCCGACAGTGTCCCGGTAAGCGGACGGAAAAAGATCATGGTGCTGGGCGGCGGCCCCAACCGTATCGGCCAGGGAATTGAATTTGATTATTGCTGTGTCCACGCGGCCCTTGCCATCCGTGATGCCGGTTATGAATCCATCATGGTCAACTGCAATCCTGAAACCGTTTCAACCGACTACGACACCTCCGACAAACTCTATTTCGAACCGCTGACGGTTGAAGACGTTCTGAGCATCTACCAGAAGGAAAATCCCGAAGGCGTCATTGTTCAATTCGGCGGGCAGACGCCGCTGAATATCGCCGCTGAACTGGCTGAAGCCGGTGTCCGCATCATCGGTACGACTCCGGAAACCATCGACCTTGCTGAAGACCGCGACCGTTTTCGCAAGGTCATGCGCAAGCTGGGCATCCCCCAGCCCGAATCCGGCATGGCTGCTAATTTAACAGAGGCCCTGGAGATAGCGAAAAGGATCGGCTATCCCTTGATGGTCCGCCCCTCCTATGTCCTGGGCGGACGCGCTATGGAAGTGGTGCTGGACGAAGACATGCTGTCCCGTTATATGGACGCCGCCGTCAATGTATCGCCCCAGCGGCCGATTTTAATCGACAAGTTCCTTGAAAACGCAATCGAGGCCGAAGCCGACGCAATTGCCGACGGAACCGACGCCTTTGTCCCGGCTGTGATGGAACACATCGAGCTGGCGGGGGTTCACTCCGGCGACTCCGCCTGTGTGATTCCGCCGGTCAGCATTCCCCGGAAGCATATTGAAACCATTCAGGAATATACCCGCAAAATTGCCATTGAACTCAACGTCGTCGGTTTGATGAATATCCAGTATGCCATTGCCAACGATACGGTCTACATCCTGGAGGCCAATCCCCGGGCGTCACGCACCGTGCCGATTGTGTCCAAGGTCTGCAATATCCCCATGGCCAATCTGGCGACCCGCATCATGCTGGGCCAGAAGCTCACTGATCTGAAGTTAACACACAGTCCCATACCGCATTTCGGGGTAAAAGAGGCGGTGTTTCCCTTCAACATGTTTCCGGAAGTCGACCCGCTCCTCGGCCCTGAAATGCGCTCCACCGGCGAAGTACTGGGCCTGGCGGACTCATTCGGCCTGGCATATTTCAA
>JBDRRP010000044.1:0-63740 GCA_043825735.1 Pseudomonadota bacterium | reverse complement strand
ATGACGAAAGTGTTTCTTGCCGAGTGGAATAATGTTGTTCAGCGTCTCTCTTGCCTCACGCACGAATCTTTCGGCAAAGGCATTGCATATCGGCGTATGCGGAGGTGTTTTAACGATCTTGATGCCCTCTGATTTGATGACATGGTCAAAGGGCAGGAAGCTGCTGTCTCTGTCATGGATGATGTAGCGACAGCTTTCCGGGATCTCATCCAGCAGCATGGAAATGTTTCTGGCCTGCTGTGAGGTCCACAAATAGTTTGGATTTAATGTACAGCCTGCTATGTGCACTCTCCGTGAACCAAGGTGTATGAAAAACAGGACATAATAAGTTGCAAGCCCTTTCATTGTCCAAACTTCTTCCGTGAAAAAGTCGGTGCCCCATAACACATCCATGTGCGATTGGATGAACTTTTTCCAGGACATGCCTTTCCGGAAGGGAACAGGCGGAATGCCGTGTTTTTTGAGAATATTTTTAACAGTTGTCGGACAGAGCTTATGGCCGAGCTTTTTCATTTCTCCGGCTATTCTATGATATCCCCAGGCGTTTTCCCCGGCCAGCCTGACGACAAGCTCCTCGGTATGTTGCGATAGGCGAGGTCGTCCGGGTTGGGTTGATTTTTTCTCATAGGTCCATTTTTTCTTTTTCATCCTTCTATGCCATGCAAGGAGTGTCTCCGGCTTGACAATGCTGATAACATCGCCAAGACGGTTCTTGATTCGCAGGCCATATTTCACCAGTATCCTTCGTTCCTGATCGGTCAAAGGCACCCGCGTGCCGAGTTTGCTTCTGAGAATCCTGTTTTCCTGCCTGAGATAATCGTTTTCTAAAGCCAGATCGGTTTTAAACAGTTGCCGAATTTGCATCAAGAGAGGTTTTGCAGAACTTGTGATAGAGGTTCCCATGAAAGATGGATATATCTGATTCTAAAACGAAGCGAAATCGAAAAAATCAGCAACTATTCAACCACGTTGCCGTCACCCCGGTCGTGGTGGAGCTGAACAGCCTTAAAAACTACGAGCAGGCGATTCCAATTCAGATCACCACCGGCGACCGCCGCCAACGAAACCGTGCGGATCATCCGACTTATCGACTTGGGGACGGATCAACGTGAAGTTGGGGACAGCCTTTTCGTTCTATAGTTTCTATTCTGTCGTAGCATTGCAGTATAAAACTTGGCCATCCCATTTTGTTGTCGGCGGTTAAGGAAGTTCTTCCTTAACCGCCGTTTTCTTTTTTAGGAGAGTGTCTTCGGCAGGCAAAAACGCAGACAGAAATGCTACCGCCACCGTTTCAGGCGTTTTTCACATTCAACTTTTGGTATGCGTGGGTTGATTGTCATCAGTTTGATCAGCTTTTTCCGTGCGGTTCCTTTTGTGATGATCTTTTCCTCGATCAATCTGTCCACAACCCATAGCGAACCGTGAGCAGTCAGTCCCAGGCTCTTGGCTGCGAGCCTAAGAACCTTGTCGGCAGTCAAAACCATTGCGCCAATTTTGCGAGCCAAAAAAAGGCAGCTCACGTCAGGGGCACTAAGCTTCGGTGAAAGAGTACGCATCATCAACGCAAGGCCAGTCTGATCATCGCCGGATAGACTATAGACTTTTAATGTTTTCGTACGGATGCTCTGAGCCACTGGTTTTTCATAATCGCCTTCTACCTCGCTTAAGACAAGTTCCGTGATGTGATACTGGTAGCCTAACTGAAGAAATTCGTCGAACAGGTCGGCGTCGATGAGATCGATCAGAACACAGGCGTCATTCACGACAAGTATCATGCGGCGAGTTGGAACTCCTTCCGGAATTCTGCAAGCCCGATGTTTCTCAGCTCGGCACCTTTGGACAAGGAAATAATCTCTTCAGCGACGGCTCGCTCCACGAGTTGTCTGAAACGGTTCGGTTTTTCCAGGCCGATATATTGCCCGGGCTCTTGCACCTTGCCGGAGCGCCAACCCTGCTGGTTGGCCAGAATAAAAAATCGATTATAGTAGCCCTCGGAGATGATTCCAAGGTTTTTGGCCCTGACCATCAGCGCCAGAATGGAAATGCCGTAGACGCCTTTCAGCTTTTTAAGTTCCATTAAAGAGATGTTCCGCCGGTGGGTTCCGAGTTCCTCAAAAATTGCTTCTGCTGGTATTAAAAAAGCGTTTGCGAAGTTGTGGCAAAGGGCTTCGATCTGTCTCTGATCACAGCCTTTAAAAAGAAGCAACTGGTGGCCCAGCTCATGGATGAGGGTTAGGCGCTTGCGGACAAGAGGGTAATTTTTGTTCACGGTTACCACCGGTATCCCGTCGGCCATGGCTGACAAGCCATCAAACATATCCGGCAGGTCCGCTTCCAAGATTCGGACACCCTTGGTTTCAAGCAATTCCATCAGTTTTGATACAGGCCCAGCCCCTATATTCCATGCCTGGCGCAAGGCTTGGGCCGCCCTTTCGACATCTTCCCTGTTCTTGATAACCAAGCCGTCCAGTGGGTTGTCGAATTTGCCGGGCAGCCCCATCACCCCTTCAATTTCGGTGCACCGTTCAAGAAAATCCAAAGTCTGGTATTTTACGCGGGTTTCATCCTTTACGGAAAGCCGTGACTTTTTCCTGAATTCCAGACCGGTCAGCTTTACATGTGGATCCCGGTAAAAATAGTCGGGCTTTACACCAAGTGCCTTGGCAAGTGCGATGAGGATGTCAGATGCCGGGAACATCTTCCCCTTTTCATATTTGCTGATCGCTTGTTTGGAGATCGCGTTTTCAGTGGCATCGGCCAGTTGTTGCATGGACATCCCCGCCATTTTCCGGGCTGACGCCAATCTTGCACCGAAACCATTCATTGTTTCTTCCTCCCTCGAATTATTAGCCTCATGGCAATCGGCTTCATTGGTTGACAATATTGCAATATTTATGGCTTTTGTCAACCTGCATATCTGTTGTCCGCATGATTAGCTATAGTCACTCTAAGGCAAATACGGCCGCATCACCAGCGCCACCGACGGGGCGGGCAACGTCACTGCATACACATACGCCTTATCGAGGAAACCGGTGAGAACCGACTGGATACCGGATCGGGGTCCGGTATGACGGGGTTATTAAGGATACTCTAAGAGCTTTAAGTTTCTAAACAGATAAGGAATTTCTTCCTCCACTGGGTTTTGTTTTTTGGGGGGGGCGCAGGTCTGCCATCATGAGGTTTTTTGGCAGCCAGGCGCCGATGCTGTTGGCGCCTTGTATCTCTGGCGCAGACGTACCACTTGAGGTTGGGCTATGCAGCAACGGTTAGCTTTTTGGTCCGGTCTTCAACGGCCCGGATGATCTCTTGAATCGAGTTCACTTCAGGTTCATCAAAATAGACCTCGCCGCATTGTTGACACACCCAGGCGGGAACGGCATCCAGTGTTAAATGGTACTCCTGGCGATCAATATGAAATGGTGCCACGCCTTTTTTCATTTGTCCCTGGCAATGCATGCACTTCATGAGCTCATCCTTTTGCTATAATTATCTTCCCACTCCTGGTCGCTGGGAAGATAGGCTGTAATGATAGCTAAATAATCATTCTTCGGTGCACAGACAACATGCAAAAAGCGATTGTCGGTAAAGCCCAATATCAAGCAGCTCTGCCCCCTTAAATCTTCGGGATAGTCCTCGATTACTTTACCACTCTCGATCACTGCACGAATATCGCCAGTGCTGATCATTCTATCCGGCTTTGACATCTGCCTGATCGCATGCGGCAGAAATAGTATTCTTTTAGCCGCACTTTGACGAATCCGCTTTAAAATATCTGTCGCTTCATTCATATGCCCGCTCAACTGGCTGCAGTCTGGTCCTGGGTCTCGGAAGCCGGGCGTTCAATTAGATTCATAAACGTATTCAGGCGCCGGGTTCACTCCACTCGGTTTTTCTTGCGGATCGGACCCAGCCGGTTCTGTCTTTCATATCCTCACGATCCTTCCATATGCCAATAAAGGATTGGGATGCGATATCGGCAGCTCTCTTGGATTTCGGCTTTGCTTGCTTGGCATAACGGTCGCGAAGAAAGGCAATAAAGTCCTTCACCTGTTTCTGGGCGGCCGGAGGCAAGCTGGATATTTCGTAAGAGAGTTTGTCTGTTTCCATTTGATTTACACTCCTCACTGGGCAGAGTGGCTTTTCCTCAAAGTTCAATCGGTTTCATCCTGGTAAAACAATATACCACCGATCCCACCCGCAGACAATTTGTTAGTCTCGGCCAATAGAAATCGCCCAGGGTGGCCGCACCCATATTGTCCTAACCACCAGATGATGCCACCGCAGAGTTAAGAAAATTGGGTAACACTCCTGAGCGTAAACCTGACCTGCCAAATGCACAGATGCTGCCGGGCCTTTCAGACGAGACGAATCTGAACTCTTTTGCCAAGGCTCTTTGCCGCGCGTTTGAGGGTTTTCACCGTGATGGCTTCATCATCCGGGTCGAGAAGGCGGTCTAATGACGATCGGCTCGTTTTCATCTTTTTTGCGAGCATTGTTTTCGTAAGATTCAATTTTTTCATTTCTTCTTGAATCTGGAACGCCACAGTGCGCTTGATGGCGACACTTTCGGAATGCTCCAGAATCCCTTCGTCTGCCAGAAATTCATCAAAGCTGCTGCCGATGTTTTTATGCTTTTTCATGAGTGACCTCACTTTATAGTTTTAAATTTTTGCGAACGCCGTTTAGCAATGTCCATCTCTCGCTTCGGCGTCTTTTGGGTTTTTTTAATAAAGCCGTTCAGCAACACCATATCGCTTTTGAACAATGTAAACAGGATGCGTGCTTCCGTCCCATCACTGAGTGTTGATCTTGTCTCATAAAGGTTCCCCCCAATCGGCCTGCAAACTGGCATTCCGATGGGCCATCCAAACTCGACGGTTTTTATATCCTCGCCAACAATTTTCCTGTCTGCCGCCGGCAAACCTAAAAGCCAGTCTCTTACCGGTTCCTTTCCATTATCGCTTTTGAAAAAAAGCACCGATATTTTTTTGCCAAGGGCATTCAGGGATGAAATGTACAAATTTAGGTACACATTGTCAAGATCAATACTTTGAAAAGGCCATAAAGCCCCTGCTCCAGGAAACGGTCTATGAGTACGATGCCGGCGGCAACCGCACCGCCGTGGTCGATGCCAAGGGCCAGCGCATCGAGTACGACTACGACGCCAGAAACCGTATGACCTCGGAAAGCCGTGTGCAGGAAAATCGCATGCACGGTTTGATGAGGGAGGGCTGATCGGCTACTGGTGCCTGCATTTCAAAGTAGTCGCGTGCGACGAAATGCTATGAGGTCAATTGGACTGATCTGCCCTCTACTCTACCCAACTCCCCAATTGGAATGATGCCATAGCCGCTTGGGGCGGCGGCCGCCGCCGGACAGCGTTACTATCCTGGATTGAATGCGTCCTGTCAACTTAGGAATCCGGCAACCGGGCCAAGTCTACTCAGGGTCAGAGCTATGTGCTGCCAACGGTCGGGAAGAGATCGTATTCGACGTCCTTTGCGCCCCATCTAAACACAGCAACATACCCATTTACCCCACTTTTTTGGTATTCCATCAATATATTTTAACACCTTCCAAGAGCACACAATATGATGCTTCAAATAGCATAGCCATCGCCTATCCTTCTGTTATTTAAATTTTTTCCATATTGGCCGCGGTGTTTGTACTTTTGGTTTCGGCCGGTATCCCTTTGTCTCGGATCAAAAAATTGCTTGACTTCCTTCCATTGGCTTGATCTTTTGCGCAAGCTTTCTTCTCCAGGTATTGGTGATTCGGGATCCGGCAGGCGCGAAGCAGTCTGTTCCATTCACCGGATTTTCCGAGGCAATCATCATCGGGCAAAGACTTAACCAATCGGGCAAAGATTTTCATCAATCGGGCGAACGGGTGATGCCGACGGCGGCGTATGCCGCAACGGTCCTGATCCTGTGCAAGATAGTTGCGCGCCATGATTGATGGCGTCTTCCACGGATTTAATTTGGATACGATCAACGAAGACAACGCTATACCTTGAGTAAACCCAGAGCAGCGTTCGGATCTAGCCGCAAAAGTGCGTAAACAGTGATCCATCTGCACTGAGGCCCTCGGATATAGACGAGCATCTGGCTATTACCGCTCAGGAGAAACGCTATGGCCGCTAAACCCGCTGATTTTTCTCATTACGTTTTCCGGCGCACAAACAGCACCAATACGGGAGAAGTCTCACTGGATGGCCAAATGCTGAAGGTGCTCATGGAACTTGACGGCGAAAGTCCGCTGTCGGCTGTCGCCAGTCGTCTCAATCTTGATGGCATCCAGCTCCTGAAAGTGGTTTCAAGACTGCTGAACATGAAACTCATTGTTCCCGTAGCGAAAATGGAGTCGGTTCTTCCCCCTGACTTCATCAACGATCTGTTCAAGGCCCTGGCATTGGCGGTTGGTCCGGTGGCGAAAATGCTTCTGGAAGACACCATTGCCGACCTTGGCTACCCACATGACCAAATACCGAAGAACCGGGCCGCAAGCCTCGTGGAATATCTGGCAGCAGACATTAGTCGATCGGAGAAAAAGACTTCATTTGAAAAGTTCATGCTGCAGAAAATCCGTGCCCTGGAATCCTAATCACCGATAAAGCGCCTTACGTTTATAGTGGCTATCGGTTTCCGTAACCGAAAGCGGCCAGATGCGCAGCCTTTCATCGAATTTGAGCCGTTTGTGACAACACCTTCAACGGAGGGAACCATCGTGATCGCAAGTTGTAGCAAATGCGGGAAAAATTACCGTATCGACCCGGACAAGATCAGCGGTGACGCAATCAGATTCAAGTGTAAGGCCTGCGGCAGCGTCGTAACAGCCCGTAAGCCTGCTTCCCTGAGCGATACCCAAAGCGGCCAAATTACCAGTGCACCTTCAGCTGAAACGGCCGACCTATCGGTTGATCTGCCAGCGGCCGAACCGATTCGCTTTGGGCTTCGTTTCAAGATGACCCTACTTTTTTTCGTAGTGCCGATCGGGCTGTTTGCCGCTTCGGGGGTGTTCTTTCTCACCCAGATGAAGGTCTTGTCCGGTCTCATCACAAAGGAGAGCAGCGCCATCGTCAGTGAACTGGGCCAGCGGATCATTTTGGAAAAAAGCCGTTCGGTGGCGGCTCAAGTCAAACTGTTCCTGGACAGTAACGATCTGCCCCGGGAAATGTTCGACAAACATCCGGAGTTCAAGCGCATCGCGGTCCAGGAGGTCGGCAAGACCGGGTATTCCGCCTTGTATGCGGTGCCCGATGCCGAGGGTATATGGAAGACATGGTCTCATACAAACCCGAAAATTCTCGGGATAGACATGACCAAGCTGAAAAATCCTCTCGGCAAGAATTTTGATGGTTTCTGGAAGATCTATTCGGGAGCCAGCACCGAGAAGGAATCGGAAGGCTATTACACCTGGCAGGATAAGGACGGCAGTTTCCGGGAAAAGTACATGGCTTGCACGCCGGTGACCGGCACGCCATTCATTGTGGCGGCAACCACCTACATGGACGAGTTCACCGAGGACGTCAATGATCTGCAGAAACGGGCCGATTCGGTGACGGCGCACATGCAGCTAATCATATACACGATCTTCGGTATCACCCTGGTACTCATCGGCAGCGTCGTAGCGCTATACGGCAACCGTCTGACCACTCGGCTGCGCAGCCTGACCAATGTGGCCGAGCGGATCAGTGTCGGCGATTTGGGTGCTGAAATCGAGGCCGATTACCCCCGAGACGAAATCGGCGCTCTGGCCACTTCGATTCAGCGCATGCAGGACAGCCTACGGGTTCTGATGAGACGACGACGAAATTGATGTCTCCATAGGGTGAATCGTCGAAACGGGGTAGAACCTATCTTAAAAAAAACTTTTTTTGAGATAGGTTCTACTGCCCATCCAGAAATGGCGGATTTAGGGCGGTCCATTTTCTTATCGTTTCGAATAATTCTTCAGGATCAATCGGTTTGACGGCATAGTCGTTCATTCCGGCGGACTCGCATTTTTCGCGGTCGCCTTTCATGGCATAAGCGGTCAACGCAATGATGGGAATGTCATGGTTTATCACGGGTGAGCGCGGATCTCGGATGTGCGCCGTAGCCTCAATGCCATCCATTATCGGCATTTGCACGTCCATCAAAACAATGTGATAGCTTCGGCGCGATAGCGCTTCGATAACCTCCGCGCCATTGGATACGACATCGACCTTGCATCCGGTTTTTGACAGGACGTTCATGATGACTTTCTGATTGATCTTATTGTCTTCGGCAACAAGGATGCGAATGTCTTTTCCCGGCCCGCTTGAAAAAGCGTTGTGAACATTCAGGGCGATATGCCGGGGTTCGTTTTCTGGGCGGCCGTCTCTCACGGCGGCGTTGAGGCTGGCGAAAAGATGCGCCTGTTTTATGGGTTTCGTAAGGCAGGCGGAAAATCCGATGGCTTTCATTCGCGTCGAATCGCCGTGCTGTCCCAAAGAGGTGAGCATGACAAGACGCGTTGTTCGCAGTAACGGATCACCCTTGATTTTCAATCCCAGCATGGCACCGTCCATGACCGGCATCAGCATATCTACAATGGCGATGTCGTAGGGCTGACCGTTGTTCGCGGCAGCAAGCAGCATGTCGAGCGCCACAGCACCATCGGCGGCCTCCTCGAAGAGGCACCCCCAGGATGAGAGCTGCGTGCTGATGACCTTTCTATTGGTGGCGTTATCGTCAACAACCAACACCCGTTTTCCCCGGATGGCATGGGGCTGCAGCGGCTTTTCGTCCGGCTGTGAGGAGGCTTTTTCAAACACCGCCGTGAACCAGAATTCCGAGCCTTTCCCGTGCTGGCTGTTGACACCGATCTGCCCGCCCATCATTTCACACAGTTTTTTGGATATGGCCAGCCCCAGCCCGGTTCCGCCATAGGTGCGCGTGTTCGAAGGGTCCACCTGGGAAAAGGACTGGAAAAGACATCCCAGACGATCGGCAGGGATCCCGATACCCGTATCGGTCACCGAAACGCGTAGGGTCGCCGCCGTTTCGTTTTCTTCCAAAAGGTCGATTCTGATCACGACCTCGCCCTTTGCCGTAAACTTGAGCGCGTTATTGGCCAGGTTCGTTATCACCTGGCGAAACCTTACGGGATCACCCCGGAGAAAGGTCGGGACGTCATGGGGCAGGTGGGAGACCAGTTCGATGCCTTTGGAATGCGCGCATAAAGCCAGCGACACCGTAATATCCTCGAGCGTGCTTCTCACATGGAAATCGGTCGTCTCGAAATCGAGCTTGCCGGCTTCAATCTTGGAATAATCCAAAATGTCGTTGATCACCGACAGCAAGGCCTGACCGCTGTTTTTTATGATTTGGGCAAAATCGGTTTGCTTTTCGTTCAGCGGGGTGCCCAACAGCAGATCCGTCATGCCCAGCACCCCGTTGAGCGGCGTCCGGATTTCGTGGCTCATATTGGCCAAAAACAGGCTTTTGGCCTCGGTTGCCTCTTCGGCGGTTTCTTTGGCCGTCATCAATTTTCGTTCGGCCTGTTCGCGCAGGTGGATCTCCTTGTTGAGATTATCGATCGAAGTGGTTGTCTCGCTGAGATTTTCGGTCATGACGCTGAAGGCCCGGGACAACACCCCGATCTCATCTTTAGATCCCAGCATCTTGCCGGGGAGCACGTTTTTGAAGACGCCTTGTTTGACGGCATCGTAGGCCTTGGTCAAACGAGCCAGTTTGGAAAAGATAAAACCGTTCAATACAAAAAGGATAAAAACGGAAGTCACCAGAATGCAGACCATGGAGCTGATCGCAAAGAAAACGGCCAGTTGGCGTTTTTGCTGCTGGATCCAGGTAGTGTCGAGTTTGAGGTAGAGAAAAAACCGAGGCGTCTTGCCGTCCGCCGCAAAGAGGGGTGAAAAACAGTGCAGAAATTTTTCTCTATCATCCTTTTCGGAGACGATTTTCGGCACGGTGGTGGAAAAATCGAAAACATCGCTTTTCACCGCGAGCGATGGAATCTCATCAATGGAGCGCCCCACGTATTCCTTGTTGGTGGCGTAAAAAACGCGCCTGTTCAATCCAACGATCAACCCGTCTTCAAACTCGCTGCCGACGATTTTTTTAAGGATGGCCTTTTCTTCAACGGCATCGTAGGTCAACACGCCCTGGCTGATCAGCAGGCCCGGGGTTTGTATCTCCGTGCGGACGCGTTTTTCCATTTCTTCGGAAAAATGTGACACGTAGTAAACACCGGTGACAACGAAGACGGCCAGTTCAACCAATATGATGATCGAGCAGACCTTGAATGCGATTCGGTTGAAAAAGCGCATGCGTCCGTCCTGGCGATCCGCCGCCCGCGTGGGCGTGACGTCGTTTTCCTGCGATGTATTTCGATTGGCCGTTTCGCGCATGCCTTGAACCCGTCAAACGTTGCTTGTTGCGCCCCCTCGTTGTGCGACCCGCGAAATGAGGCCTTCTCCAGCCATGGCATTCATTTTCTACGGTGCTATGAAATACTGGCACGGATTGGTCGGCGCCGGGGTTGGATAGATCCAGCTATACGGCAGCACCGCCGGAACGTTGTGAAAATTGTTCTTTACGATCCCGATGCTTGACGTCGGCAGACTGATGCCCATGACATAGAACTGATCCCTGGCGATATCGAGAATCTCTTTCATCAGTCGGCTTTGTTTTTGCGCATCTGCCGTCGCCTTGATTTGGTCATACAGCGCCATCTGTCTTTTTACCGCTCCCGGAGGCGTTTCCCCGCGAGGGTCCCCATTGTACCATCGTTGCCAAAGCGGTGCAAAATTGGACTCGTGAGAGTAGGGCAGATACCAGCGTGGTTCGAGAATTACGGAAAGGCCGCCGTCACCGATCCAAATGACGGCGTCGTGAAGATTGTCGGCCTTTCGGGTGTACAGCACATCCCGTGTGTATTTTTGGGCGACGGCCTCGATGCCTACCGCCCGCCAGTCCGCGGCCACCGATTCCGCTGCGTTGGCCCAACCGGTTTGGAAATCGGTGTATTCAATGACGACACGAATATGATTGCCCTTCGAATCCAGGCGAAACCCCTGTGCGTCCACCCGAGAAATCCCGGCGCCATCCAAATGGCGGTTGGCCAGTTGAACATCAAAGCGGGTGAATTGATCGGAAAAGCGCTTGTCGTAAAAAGGGGTTTCCGGCCGCGGGGCAACCTGGGCGGGCTGCCCGTGCATGCCCGGGACAGTATCGATGATTTTTCCGCGATCGATGGCATGCGACAGGCCGATACGAAACTCCTTGTTTTGATAGATGGCCCTTTTTTGCGCATCCGGATGTGTCAGGTTGAGTGCTATCACCATCGTATTGCTGAACGAGGAAAGCGTTTCGAAAAAATCGAAATCATGTTCCCGCATCGTTTTTTCAAAGTCCGTTTTCGGCACTGAATCCATTCCCCGACGCTGCATGTCGATGCGGCCTTCGACAGCCAGGTTGGCAATTTCTTCGGCGGTATCCCTGATGGCGCATTCGACCCGGTCAATGTAGGGCAGCTGGTTGCCGGCCGTATCCACTTTCCAGTAGTACGGATTGCGTTTGAAGCGCACCCTGTCCAGATCGTGCGCGTAGGGGGTTTCCTGGACCCATGCATTCAAGACCGGCAATTCCGGATTTTGCCATCGGGAAGGATCATCGATGGTCAACGGTGCACCGAATTTGGCACGAAACAACGCCACCCCGCCGGCCGCTGTCTCCTTTCGGTCCCGCTCGGCAACGGCTGGGTTGTGTCGCGGGTGAAACTGCTTCAAGTAATGCCTTGGATACGCCGTCGCATCAACAAGATGGGGCTGGGCCAATATTTGGGGGAAAAGACCGTAGGAATCGTCAAAAATGAATTTCACCGTGAAGTCATCGATTTTAATGACCTTGACGAGTTTGCCGTTGACGACCAGAGCACTGGGGGGTTTTGGCGTCAATGTCTTGTCAAGCAGGACGTCTTCATACCAGAACATGATGTCATCGGCGGTAAAGGGGTGACCATCTGACCATTTCATGTTGCGCCGGAGTCTGAAGGTGTAGGTGCTCGCATCGGTGTTCGTCTCAAAGGACTGAGCCACATTGGGAATCACCTTGGTCCACCTCGGATCCCACCGCAACAAGTTTTCATAGGCGATATATCGTATGAAAAGACCGTGATCCCTTTGCCGTTTCATTCCCAAATGCCATGTTCCGCCAAATACCCCGACGCGCTCGAGCGGTTGAATCACCAGGGGATTCAGCGGCAGGCGCTCATCAATCATGGGCAATCGGCCGGCTTGCACCTGCTCGGCCAACTCAGGCGCTTGGGAGTACATGCTCGAGGACGCCCTGACCTCATCGATGTCCACGGCAACGGCCCGAACACACAATAGGGTCATGAGGGCAGCGCCCCGAAGCCATTTATGGATCGGTTCCTTTCGACTGCGTATCCGTCGTGGGGTCATTGCCGGTATCCGCCACTGTTTGGTCGTTTTTTCCGCTGACGCCCATCCAACCGAACGGCATCTGTCTGATATTATCGGCAATAGGCATTTAAACGTGAAAACCTCGGATTTTTGGAGGATTTTAGGGACAATATTGATGCCTCCAACGCACCCTCCGATCGTTTTCCCGTCTGCCGGGCGCAACCGATCGATTTGGCGCATTGTTTGAAAAGTGGTATGCATGGATTGTTCCTGTTTTCTGGCATGAACAAAACGCACCCAGCACAATTCGCCAGGCCGGTTTGCGGCCTTGAAAGTGAGCCCCGCCATGTCTTTATACGAGCACAGTCTGATGGCCTGCATGGAACTGGGAAAGGCCGTGACCTCCACGCTGCATCTGGAGCAGATTCTGGTCATTATTTTCGAGCGCCTCAGCCAGATGATCCGGGCGAAAAACTGGACCCTGTTTCTGCTCGATCCGGTCACTCAGGAGCTTCGGTTCGAGGTGGTGGCCGGGCTCCAGAGCAGGTCTCTTGCCGACGTTCGCATCAAGCTGGGCGAGGGCATCGCGGGCACGGTGGCCCGTACCGGTGAGCCGATCCTGGTCCCGGACGTTGCGAAGGACCCGCGGTTCAGTCAAAAAATCGATGAGATGACCGGATTTGTCACCCGCTCGATCATCTGTCTGCCCCTGAAGATCCAGTCGTCGGTGATCGGAGTCATCGAGGTGGTCAACCCGGAAGACGATTCCCTTTTCGATGAACAGGCCATGCCGGTGCTCTCCATTCTCACCGATTTTGTGGCCATTGCCATCGCCAACGCCCGGATTCATCGGGAGATGGTGGCCCTGACATTTACCGACGACGTGACCGGTTTTTACAATACGCGGTTTTTACACAAGGAACTGGAAAATCTCATCGGCAAGGAGCGCCGGCTCTCGTTGGTGTTTTTGGACCTGGACAACTTCAAGACGGTCGTCGACACCCACGGCCATCTGATGGCCAGCCAGACCCTGGGAGAGGTCGCCACCGTGATCGCCTCGCGGATGGAAGCCTCCGATTCTCTGGTCCGCTACGGCGGAGACGAGTATGTGGTCATCCTTCCGGACCAAGGAAAGGCGGCGGCCCGGGAAAAGGTCGAACAGATTCGCTTTGCCATCGCGGAAACAAAATTTCTTGAGTATGTCGGGCTTAACGTGAAGGTCACGGCCAGCTTCGGCATCGCCAGCTATCCGGAAGACGCTGACAGCAAAAGAGCATTGCTTCACCTGGCAGACGAGTCCATGTACCGGAGCAAGGAGGGCGGGAAAAACAAGGTGACGGTAGCTTGACCTGGATTGGGTATGACTGGCCGTGAGCAACACCTGGATTCCGGATCTGGGTCCGGCATGTCGATGAAGGTTTTTTCACGGAGCCTGCAGCGTCAACCGTTAAGTGTGTCTGGTGGTATTTTCTGCCAGAATTCGATGCGGCGGCCTTCGGGATCGCGGATTTCAAATACCAGGGCGCCCCAAGGGTGGCGGCGGATGGACGGCAGCACCGGGATCCGCGATACCAGCCCAGCGTGCAGGACCTGGATATTCTCGGTGCGCAGGGCGAGCAGGCCCGGCGTTTGGGACGGGTCGCCGTACCCCGGTCGGCCAGCCACATCGATGAGGCCGATACAGGCCTCGGAGGCCACGGAGAACTCCACGAACCCGGATCTCCTGCCCGTTTCGGGAAACCCGAGCGTCTGGCCGTAGAAAGCCGCGCAGGCTTCCCACTTTTTGCAGAACACAACATGGTGAAGGCTTTGGATCGGTAGCGGCTTAATCATGGCAGCGTCTTTTCAATGCTTTTCAGCCGTCGCCACGGGCTGGACCCTCTGAGATCTCCTTTACCCGGCCCACCACGCCGCTGGTCAGTCGCACCTTGATCCCGTGGGGATGGGTCGGCGATTTCGTGAGGACATCCCGGACGATGCCGTCGGTGAGTTTTCCGGATCGCTGATCCTGCTTTTGGACGATCCGGACACGGCGGCCGGGTGTGATATCGGATCGGTTTCGGCCATCCATCTGTATGCTCCTTTTTATATTTTTATATACGCTTACCGGCTTATGCACAATTCTCAAGTTGATTATTACCCGCAGCACTGCGTGAGAACCACGAAGGCCGCGAAGAATACCTTCGTGCCCTTCGTGAACTTCGTGGTGATCAAAATGTCATCGGGGACACTGGCCTTTGACGCCAAACTTGCGTTTCATAGATAAAGGGGTCGTAATGAACAATATGATGTTGTGACAAAGCCTGCGCGTCCATTCGGGCCGCGCCGTCAAGGCGCCGTCGACGGTGTCAGGCGCTCTTCCCATCGTCGCGGGCACGGGGCCGAAAACCATGCCGATATAATATGCATTCCATCGGCGTTGAGGGTTTGTAATTTTGGTGGAAATACGCTACAGGGAAAAATCCGAGTTTGGCGAAACTCAAATGCGAACCGATATGGAGGAACAGACACCCATGACCGATGAAGCGATTAAAATTGGAGGAAAGCGCTCCTCCACCTTCATGGACAAGGTAAAGGAGATTCTGCCCAAGGGCGGGAACCTGAACCTTTGTCTCACCTGCGGCGCCTGCTCGTCGGGTTGCCCGGCGACGGGGCTGGAAGGCATGGACCCGCGCAAGTTTCTGAGGATGGCCGCCCTTGGAATGGATGAGGAGGTCACCACGACCGAGTGGGTCTGGTGGTGCAGCATGTGCATGCGCTGCAACTATGTATGTCCCATGGAGATCAACATTCCGCAGCTGGTGTTCAACGCCCGCAAGGCCTGGCCTCGGGAAAAACGCCCCAAGGGCATCCTGGGCTCCTGCGACATGGCCATGAAAAACGAGACCTGCAGCGCCATGGGTGCCTCGGCAGAAGACTTCCAGTTCGTCGTGGAAGACGTGCTGGAGGAATACCGGGAAGGCATGCCCGAGTTTGCCGAGATGCAGGCGCCCATCGATAAACAGGGCGCCATGTTCGTTTTGAACCAGAACTCCCGCGAGCCGGTCACCGAGCCCGATGAGATGGTGCCCCTGTGGAAGATCCTTCATCTGGTGGGTGCCGACTGGACCTATGCCTCCAAAGGCTGGGCCGCCGAGAACTACTGCATGTTCATGGCTGACGACGAGAACTGGGAAAAGATCGTCCGGCTCAAGGCCACAGCGGTGGACGATCTGGGAGCCAAGGTCTGGCTCAACACGGAGTGAGGGCACGAACTGTTCGCAGTCCGGGTCGGACTGCAAAAGTACAAGATCGAGCACAAGTTCGAGATCAAAAGCATCATTCAGCTTTACGCCCAATGGATCCGTGAGGGAAAGCTCAAGGTCAACAGCGATTGGAACAAGGAGCGAAAGATCAAGTTCACGGTGCAGGACCCCTGCCAGCTGGTCAGAAAGTCCTTCGGGGACCCGGTGGCCGACGATCTGCGCTACGTGGTCAAAGCCGTGGTGGGTGAAGAAAATTTTATCGATATGACGCCCAACAAGAGCAACAATTACTGCTGCGGTGGCGGCGGCGGGTTTCTCCAGTCCGGCTACCCCGAGCAGCGTCGTCAGTACGGCGCCCTCAAGGCCAAGCAGATCCTGGACACCGGGGCTCCTTACGCGATCACCCCGTGCCACAACTGCCATGCCCAGGTCCACGATTTGAGCGAGATCAACGACCACGCCTGGCAGACCGTCCACCTGTGGACCCTCATCTGCCTGTCTCTGGGCATTCTCGGTCCCAAGGAGCGCGAATACCTCGGCGACGATCTGAAGGACGTGGATGTCTTTCATCCGGAGATGGAAGATATGTAGTCTTGCTTGCCCATGCACAAAAAAACCCGCTGCGGCACTCTGCCACGGCGGGTTTTTATTTTTTGAGCCAGTCCATGAGATAAAGAGCGCCCACCACCGTCCATACGGCGGCGGTAATGACGGCGGCTGCGATGAAAAGGGTCCGGATCGTTTCAGGAAAGGGCTCTGGTGGGGCCGGCGCATCGTCGGCCAGGTCATTTTCCCGCGGTTTAGGCGTGGAGCCATCGGCTGGGGGTGGCGCGGGCGCATCCGGTGCGGCCAGAACCTCGGGGGGCAGGTCGATCTGGTCCAGTTCGATGGGCCCCTGCGTGGCGGGGCCATTCGGCTTGTCGGTTGCGGTCGGTGTCGGCATGCTCAGAAGGTCGTTTTACAAATATCACTGTCATTGTTACGTTGTGCGCTGCGTGCGACGGGCGTCATCGTAATCAGCATGCGCTTTCACACACGCGGCATATAGAAATGTACTCATAATCCTAAAAGCGCTCATTTATCAAGCCGCCGGAAAATTGTTCGTCATGACGCTCACGCACAACGACCCTGACGCTATCGCGCGCCGCATCCGGTGGAACCACAAGATGTTCCAGGCTTACAATATCGGCCGGTTGCGGGAGATGATGCGATACCTGCCCCCGCGCCGGGTATCGCTGTTTCAGGCCGTGCCCTTTCTTTTGCATGTCAATCACCCGGAATTGACCGGTTACGTGGACGGTCCCGGGGCGACATTCGGCATCCAGCGATTCTATTACTCCGGATTCTGGAAGCAGGGGTTAAATCAGTTCGGATTCACGCAGGACCGGATGCGCCCCTACCTTTCCGACGATTTGGCCATTCAGGGCCTCTACCTGATGGGCAGCATCGGCACCCTGGCCCAGACGAGCAAGTCGGATTTGGATTACTGGGTGGTCACCGATGCCATTGCAGTGGACGATCGACGGCGGGCCGCGCTGACGAAAAAACTCGATGGTATCGCCGCGTGGGGACTGGCGGCGTTCGACCAGCAGATCACCTTTTTCATCCTCGATGCAGACCAGGTCGCATCCAACACCTTCACGTCAGTGGATCGGGAAAGCTCGGGCTCGGCCCAGCGGACACTGCTCAAAGAGGAGTTCTATCGGACCTTCATTTTCATGGCCGGCCGGCTGCCCTACTGGGCGGTGTTTCCTCCTCGCCTCGATACCGGCGCGTACGGCCGCTGGATCAATGCGGCCCGGACCTCGACGCTGGCCTCCGTCGACGATTCCGATTATATCGATCTTGGCCCGGTGGACCGGATCGATCCGGGCGAATGCCTGGGCGCCGTCTTGTGGCAGCTTTACAAGGCCCGTCATGACCCGGTCAAGGCCATGATCAAGGCGGCCCTTATCGGCCACTATTTTTTTCGGCAGGAAGAGCTCGGATTGCTCTGCGAGCAGATCAAAACAGGCTTCAGCCAGGCGCCGTCGGCCACCGCCATCGTAGATCCCTACGCGGCGGTTTTTGAGCACGCGGAAGCGTTCTTTCAATGGATCCAGGATAAAGACGGTGTTGACCTGATCCGCCAGTGCATTTACCTGCGGCTTATCGGCTTTCCCAAAAAGCAGCCCACGGCGTCGGGATCTCCCAAGGCCGCATTGCTGAGGCGCACCGTCGGTGCCTGGGGCTGGCCGGCCGATATTTGCAGCGATCTGGATGCGTACCCTCAATGGACGGCCGCTCGCTGGCGTGAGTTCGAAGAGCGCATCATCCGTAAGATCGGCTTTGTTTTTGATCTGTTGCAGACTCACGGGCACGCCGGCGGCAGCCAGGTTGACATGGATCCCGATGACCTGATGGATCTGAAGGGGCGTATCAGCGCTGTTTTCAAACAGCGCCCCGGTAAAGTGGATCGCTGCCCGGCCGCGATTCAGGCGCGGGCCGCCGCGCGCCTCATGATAGCCTACGACCCCCGGAAAAAAAAGCCGTGGCAGCTGCGTTTCGCCAGTGACAGCCAGCCGGTGACCGAAGCCGAGCATCTGGTAAACCTGGTGGGCTGGCTCATCAGAAACCGGGCTGTTTCCGCTGCAGCGCCGCTGGTATCCGTCCAGATTTTTGACAAGAGCCAATCGGCCGGCAGGATCGAGCAGCTGGTGAGCGCGGCGTCGGTTTTTTTCGATACGCCGGTGGCTTCGGCGATGCCCTATCGGCAGCCGCCGGAGATGGACCGGCTGCTGGTGGTGTTTTTTTCCCGGGTGGTTTTTTCGGATGACAGCGGGTTGACGGCGTCCTATTTATGGCGCAACTCTTGGGGAGAATATTTTTGCGATACCGTGGATTTGGAATTGATGGACAGCCACTGGTCCAGGCTCTACAGCGTGGCCGATCACATCCACCGGTTTGTCGAGAAAAGCCCGCGCCGGCAGGGGACCTACCGAATACTGGATTGCCGCCTGGCCCCTGAGCCCCGATTGCCCGAGACTGTTGCGGATATGATTCGTACCATGGATGCGCTCAACGAAGCGGATGCCGGGGCCCGCAGCAGCGGAAACCCCGTCGACGCGACGCTCAGGGGCGCACCGATTCTGGACCTTTTGTAACCCTTGAAAGGATAATGGATGTCAGATCCCGCCTTCCTGCTCATCGATGAAAACCCCTTTGCGGTCAAGGGCCTGGTCGATATCCTGAACTTGTTGAAGTTCAGAAATGTCCGGCATACCTCGTCCACTGTGGATGGATGGTCCATGATGCGTCTCAAACCGGCCGAGTGCATCATCTGTTCCTGGGACATGCCCGACATGTCCGGGCTGGCCCTTCTGCGGATTTTGAGAAGTGATGAAAGGATGTCGGACGTGGCCTTTTTCCTCAGCCGCACGGAGTATACGCCGCTGCAGGTGCTGGCGGCCGGAAAGGCCGGCGTGTCCGGGCTGATCGTCAAGCCCTACAGCCTCGACGTGGTCCGCAAGAAGGTCAAAACCTACATGGATGTCCAGAGCGAGCCGGCCATCGTGGAGGCCCGGGCCAGCTTGCAAAAGGGGCTCGACCTGCTGGAAACCGGTGATACGCAAACGGCGCTGTCGGTGTTCGAGAAGATGATCGCCGAGAGCGAGAGCGCCGAAGTTTACTACAACATCGGCTACATCAAAACGAGCCAGAAAAAGTACGATGAAGCCCTGGTCGCCTTTCAAAAAGCGACCCAACTCGATCGGCTTTTTGCCAGGGCCTATGAAGCCATGGGCCGCGTTTACAAGAAACTGGGGCAGCTCGATCGGGCCGAGAATTGTCTTCAGAAGGCGGCCGACATATACGTGAGCAAAGAAGAAGACGACTGCGCCGAGCAGGTTCTGCGGGAGATCCTGGAGATCAGCCCGGATACCATCAACGTTTATAACTCGCTGGGGGTGATTTTCCGGAAAAAAAAGGATTTTCAATCCGCCCTCAAGTATTACAACAAGGCCCTCAAGGTGCATCCCGGCGAGCCGAATATCTATTACAATATCGGCCGGCTCCACATCGAGCTGAACAGATCCGACGAAGCCAAGATTTACTTCCAGAAAGCACTGGCCATCGATCCGTCCTTCAAGCACGCGCGCGATGTCCTGCGCGCTATCGAACTGGGCAGCATTTAGCGTACTTGTCAGAATAATATTCCGTTCCAACCCCAAGATCCTATCGGAGTCGAAATCGACGTTTTTCACGGCTGATTCCGATTTCGATGCTCACACGGCGTTGTTGTGCAAACGGAACCTATTTATGACAATGGTGGCTATAACAGGCCTGCCTTATGGGGGCGGTGGTGACGCTGGAAGCGTTCTGCAATGGAATTGTATTGCACGCCGCTTGGGAGTGGGATATACACCGCAGCCTGCCTGGAAAACGGGACGGTTGATCCTTGACTACAGACACGGTTTGGATGAACCCTTATGGACGTATTCTTTCATGGATATCGCAAGCGGTCTGACGCTTGTTGCCACCGCCACTTCGGCCGGCAGTATCGAGCCGATCATCGACGCCGTTGAGTTGCTTTATTTAAATATCGACAGGGAGACCGCGGCGTTTTCCGCCGCTGCGGGCATTGTCTGCCCGGAGGGGTGCGGCCGGTGCTGCCTCAGTGAAACGGTCGAGGCCTCGGTTCTGGAACTGATGCCCATGGCCCGTGCCCTGTTCCGCAGTGGTCTCATCGACCTCTGGGTGGATGCCATCTTCGCGGCGCCTTCGTCGGGGCCATGTTCCGTTTTCGAGATGGACGCTGCTACCCGCGGCAACGGACGCTGCCGCTTGTATGGCTGGCGCCCCCTGATTTGCCGTATGTTCGGATTTGCCACGCGAAGGGACAAGAACGGTAATCCAGCCTTCAGAGCCTGTCGGGAAATCGACGCGTTGCGACCGGCGACGGCATCTGCCGCCGTCGCGGCTGTGGTCGGTGGCCTGCCGGTACCGCTATTTGCGTCCTATCATCTGCAGGTCGCTTCCCTGCATACTTCCCTGGGAAGCCCGTTGATGCCCATTAACAAAGCCTTTCAGCAGGCAGTGAACCGGTACGGGCTTCTTTTCCAGATGACCTCGGCGGCAGCCGCTATGGACACCCCCCAGGACGACCCCCACCGCGGCCCCGAGGGGCGCGTGCCGCCGCGGCTGGCGGCGTAGTTTTACCACCGCGCTAACTTCAGATGGCCGAATACGGTGTGAACCCTTTGGGGGGGCGATCGCTCAAGGCCTGTCGGGGTTTGTGAAACCGGTCGCTTTCAAAGATGTGCTTGAGCAGCGCATCGCGCACCTCAGGCGCGGCCAGGTGGGCGATGCCCACCGCGTGCTCGCTGATGCTCAGGCCCCGCGGATCGAAGGCGCCGTTTTCGGTGACCACCACCACCGGGTCGGCGGCGATGGCCGTGGCGGAAATCCCCTCCGGAGATCGCTCGACTACCTTGGAGGCCCCTTTTGCGGTGGTGGACTTCATGGCGATGATGGACACCCCGCCCTCGGACAAATAGGCGCCTCTTAAAAAATCCGACTGGCCGCCGATACCGCTGTAGATGCGATCGGCATTGAGCGAATCGGCCCAGATGTTGCCGTGCAGATCCACCCCGATGGCGCTGTTGACCGCCACCATGTTCGGTTCGGCGGCGATATGCAGGATGTTGTTGGTGACGTCACAGGGTCGGCTTTGCATGGAGCTGTTATAGCCCAGCCACTGGTAGTCGGCCGCATCCTCCATCAGAAACAGGGTGGAAATGCCGAAATCGGTCTTGCGGCGGCGATTGGTGGCCACGCCGGTGTCAATGAGGGTTTTCATGGCGCTGGCGAAGAGCTCGGTGTGGATGCCCAGGTCCTTGACCCCCTTTTTCAGGATGGCGTCGGTGACGGCGCCCGGGACTTCGCCGATGCCGTACTGAAGCGTGCAGCCGTCGTGGATGTAGCGGGCCGTGATGATGTCGCCGATTTTCCTGGCCCGATCGTCCGGCAGCGGGGACGGGTTAACGGGCAGGGGATAGTTCGTGTCGATGAGAAAATCGATGGCCTCGGACCGGAGGGTGGTGCCCAGCACGAATGGCAGCTGCGCGTTTCTCTCGGCGATGACCTTTCCGCCACGGGCACGGACGGTGTCGATGGCCGCGGGCAGGGCTTCCACCGTTGGCCCCAGGGAGTAATTGCCGCCATTGTCCGGGCCGGCCACCGAAAGGAAGACCACATCGGGCATGAGGTAGTGTTTGAGTTGGTGGGGGATGTCCGAAAGATGGATGAGCTGGTACATGGCCGCATCGCAGTTCACCGCCCGTCGCGATTGGGCGCTGTTGAAGATCACGCGGTGGGTGACCCGCTCACAGCAGGTGTCTTCGAAAAGCGTTGCGATGTCACCCAGCAGCAGCACGCCCACCAGCTCCACGCCGGAGATGGCCGGATCCGCCACCAGTTGCCGGAGAAGGATCTGAGGGGTGGCCGCGTTGCCGCCGCAGTAGATGCGGCTGCCGGGCGGAAGGGTAGCGGCGTTCACGGCCTCTTCGGGGCGGGTGATGATGTGCATGGGCGTCCTCCGGTAGCTATTGTCTAACTGCGGTTTTTGATCAACACGAAGAACACGAAGATGATATAGGCATCTATTGCTTGTGTTTTTCTTCGTGCACTTCGTGTCCTTCGTGGTTCCCTAAGCAAGGGTACGGGTAACGTCAACTGGATTTTCGCAGATCATTTTGATCGTCATGCAGCCGGCGCTCCAGCAGCAGGTGATAGACCGGCCGGCTTCCCAGGGCCTCGGCTGTGAATGTGGCGCTCAGGCAGGTCAGAATGATCGTCAGGCCGATGTCGTAGGCGCCTGTCAGCTCAATGATCAGTACGATCCCGGTGAGCGGTGCGCGCACGGTGGCGGCAAAGAGCGCTCCCATGGACGCCACGGCAAATACGCCGGGCGGGCTGACCATGTTGCCTATCACAGCATGGGCGGCCGTGCCGAAGGCGATCCCGGCCAGAGTGCCGAGCGCCAGCAGCGGCGCGAAGATGCCGCCCGGGACGCCGGAGCCGAAGCTGGCGACCGTCGTGAACAGGCGGGCCACCAGCAGCGCGAGCAGCAGCGGCGCCCCCCAATGGCGGAGCAGGGCGCTTTCCACCAGCAACTCTCCACCGCCCACCGTGTCGGGCAGAAACCACGCCAGCAGGCCGACGGCGGCGCCGGCGGCGAAGGCCATCGCCGCGGCATGGGTGCCTCGCAGGCGCTCCCCGATTTCCACCGCGCCGAGCAGCAGTTTGTTGAAGATAACGCCGATGCATCCTATCAGGATGCCCAAAAGGAGAAACAGCGGCATCTCCCCCAGCGGCGGCAGCGCCAGATTGCGGATGGGCATGATCGGCCCCTGACCCAGCCACCAGTCAGAGACCACCACGGACGCGCAACTGGCTAAAATGACCGATTGAAGTGAGACGAAGTTGTAGTCGAACGCTTCTCGCATCTCTTCCGTGACAAAGACGATGCCGGCCAGGGGGGCGTTGAAGGCGGCCGCCAGACCGGCACCGGCACCGGCGGCCACCAGGGTCTTGGCATGCTCACGGCTGATCCGGAAGCCATCGGCGACCATTTTCCCCAGGGCGCCACCCATGTGGATGGTCGGGCCCTCGCGACCGAGCGCCAAACCCGAGCCGATGGCCAGAAGTCCACCGAAAAACTTCACCGGCAGCACCCGCCACCACCGCAGCGGCCGCTGCCCCGCAAGGGTACCCTCGATTTCCGGAACGCCGCTGCCGCCGGCCTCCGGGGCAACGCGGCGCACCAGGAGCAGCGCCGCGCTCACACCCAGCCCGCCCATCACGGCGAATACCAGCCAGCCGGGAAGATCTCCTGCGGCCATAACGGTTTTCAGTGAGAGGCGGCCGCTGGTGGCCTTTTCGATGCAAAAGTGGAAGGCCGCTCCGATGAGGCCGGACAGGGCGCCCACCGCGGCGGCCATCAGATATTTTGTTGCACCTTTTAAGAGCATGTTCTGCTTAGGCCTTGAGTATTGAAAATCGACAACCCAGCGTGCTTCGAAACGATCTTGTATCCGGATTCATCCTGAAGCCAGGGCCGCTCGAATACCGGCTAACAGCCGGCGGCACTGCTGGATGCCGGATCAAGCCCGGCATGACAACGGGTCTTACGGAACTTGCTCGGAACATACTTGTGACAACCGCTCACCTGCGGCCGGGAACGAGAGTTCCGGCCGATCGTATCCCCGGAGCGAGACTCGGGGCATGCCTTAGGGATTGAACACCACACCCGACAAGATCAAATCGCCTTTGGTGAGCATGAGATTAACCTTTTCACCGAGGATTCGCAGCTTGTCGTTTGTATCCGCCGGGGCATGATCCATGCTCAAAGCACAATCTTCGATCATGGCCTGGAGTTCCTTGACGGTGAGCGCCACCTGCTCCTGGCCTGAAAACCGCTCCAGGGGCAGCAGGGCCGTTTTGGATTTCTCGATCAGGGCCTTGGCCTTTGCCGGCTGTTTCAGATTGACCCGGCGCTCTGCATCGTAAGCGAACTGTCGCACCGCCGTCAGCGGCAGGTAGTAGTCCTTGATCGCCATCAGCTAAGGCGTATTTTCACCACCCTGGTGTTCCGCCGCAATGGGCGCCGGCGATACCGATGGGTCCGGGGTAATGCCCGCCTCTTTAAGATAGTCGATTTGAAATTGGGACAGGCGCCTGAGCAGATAGGCATCGATGCCCTGCTCCCGGATGCAGCGGGCTTCTTTAAAAAGTGTTGCCTGAAGGCTCTTGAGCTCCCATGCCGCGATGGCCCAGGTGCCCCCCGCCTCGCTGCCGAAGCAGTAAAACCCTTCGAACCGGGTTGCCCGGCGACGGGCGGCGCTGGACAGACGGGTTTCGGCCACAGCCGCGGCGATCATCAAATGCGTTCCCATCGCCTTTGGCGGGAACACTTCCAAAATGCCCGGATCGATTTCCCGGTACCGGTTGATGTCACCCCATGGAGATGCGGTCGGCATTGATCGATTTACTCTTTCCGCTTATTTATGAAATGCCAGTTTAACGTCAACGGCCGATGCTTCCAATGAGATTTTCATCAACACGGAGTGCACGGAGGGCACGGAGGGCACGGAGAATAATGAAAGCATTTATTGATGTTAAACCCTCCGTGTTCTCCGTGCCCTCCGTGGTTAAAATTAATTTTCGGATCGGCCAATTTGATAATCGCAGATAACCGTTTAATTTATGTTTTTTTTAGACCGCGGCGGCCACGTGGCCTGGCGGCAATGGGTTTCGCGGGTGAATACCAGCAGTACCAGCGCCGCTACCAACCAGGCGATCATCATTGAAAAACCGCTCTGGTAGGCATTGAGGCCGTAGCGCCGGACACCGGCGTCCATGGCGCCGGTCCACCCGCGATCCAGCACCCATCCGATGGCCGGTTGAAGCAGCATAGGGCCCATCATCACGCACATGTTGACCACGCCGGAGACGGTTCCGGCCAGCCGTAGCGGCACCGACTCCTTGGCGAAAGCGAAGTTGATGATCATGCACCCGGAGGCAAATCCGGTGATGACGAGCAGCGCCGTGAGCCCCCACAGCGGCAGAGCGGGGAGATAGACGATGGCGGTCCACCCCGCCACAGCGACGGCGCAGCCGGCGACATACAATGGCTTTCTGCGGCCCATCCGGTCCGACCACCAGCCGAGCACAGGCCCTCCGACGGCCCAGGCCACAAGGAGCGTGGAGGTCAGTCCGGCCGCCCGGCTGGTGGACAGTCCATAGTGGGTGGAGAGAAAGGGAACGCCCCAGAGTCCTGAAAACGCCAGGACGGCGCCGACCAGAGCACCCGGGATAAAGCAAAAGATCAGGGTGTTCGGGTAATGGAAGACCTCCTGCAACCCGCCGATGATGGCAGACCACGATCCAACGGACGGGCGGTCTGCTGGGGCGAGGTAATCGCGGTATCCTTTTTCTCCGGGGGTGTCCCTCACGAACACCCAGATGGCGGTTGCCGCGGCAAGGGTTGCCAGTGCCGAGGCCCCGATGACGCCCCGCCAGCCGAAACGCAGGGCCAGCAGATGCAGCGGGGTTCCGGCGGCAACGGCGCCCATGACTCCGCAAAACAGCGCCATGCCGGAAACCATAGCGAACATCGCGGTCGGAAACCAATTGGCAGCGAGTTTCAAAAGGCCTACCCAGGCAACGGCTACGGAGCCGCCGATCAGCAGCCGCCCCAGCCCGGCCCAGAAAAGGGAATGGGAGAGGGCGAAGATGACTGCGCCCACCCCGGCCACCAGCGCACCGAGGGAGAGCAGGCGGCGCGGTCCCCAGACATCGGCGATGATACCGGTAGGGATCTGCATGGCCACGTAGCTGTAGAAATAAAAGGCCGAGAGATTGCCCAGCGCGGCGGCATTGATGTTGAAGTCGCGCATGAGGGCTTCGGTCATGACCGCCGGGGCGACCCGGTGGAAAAACCCCATGAGGTAGAGCATGGCGCCAAAGCCCCACATGAGCCAGGCAAGGCGAAGGGGCGGCGGTGAGGCGGAAGCGGTCATGGCGATTCTGGGGTTTCCCGCCAGTGGGCGATGGCGTTGGCGTAGTAGTGCAGGATCTGCGTTTCCGACGGGGCGGCGGCAAACCGGTCATCGTCGCTGCCGATGATGCCCCTGAGTGCGAGCAGGTCCACGGCGCCGGCGATGGCTGCGGCCCGGGTACTGCGCGGGGATTCGAGGACGGGAGCGCCGCGCTGCTGCAGGCGCTCGATGAGCTGGTTGCAGCGGGCCTCGATCTCCATGATGTCCAGGGCCGCGCCGCCGGCGTCCAGCATGACCGCAGCAACCACGGAGACGGGCAGCACCGGCACGACATCGGCGATCCCGGCCATGAGCCGCCGGCAGAGTTTTTCGATTTCGGGGAAGCGCTCTTCCCGGCGCATCCAGCTGAAGATAACGGCCTGCTCCCGGCAATAGTCTTTTGCCGATACGGGCGTACCGAAATTGACGCAGGCGTAGCCATAGTGGCGCCACCGGCTGAGCGCCATGAGAAAGACGTTTCTGAGAATAAATCCGGTGGTGGTGCGAAAGACAAACCAGAGACTGCGCCGGTCGGCCGCCGGATCGAGGCTCCTGAGCAGGCTGCGGTCTTCGATGGTGCGGTCGTAATTGATGCCCACCGGGATAAACACGATGTCCCGGTCGCGCTCCGGATCGAATCCGCGCAGCATGTAGTCCATGAGGCCGAGCTTGGGCGCGCGCAGCCGGCCGTCGCGGCTCAGGCCCCCCTCCAAAAACACCGCCTGACAGACGCCTTCCTTGGTGGCCATGTGGATGTAGCGCTCCAGCACCCGGCGGTAGAGCGCATTGCCTGAATTTCTGCGGACGAAAAAGGCCCCCATGAAGCGAAACAGCATGTGCAGCGGCCAGATCTTCGCCCATTCGCCCACGGCGTAGGAAAGCGTGGTGCGCTCGGCGGCGAGAAAGGCCACCAGAATGTAGTCCATGTTGGAGCGGTGATTCATGACAAAGACGACGGTGGACTCCCGGTCGATGCCCCGGTAGCGCGCATCCTCCATGAGCCCCACCCTGACGCGGTAGAGCATCCGGGCGACCTTTTTGGCGATCCAGTAGCCGATGCGGAAATACAGATAGGCGTTAAAGGAGGGCACGATCTCGCGGGCGTAGGCCATGGCCTTGTCCTGCACGACTTCGAGGGGCATGTCATGGGCGGCAGCGTAGTCGCGAACGGCGGCGATGACCTTGGGGTCGTAGGCGAGCCGGTCAACCAGTACCTGGCGCTTGGTGAGCTGGAAGGGGCGGATCTCGATGTCCAGACGGGTGCCGATTTCCTCCAGCACCCGGTTGATGCGGCGCCTGAGAAACCACCGGCTGCTGGGAATGAGCACGCGGTCGAGCACCGCGACGGCCGCCACGGCCGCGATGATGAGAAAGGCCCACAGGGAGATGGTGATCTGTCCAGGCACGGCGTCGGGCCTAATAGGGGTTGCCCACCCGAGGGGCGGGTTATCTTTCGGTCGGCATGTGGGTGTCCATGCAGATCGAGCACTTTTCCGGATCCACCGTCCGGGTTTTGCAAAAGTCGAGAAACGATTCTATCCATTGATCGCCCACCCGGGGGCAGACGTCCAGGTATTCCAGAAAGCACGCCAGCCGCCTGGCGATGTCCTCGCTGATGGCGTGCTCCATTTTACAGGCGGTCGCGTCGGCCAGCGCCGGGTCAATGTGCAGCACCTTTTGCAAAAACACGCGCAGCACTTCGTGCTTTTTGCGGATCGCGCGCGCCAGCGCCTTTCCCTGCGGTGTCAGGGTGATGAAGCTGTATGGCGCGTAATTGATGAGCGCCTTGTCCTTGAGGACTTTCAGCGCGCCGCTGACCGAGCCTTTTTGCACCCCGAGGGTGTCGGCGATGTCTTTGGCACGGGCCACCTTGTGGGTCGTCTCCAGGTCGAGAATGGCCTCGAGGTAGTTTTCCATGTTTTCGGACAAATCCAGACCTCGTGTCATCCCTTCTCCCCTGTGATCCCGCCACCATACGCTGTTCGGACAAAATAAGTCAAATGCGGAAAAGTTGAAAAGCTATAAGAGTATATTGACAGACATATTTTGTTAGGCTATCCAAACATTCAAAAAATCACACGGGAGACCACTACGATGAAAATCGGACTGAGACAGATGGCAAACCGGCAGCGGGCCATCATTGTCAGTGTCATGGCAAATGGCGAACTGGGCCGGCGCATCCGGGACATGGGACTGATTGTGGGCACCGAGATCGCTGTTCAGGGGCGCGCCCCGCTGCGGGACCCGGTCGCCCTGCGGGTGATGGGATTTACCCTGACGCTGCGATAATATGCAACGGAGCACAAGAAGCATGTCAAAAAAGAAAAGCAAGCACACTTGCCTTTTGCAAATGCACTTGCTTATCTGTTGGGTCAATGCGGCGAAAGAACTGCGCCGAAGGCAGACGGCCGGCTATTCGGAGACCCGCTTGATGGTGCCGTTGGCAAGCATCTCCTGCAACTCGGCCAGAAGCCGTTTCTCCTGAGCGTCGAGAATCCCGTCCTCATCGGCGATGGCCAAGATTTTATTGTGTTCCTTGGTGGTCAGTTTTCCATCGTCCATTGCGTGCTTGATCATTTCCGACAGTTTTTCAGCAGAACCGCTTGGTTTTCGCATGGCAATCCCCTTGTTAAGAAAAATTGTGATGTGAAAGGTCGGTGCTTTTCCGTTTCATCTTCATATCACAGCGTTGCTGACGGCACAAACCATATGGCGATGGGGCCAAGGACACATCGAAGATGTCCGCCGCCGACCGGATGCCGCCGGCGGTGGTGCGGGACAAGGCCCGGGTCAGCGCCCAAGCGCCTTCAAAATTTCCGCCACGCCGTGGCCCAAAATCATGGTGTCCATGCCCACGGCCGCCAGGGTGTAGCCGTTTTCCAGGTGGGGCGCTACGGCTTCGGCGGTGGCGCTGAAAATCCCCAGGGCGATGCCGGCGCCCTGGGCGCAGCGCGTCACGCGGGCGATGGCCGCCTGGACCGCCGGATCCGAGATGCGGCCGGTTTTTCCCATGCTGGCCGACAGATCGAAGGGCCCAACGAACAGGGCGTCGATGCCGGCGACCGCCACGATGGCCTCCAGGTCGTTGACCGCATCGATGTGTTCGATCTGCAGGATGAGGGCGATCTCCGCGTTGGCCCGGGACACGTATTGGGTAAAAGACATGCCGTATCCCTGGGCGCGGGCGATGCCGACGCTACGCTCACCCTCGGGGGGGTACTTGCACCATCTCACCGCGTCTCTGGCGTCGCCGGCCGTTCGGATCAGGGGCACCATGATGCCCGCAGCACCAATATCCAGGCATTTTTTGATCCATACGGCGTCGTTTGCCGGCACGCGCACCACGCAGGGCGTATCGCCGGCGGCGGCCAGCACCATTTGAGCTTCCCGTACATCCATGGCGCCGTGCTCCATGTCCACGAAAAGCCAGTCGAACCCGGCCAGGCGCAGTATCTCGGCGATTTCCGGAACGGGAAGGGTCACCACCGTTCCCATCAGGCGCTCGCCCCGGGTGAGTTTTTCCTTGAATGCTGACGTCATCGGTTACCTCCAAGCTCAAAAGGCCGGTTGACGAAGCGTCAACCGGCCTTTTTTTGTCGATTCAGCGCTCAGGCGCTCTTGGCGAGTTTTACAGCACAGACCTTGAACTCGGGAATCCCGCACACCGGGTCCAGGGCCGCGTTGGTGAGCTGGTTGGCCGCCCCTTCGGCATAGTGAAAGGGGATGAACACCGTGCCGTCGGTGGCCTTGTCCGACACCTGCACCACGGCGGTGATGGCGCCGCGGCGTGAGGCGACGCTCACGGGTTCGCCGTCGGCCAGGTTGAAGCGGGCCGCATCGCGCCGGGTCATCTCAACGAAAGCGCCGGGCGCCCGCTCGTTGAGCCATGGGCTTTTATCGGTCATGGTGCGGGTGTGATACTGGTAAAGGAGCCGTCCGGTGGTGAGGTAGAGCGGGTACTCGTCATCGACCACTTCCGCGGGATCCTGGTGCTCGATGGCGTGAAACATGCCTTTGCCGCGGGTGAACTGCACCCCGTGCAGGATCGGCGTTCCCGGGTGCTCCGGTGTCGGGCAGGGCCAATGGAGCCCCACCTGGTCGATGCGCGCGTAGGTGATGCCGCCGTAGGACGGGGTGGTTCGGGCGATTTCCTCGAAGATGGCCTCGCTGCTGGCGTAGGTCATATCGTATCCCATGTGGCGGGCGATATCGCAGGTGATTTCCCAGTCGTAGCGGGCCTCGCCCGGCGGTGTTACGGCCTGGCGCACCCGCTGGACGCGCCGCTCGGTGTTGGAAAACGTGCCGTCCTTTTCAGCGAAGCACCGCGAGGGAAGGACCACGTCGGCGAGCTGCGCGGTTTCGGTGAGAAAGATGTCCTGCACCACCAGAAAATCCAGATGCCCCAGGCTGTCTTTGGCGTGGGATAGATCCGGATCCGAGATCATGGGGTTTTCGCCGATGATATACAGCGCCTTGAGCTTGCCGGCATGGGCGGCCGGCAGCATCTTGGTGACGGTCAGGCCCGGCGTTGCGGGCAACCCGGAGACCCCCCAGGCGGTTTCCATCTTTTTACGGGCATCGTCGCTGGTGACCGGCTGATAGGCGGAGAGCACGTTGGGCAGACCGCCCATGTCGCAGGCGCCCTGGACGTTGTTTTGGCCGCGCAGTGGGTTGACACCGGTGCCCGGGCGTCCGATCTGGCCGCAGAGCATGGCCAGGTTGGCCAGGGATTTCACATTGTCGGTGCCGCAGGTGTGCTGCGTGATGCCCATGCAGTAGCAGATGCTGGCGGCCTTGGCCTTGGCGTAAAGACGGGCCACCGTTTCGATGTCGGCGGCGGCGATGCCGGTGAGGGCTTCCACATGCGCGGGCGTGTATTTGGCCACCACCGCTTTGAGGGCCTCGAAATTTTCGGTGCGCTCGGCCACGAAGGTTTTGTCGTAAAGGTCGTCACGGATGATGACGTGCATCAGCCCGTTGATCCAGGCCACATCGGTGCCCAGGTTTTGCCTCAGGTAAATATCGGCCATCGCGGCGATTTTGACGCGCCGGGGATCGACCACGACAAGGGTCGCGCCCCGGTGTTTTTTTGCCCTTTTGATGAACGTGGAGAGCACCGGGTGGTTTTCAGTGGTGTTGGAGCCCGTCACCAGGATCACGTCGGCTTCTTCGATGTCGGCGATGGTGTTGGTCATCGCACCGCTTCCGAACGCTGCGGCCAGACCGGCCACGGTGGAGCTGTGTCAGAGCCGGGCGCAATGATCGATATTGTTTGTCTTGAGCACCCCGCGCGTGAACTTGTGGGCGATGTAGTTCTCCTCGTTGGTGATGCGGGCCGAGGTGAGCACGCCGATGGCGTCACTGCCGTGGGCGGTTTTGATGTCCATGAGCTTTTTGGCTACCAGGGTCAGCGCTTCGTCCCAGGTGGCCGATACAAGCTTGTCGTTTTTTTTGATCAGCGGTGTGGTCAGGCGTTCGGGAGAGTTGATGAAATGATAGCCAAAACGCCCCTTGACGCAGAGGCTGCCGAAGTTGGGGGGGGTATCTTCCACACCGGTGACCTTGACCACCCGGTTGTCTTTCACGTGGAGGTTCAGCTGGCAGCCGACGCCGCAGTAGCTGCAAGTGGTGCGCACTTTTGTGGTCTCCCACTGGCGCACGTTGTAGCGCACTTCCTTTTCCACCAGGGCGCCCACCGGGCAGGCCTGGACGCACTCGCCGCAAAATACGCAGTCGGAGTCTTTGAGGGGCCGGTCGCCGGCCGCGATGATTTTGGCCTCGGCGCCGCGGTAGCCGAAACTGATGGCGTTGTTGACCTGAACGTCGTTGCAGGCCTGCACACAGCGGCCGCACTGAATGCAGCGGGAAAAGTCCCTGACGATGAAGGGATTTTCCGTTTCCATGGGGTAGCGGATTTTTGTAGACGGAAACCGCTCCCCGTTGACCTGATAGCGGTAGGCCAGATCCTGCAGCCGGCAGTCGCCCCATACCGGGCACAGCGCTTCACTGCCGTCGTCGGATTGGACCCGAAGCTGGAATCCTGTCCAGTCCTCACCGTCGGAGCCGCGCACGGCGCAGTTGTGGTTGCCCGAGGAGAGCATCAGCGCGATGATGACCTTGCGCGATGCCACCACGGCCGGAGACTCGGTGCGCACGGTCATCCCCTTGGCTGCCGGCGTGGAGCAGGAAGCCAGCAGACTGCGGGCGCCTTCGACTTCCACCACACAGATGCGGCAGGCGCCGGTGGGCGTGGCTCTTTTCAGGTGGCACAGGGTCGGCACATCGACGCTGTTGCGGCGGCAGACTTCCAGGATCGTTTCGCCGGGAGTGAAGGTGAACTCGTTCCCGTTGATGATGATGATGGGGTTTTCGTTCATGCGCAGGATCCGCCTCCTTGGTGAGTGTCCGTCCACAGGAGGCATCTTTTGGCCCCTGGCGGCGTTCTCGCTCTTTGCAATCCTCGGAATAGGGTGACTATGCCTGCGGTTGCAAAATCGCTCGGGCCTTGCCAGGAACCAAAATCTACCACCTGTGAACGGACACTAATGAGTGTCCGTCCATAAAAGAATAGGGCATTTATAGGGGAGGCACCGGTTTTTGTCAATCGGTTGGCGCAGCGCGGCGGCGGGTGCCGGAGTGGCGGAATCTTTGTGCCGCGATCACTCCGATCAGCGCACCGACGCCATCGGCCGCCACATCTAAAACTTCCGGGCTGCGGCCCGGGACGAAAGACTGGTGAAATTCGTCGCTGATGCCGTAAATCACGGTAAAAACGATGGTTAATATGGACCGTTTGACGGGGCTGGCGCCTACGCGGTGCTGGCCAAGGGCTCTGTAAAACAGAAGCGCCATGAGCGCATAGGCGCAAGCGTGGAGCAGTTTGTCGGACATGTAAAAAGACGGCACTGCGTCCGGGGTCGGAAACGACGATTGCGCGAAGATCGCAGCGCAGTAAATGATGACCGGACCCCAGGCGGCCGGGATCCGGTGAATCCGCGTGTCCATGGTCATGGGGCCTCGCTCAGGCGAAAATGTCATAGCCGAGGGATCGGCTGGCCACATGCCGCGTGACCCCATCGAGAAACGCCGCATCGGCGATGCCCTGGCGCACCGTGCCGTCAAGGGTGCGCACCGACAGGGTGCCGGCCTCCTTTTCCCGGTTGCCGATGGTGACGATGAGAGGGATGTTTTTGAGCTGGGCGTCGCGGACCTTGCGGTTGAGACTTTGCGTGCGATCATCCATCGTTACCCGCAGCCCGCCGCTTTGGAGCGTTCGCTGAACGCCGTGGGCGTAGGCCGCGAGTTCATCGTTGATGGGCAGCAGGACGACCTGCACCGGCGCCATCCACAAGGGGAACTTGCCCGCGAAATGTTCGGTGAGGATGCCCAAAAAACGCTCGATGGACCCGAATACCGTCCGGTGGACCATGATGGGGCGGTGCCGCTCGTTGTCTTGACCGATGTAGTTGAGGTCAAAGCGTTCGGGCAGGCTCATATCGAGCTGGACCGTGCCGCACTGCCAGGTGCGGCCCAGGGCGTCCTGGATGTGAAAATCGATCTTGGGACCGTAAAAGGCGCCGTCGCCTTCGTTGATGACGTACTCCCGGCCGTAGGCTTTCAGGGCCGATTCGAGGCCATTGGTGGCCGTTTCCCACTGAGCGTCGGTGCCGATGGATTTCTCCGGCCGGGTGGAGAGTTCCAGCCGAAACCCTAGACCGAAGGTGCCGTACATGCGCTCCTCCAACGAGAGCAGCGCCAGAATTTCGCTCTGGATCTGTTCGGGCGTCATGAAAATGTGGGCATCGTCCTGGTGGAAAGCGCGCACCCGGAACAGACCGTTGAGAACGCCGCTCATTTCATGCCGGTGCACCAGGCCGATTTCGGCCTGCCGCAGGGGCAGGTCCCGGTAGGAATGCAGCGTCGATTTATAAAGGAGCATGCCGCCCGGGCAGTTCATGGGTTTGATGGCGTACTCGATTTCGTCGATTTCCGACGTGTACATGTTTTCCCGGTAGTTTTCCCAGTGGCCGCTGCGCTCCCACAGGTTGCGATTGAGCATGATGGGGGTTTTGGTTTCCACATATCCGGCGGTCAGGTGCTCCTGGCGCCAGTAATCGAGCAGGCAGTTCCACAGGACCATGCCATTGGCATGGAAGAAAGCCATCCCCGGGGCTTCGTCGTGAAAGCTGAACAGCTCCAGAGCGGTACCGATCTTGCGGTGGTTGCGTTTTTTGGCCTCTTCGAGAAATTCGAGGTGGGCCTTGAGGTCTTTCTTGTCAAAGAAGGCCGTGCCGTAGATCCGCTGGAGCTGTGCTTTGCTCTGGTCGGCGCGCCAGTAGGCGCCCGAGACCTTCATGAGCTTGAAGGCCTTGATAAAACCGGTGTGGGGAATGTGGGGCCCCCGGCACAGATCGGTGAAATCGCCGTGTTCGTAGAAGCTGATGGTGCCGTCGGCGAGATCGCCGATCATTTCCAGTTTGTAGGGCTCATCCTTGTAGAAGGCTTCGGCCTCGGCTTTGGTCACGGTGCGCCGGACAAAGGGGAGCTTGGCCTTGACAGCGGCCTTCATCTCCTCCTCGATGCGGGCAAAACCTTCTTCCGAGATCGGCTCCATATCGATATCGTAGTAAAAGCCGCCTTCAACGGCCGGACCGATGGTGAGTTTGGCATCCTTGTACAGGTGCAAAATCGCCTGGGCCATGACGTGGGCCGCGCTGTGGCGCAGGATTTCCAGGGCTTCCGGGTCGCGAGTGGTGATAAGGCGCACGCCGGCATCCCGGGGGATTTCCCGGTCCAGGTCCATCGTGGCGCCGTCCACGATCATGGCGACGGTCTCGCGCGCCAGCCCCTCGGAGATGCTCTTGGCAATGTCCAGCCCTGTGGGGGGGGTCTCAAAACGCTTTATGCTTCCATCGGGAAGTGTTATGTTGACCATGGTGATCATATCCACATGTGTGTGTAGAACGTCCAATTCGTCGGTTGCCGGGGTGCATCCCCGGTGCCGGAACACCGCAAAAACCAAAACCTAAGGGAAGTAGTGGCACCGGTCAAGGAAAAACTGGTGCCGTCTCTGCATACCAGCCGACTATCTATGACCATACCATACGAGTTCATCGATTCCACTGACGCCCTGCAACGGCTGGCCAGCCGCCTCACTCCCCAACCCATCATCGCCGTGGATCTGGAGGCCGACTCCATGCATCATTTCCACGAAAAGGTGTGCCTGCTCCAGCTGGCCGCCGACGGTATCAACGCAGTGGTGGATCCCCTGGCGGTGACGGATTTGAGTCCACTGGCGGCGTTGTTTGCCGATCCGGGCATCCGCAAGGTGTTTCATGGCGCCGATTACGACGTGCGCTCCTTGTACCGGGATTTCGGCTTTGAAATCAACAACCTCTTCGACACCCAGTTGGCGTCGGTGTTCACCGGTCAGAGCGAAACCGGCCTTGACGCCGTGGTCTCCCGGTATTTCGATGTCCACTTGGACAAACGCTACCAGAAAAAAGACTGGGCCCAGCGGCCCTTGCCCGAGGAGATGGTGGCCTATGCCGCCGCCGACGCCATCTATCTGATCCATCTGGCCGAAAAGCTCACCGGTGAGCTCACCGCGTTGGGGCGTCTGGAATGGGTGCTGGAGGAGTGCCGGCTGCTCAGTCGTGTACGGGCCGACACCGGGGAGCCAGCGCCCCTGTTTCTCAAGTGCAAGGGGGCCGGCACCCTGGACCGCCGCGGGCTGGCCGTTCTGGAAAAACTACTCGTCTACCGGGCGTCCATGGCCGAAAAAAAGGACCGGCCACCGTTTAAGGTGATGAGTGCCCAGAGTTTGTTGACGATCGCAGCCGCCAAGCCCAGCGACCTCAATGATCTGGCCGCGTTGAAAGCCCTCAGCGACCGGCAGATGGCCAGCCTGGGACAAGGCGTTCTCGCCCAGGTCGGCGCCGCCATGAAACTGCCGGGCGCCGCGCTGCCCATCTACCCGCGCAAACGCGCGCCGCGCCTGCCCCGCATGGCGCCTGAGCGCATCCAGCGCCTCAAGACCTGGCGCGACGGCGAAGCCGGGCGGCTGGGGCTGGATCCGTCAGTGGTCTGCACCAAGGCCCAGATCACGGAAGTGGCGATCGCCAATCCCCAGGACGTCGATGCGCTGGGGCGGTGCACATTGCTCAAGCGATGGCAGATTGATGCCTTCGGCGCGGCCATGGTCAGCGCCATCGCCCGAAAACCGGGCGGGAAGCGGTGACGACCGAGCGCATATCCTTTCCTTCGGGAGATTTGACCCTTGACGGTCTCTACCAGCCGGGTGCCGCTGGCCGGGGAGCAGTGGTAACCCACCCCCATCCCCTTTATGGGGGCGATATGGACAACCCCGTGGTGGAATCTCTGGCAGAGGTCTACCACCGGGCCGGCTGGGCCACCTTGCGGTTCAATTTCAGGGGGGTGGGCCGCAGCACCGGTCAGTTTGACGACGGGCGCGGGGAGACAATTGATCTGGCCGCCGCCATGACATGGCTGGCAGCCCAGGAAAACGACCGGATCGGACTGGCCGGGTATTCGTTCGGGGCCTGGGTCATGGCCCATCTCAGTGATCCGCCGGTAGCCGTGGACCACATGATCATGATCAGCCCGCCGGTGGCGTTCATGGATTTTTCGGCGGTGGAAAGCCTGCCCGCACTGTCACTGGCGGTCACCGGCCGGCTGGACACCTACGGCCCGCCCGATCTTGTAAAATCCCATCTTGCCCGCTGGAACCCCGCCTGCCGCTACCACGAGATGCCCATGGCCGACCATTTCTACTGGGGCCAGTTCGATGCGCTGGCGGATGTGGTGAGGCATTTTCTGTCCGGGCAATAGTTTGCCGCCGCGACCGGTCTTTAACACTATAGCCCACCGTGACTTTCGTGGCGCAACATCGCTGTGGGAAGAGAACACCGGCGCTTTCTGCATAAGCGTATAAAAATAGCCTTCAGGGAAGCGGTTGCCCCTGCCTCGGCAGCGCGGTAGTATTAGACCTTTGGGGCTGTTCGCACGACTGGCGGTTTGCGGCCGGTGAGGCGGTGGTAGGTCTCGTCGGGCCAGCCTACGGTGATGACGGCGTGGACGGTCTCTACGGCCGGAATGCCCAAGGAGGCCTGGATGGCGGCATCGCGGTTCATGGCCGCCACCGCATAGCCGATGGGACAGGTGCCAAGCCCCATGGCGTGCGCGCCGAGAAGCAGATTCTGGGCGGCCATCAGGGCGTCTTCCTTCGGGCAGCTGGCACCGGGCATCGTTGCGATGACGATGGCGGCCGGGGCGCTCCAGAACAGAAAATCGCGCCCCTTCGTTTTCCAGTCGGCGATCTTTTCCTTCACGGCGGCATAATACTGCCGGTAGTAGAAATCCAGTTCGGGTTTTCCCGCCAGTTTCAACAGGTTTCTCAGCCAGCCCATCTGTGCCTGACGATTGAGTTTTTCAAAGAAAGGCAGGGTGGCCTCGCCCAGCGCGATGACGCGGGCGCGATCGGGCACCAGGGTGAAGGTCCACTGCTGGCAGTTGGATCCGGAGGGTGCGGTGACGGCAATGCGCACCAGATCTCGGAGCATGGCCTCGGAGACCGGCCGGTCAAGGTAGTTGCGGCAGGAGCGGCGAGAGCGCATGATCTGCACCAGGGCGCCGGGGTCTGTGGTGCCGGGGGCGATCCACCGGGTGGGCGTGGTGAAGGTCTCGGTCGCCAGAACCGCTTCGGGCAGGGTGGTCACCCGCGCGGCCCCCGTGGGGCACGCGGCTTCGCAGTGACCGCAGTGCAGCGACTCGGCGCCCGTTACCCGGGCGGTGCCGTCCATAACAGAGAGGGTTTCTTTGGGGCAGACCCGCACGCAGGCCCCGCAGCCGATGCAGCGCGCGGGGTCGATGACTGTGGCGACGGTTCGGTCGACACTCATCAGGTGCCTGCCGTGCCGGCGGCCGCCGGCGATTTCAGCCCGCTCAGCAGGTGATCCACCGCCCGACTGAAGATCGATGTGTGGGAGCGTCCGTTGAGGGCGGTGCTTTCGAGTTTGCGGAACTGGACGAGGCCGTGGATGCTTCCCCAGAAGAGAATGGCCGTTTCGTCGGCATCCATGGGCCGAAACATCCCGTCGTTCACACCGGCGGTGACAATATCGGCGATGGCGGCGAGAATGTCGGCGCTTTTCTGATCGACCCGCCGTTTGAGCTCGGCGGATAGCAGCACTTCGGGCGCGGACAGGAAATAGTTGATGACGTCGAAATAGCGCAGCTGGTCGTTGCTGAATTCGAGGTAGACCATGGCCGCGGCCTTCAGCCGGGCCGCCGGGTCCGCGTGTTTTTCGCAGGCCGAAGCGATGCGCTCGAGCAGCAGTTGAAGCCCCTCCACCTGCAGAACGGCAAAAAGCTCCTCCTTGCTCTGGAAGTAGAAATAGATGGTGCCTACGCCCAGTTCGGCCCGTTTGGCGATCTGGTTGATTGATGTGGCGGCAAGCCCTTTGTCAAAAAGCAGAGACCGGGCCGCGGCCATGATCTGGCCGCGCCGCTCGCTTTTTTCCCTTTTTCTTCTCTCCTTGAGGCCCATTACGCATTCTCCGGACGGACCGGCGTGCTGCCGGCAGACGGGATTTCCCGGAATGCGCGCCAGGGGCGCTGGCGCTTCATGTGGCAATGCCGAACCGGGCACCATCGGAGCGGGTCGGTTTCAGGGATCCGCATCCCGCCGGGCGTCGCGCCGTCTGTGCCCTTGCACCAGCCTAACGCTTCGTCTCGGGTGGGGACGCTGCCGGCGCTGTAAGTGATGCGGCCGGTGCAGTGCACGGTGCCGTAGAGCAGTTCGTATAGCATATTTTACGACCTTAGTATTGAACCACGAAGGGCACGAAGTGCACGAAGAGAAAACGCGTGACTAAAGACCAGTTGTATTTTCATTATGAATGATAATCGCGACCTCTGTTCAATAGTGCCTTATAATATCGATTCCCGTTTGGACCTTAAGGCAACACAAGAATGTTAAAAAGGGCTCGATGGTTAATGCCTTTATTGGGCTTTCTTCGTGATCTTCGTGTCCTTCGTGGTGTACATCTCCCAGGGTTTTGAATCATCGCGACGGTCCATTTCAGTAATCCAATTCGCTTTTGAGCCGCCGGGTCATCTGGCGCTCGTAGAAGGCCGGAACGAAGCGGCTCAGCAAAACGCCCAGTTTACCCACCGGGGTCAGAACGATCATGGGCCGCTCGCGCTCGGCGCCGCGGAAAATGGCATCGGCGGCATTTTCGGCCGTGTCGTGGCGGCCGACGTGGGACTGGGGGTGGCGGGTGACGGTGCCATCGCAGCCCAAGGCGCGGGTCTGAAGGTTGGTTTTGATAAACCCGGGGCAGACGATCATGACGTGTACCCCAAGATGGCGAACTTCTGCCCGAAGCGAGGTGAACAGTCCGTGCATGGCGTGCTTGCTGGCGCAGTAGCCGGTGCGCCCTAAAACGGGCGCCACCCCGGCGATGCTTTCGTTGGAGATGATCACCCCGCACCGGGCGATGAGGCTGTCGATAGCCGCCTTGGTGCAGTATAGCGCGCCGAAGAAGTTGACGGCCATGACCCGTTGATAGACAGACACGTCCGTGTCCCTGAAGGCCCCCCGCTGGGTGATGCCCGCGTTGTTGAAAAGAACGTCGATGCCCCCGAAGCGTGCGATGATTCTGTCCATGGCGGCGGCGCAGTCCGGCTGGGAGGTCACGTCGGTGGTGATGGCTTCGACCGGGACGCCCTGGCGCCTGAAGTCTTCGGCGCATCGGGCGAGCCCGTCGCCGTCGGCGTCAATGAGCGCCAGCCGCGCACCGGCGCGGGCGAACCGCTGGGCCGTGGCCAGGCCGATGCCGCTGGCCCCGCCGGTGATGACGACTGTCTTGTCCTTGAAATTGCGTTTGGCCATAAGATTCGTTTCACCCTAAAAAATCAATTGCTCGCGCAGAGACGCAAAGAACTGCTGACTCTTAAATGAGAAGAAGCCATATCCATCAGTCGGTAAAGGGCGCCTTCTATCTGTGATTTTCACAGTTTTCAAGTCGGGTTTCCTCTGCGCCCCTGCGGCTCTGCGCGAAAACGGTTTTGGGTTGCGGCGGTTCCGAATCAAATATTGCATTCCGCCGGGGCCGGATCGTCCCCGGGCAGCTTGCGACGGGTGAAAATAAAAGCGGTGATCAGACCCGCCACGATGTGCCAGATGCCCCAGAGCGCCACCAGGATGGCCATCCCCCCCAGGCCGTCGAAGAAATTGAACACCAGCACCAGCCCGAGGGCTGAGTTCTGGATCCCCACCTCGATACAGGTGGCCCGGCAGTCGCGCTCGGGCAGGCGCGCCAGGCGGCCGGACCAGTAGCCGATGTTCAAGGCCAGCGCGTTATGGATGACGACCACCAGAATAAACATTCCTACGTAGGCGATAAAGTTTTTCCAGTTGGCCGCCAAGGCGCCCAGGACGATGATGATGAAAAAAAACAGGGAGAAGATCTTGAAGGGTTTTCTCACCCGGTCGGCAAGATTCGGAAACAGCCGTTTGAGTACCTGCCCGGCCATCAAGGGGATGCCGAGGATGACGAACACCGTGACAAAGACGTCCACAGGGCTGAGCTGGACCGAGCGCAGAATCTTGGCGGTGGCGCCATTGAGGCCCCCCCAGAGGGAGAGGTTCAGCGGTGTCATGAAGATCGCGACTGCGGTGGAAATGGCCGTCATGCTGATTGAAACCGCGCAGTTGCCCTTGGCCAGGTAGGTGATGATGTTGGACAGGTTGCCGCCGGGGCAGGCCGCCACCAGAATCATTCCCAGTGCGATGGACGGGATGGGATGGAGGATCAGGGTGAGCAGGTACGTAAAGGCCGGCAGCAGCAGAAACTGCGCCACCAGGCCGATCAGCGGCGCCTTGGGCGCCTTCACAACGCGTTTGAAGTCATCCAGGCTGAGGTCAAGGCTGACGCCGAGCATCATGAGGCCGATCGCGATGTTAATGACCATCAGCCCTTGGGGGTTGAAGTTTAACCTGACCTGATCGATGGCTGCCGGATCCATTGTCATAGTCCTTATAGTTGTTATTGAACCACGAAGGTCACGAAGGTTTTATGCGCGGCCCGGCCGCGGCAAAAAAGTTCTCGCGCAGAGACGCAAAGACGCAGAGAACACTATGCCTTATAAGCGCCGACATTGGCCAGCGCCATGGAGCCCGGGCTCACCGTGGTGGTGTCGGTCATCACGTTGATGCAGGCGGTTTTACCGGATGCGAAGGCCGCCTCCAGGGCCGGTCGGATGTCGGCGGGCGATTCAACCAGGGCGCCGTAGCCGCCGAGCGCCGCGACCAGCAGGTGGTAGTTGATCGGTCCGATCCAGGTGCCGGCTTCGATGGCGTGACCGATGCGGATTTCCTGGCTGTGGCGAATCATTCCCCAACCTTGATCGTTACAAATGACCACGACGATGGGCAGCCCCTTTCGGATGGCGTTTTCCATTTCCATGAAATTGAAACCGAAGGAGCCGTCTCCGGTAATGAGCAGGACCCGCTTTTCGGGGTACCGGAGTTTGGCGGCGTTGGCGTAGGGGATGCCGACGCCGAGGCTGCCGTACACGCCGTAATCGAGGTAGTGACCGCCCCTTTTCAGGGTGCGGGTCATGCCCATCCATGTCGTGGTATCACCCCCGTCGGCCACGACGATGTCATCCTCACGATTCATGAAATCGTCGATTTCCCGCGCCAGACGCATGGGGTGGATAGGTTTTTCAGATTTCTGCCAGTCGGCCATGGCCGGCGCTTTCCCGTCCGCGTGGGCCTGATTGATCTTGTCGACCCACGGTTGAAATCGCGCCTTCATGGCTGCGCCGCCGTCGCCTGCCGCCAGACGGCAGTTGGCTTCAGTGAGAAACGCCTTCACGTCACCCACCACCGGCACGTCCACTGCCCGGTTGCGACCGATTTCTTCGGCCATCACGTCCACCTGAATCATTTTGGCCGTCGGATTGATCACATCGCCGAACAGGTAATAGAGGCCGATGCGGGTACCCAGCACCAGGACCAGATCGGTTTCGATGTAAGCGGCGAAGGCGCCGCCGGGACGGATGGCCAGGGCGCCCTCGAAACACAACGGATGGGTGTCTGAAATGACCCCCCGCCCGGCAAGGGATGTAAAGACAGGAATGCCCGCTGTTTCAACAAACGCCGTCAACTCAGCGCCGGCATCGGCATGCCAGATTCCGCTGCCGGCGATGATTACCGGTCGCTCGGCCGCGGCCAGCAGCGCCAGCGCGGCGCCGGTCTGCGCCAGGTCGATGCCGCCGCCGGTGGGCTGGGTTACGGGTCGGCGAACCGTGTCGGACTCCACCGTGGCGTTGAGCACATCCACGGGCAGTTCCAGGTATACCGGCCCGGGGCGGCCGGTGGTGGCGGTGCGAAAGGCCATGTCGATGAACTCGGGCACCCGTTCGGGTTTTTGGCACACGAAGGTCTTTTTGACCATGGGGCGGATGACCGGCTCCTGGTCCATGTCCTGAAGATCGAGTTTTTCTTTGTGATCCATTCCGACGCAACCGGCAATGAACACCAGGGGCGTATTGGAAAAATTTGCGCTGGCAATGCCGGTGAGTGCGTTGGTGAATCCGGGGCCGGCGGTGACCATGCACACGCCCGGCTCGCGGGTGAGCTTTCCCCAGGCCTCGGCCATGAATGCCGCGGCCTGCTCGTGGCGGGTGTCAAAGAGCGTGACGCCGCTGCCTTCCAGATGCTGGTAAATGGGGGTGATGTGCCCGCCGCTGAGGGTAAATATGTGTTTGACGTTTCTTGCGATGAGGGCTTCGGCCGCGAGCCGGCCGCCGGTAACCATTGCCATGAGTTCTCTCCTTAATGTTGACTGGCTCGTAATAAATCTGAAATCACCACAGAGGACGCAGGGGGCGCAGAGATAACTTACTAATCATTCAGTGTATTCTCTGCGGTTCTCTGCGGCCTCTGTGGTTTAAAGTTCCATCAACTGGCCGCCGGTGACATTGATCGCCTGGCCGGTCATGTAAGAAGACGCATCGGAGGCCAGAAACGCCACGAGGCGCGCCACTTCCAAGGGTTTGCCAATGCGGGCCAACGGGATCGTCTTGCACATCTCCGCTTCCCGTTGCTCGGCCGTTGAACCAAAGAACTGCGCCTCAAGCTCAAAGCGCCATTTTTCTAGATCAGTCATGATCTGACCGGGGCAGACGGCGTTGACTCGGATGCCCATGCCGGCCAATTCGGCAGCCATAACCTTGGTGAGCATGATGACACCGGCTTTGGCCACGGAATAGGCTCCGTTAAAAAGGGCGGGGACCTTGCCGGCGCGGGAAGCAGTGTTGATGATGACCCCGCCGCCCTGCATCAGAGGGATGACCGCCCGGGATACCCGAAAGACACCGTGCAGATTGATGTCGATGGTTTTCATCCATGCGGCTTCGTCATAGGTATGCACGGCGTTGGGCACCCCAAAGGACGCCCCGGCATTATTGCACACGATGTCGATGCGCCCGAATTCTTTACGCACTGCCGTGATCATCTCGTCGATGGAAGGGCCGCTGCCCACATCCATGCTGACGGCCATGGCCCGCACACCGCTGGCTGCGGCGATCTCTTCGGCGATTTCCGTCATTTCGGGGGCACTGCCGGTGGCTACCTGATGGCCGTCACCGGCCAGTGTGCCCAGATCGGTGATGACGATGTGGGCGCCGTTTTCGGCAAGCTGTCTGGCGATGGCATAGCCGATACCGGTGCGTTTGCCGGCGCCGGTTACCAGCGCCACGCGGCCTTTTAAATCAGTGCAGATCATTGATTTCTCCCTCATTCTGAGTTGTTTCGAGCGCCGCTCGATAAATAAACGCTAATTTGTTTTCGAGAATGAGTCAACAGAAATGTGTCTGCCGATCCGGGCAATGGTCGTAAGGGTCCGGATCTCGCGTCTGCCCTGCTGGTTTGCGACGGTGATGCGAGCTGACCGGGGCTGTCGGGCGATGGGCTTTGGCGGATGGAATGGTTACCTGCGGGCGCGGTTCGAGGGGGGGGCAATGGGGTCTCAGGGCGACCATTGCCGCGATGCCCCAAGCGTGGGTGTGCCAGCCACAGACGAGATCGATGTCAGGGCTCATTGACGGCGGCTCGGTGTCAGTCGTCGACCGGGCAGGTCGTGAGTCGCTCCACCGTCTGAAACAACTCTTTCAGCGCTTCATCCAGCGTTGGTATCAATGTTTTGATTGTCGGTGCTTCGCCGTTTCGAAGGGCGGCCTCAACGGCCTGGGCGATCTCGAAAAGGCGCGTGGCGCCGATGTTGCCTGCGGCGCCCTTGAGGGCGTGAACGCTGTGCCGCGCCGCATCCGTCTCGCCGTTGGAGATCTGCGCTGAAATGCTCACCGCCGCATCCCTGTAATGCGTGCAGTATTCCTGGAGAATGTCTCTGTAAAACAGCCAATCGCCACCGAGACGCTGAATGCCCTCACGGATGTTCAGTCCCGGCATCTGCTCGGGCAACGCCGGTACCGATGCCGGGTCATCGGTGATTCGGCCGGTGGGAGGGGCGGTGAGCCTCGGCACGGCAACGTGGGTCCGGATGGCCCGGAACAGCTCTGCGCGGTCGATGGGTTTGGGAATGTAGTCATTCATCCCGGCCGCGATACAGGCATCCCGGTCGCCTTCCATGGTTCGCGCCGTCATGGCCACGATGGGCAGCGCCTTCGAACCTCGGATTCGGCGGATATGCCGGGTGGCCTCGAGACCGTCCATTTCGGGCATCTGGATGTCCATCAATACGATGTCGTATCGTTTTTCCTTGACAGCCGACACTGCCAGAAGCCCGTTTCCGACAGTATCCACTATCGCGCCCGTCTGGGTCAGTACCTCAACAGCCACCCGCTGGTTGATGGGATTGTCCTCAACCAGTAGAACCGTTATACCGCTGAAGTTCGTGTCGGCATCCCCCTGGTTCGAATTGGCGCTGGGGGCGGCGGGTTGAAAACCGATGGATTCCAGCAGCGTATTCATCAGAGAGGACCGCTTCACCGGCTTGATGAGATAGTGTTCCACCCCGCTGTTCCGCGCCCGTTCAACATCGTCCTTTTTCCCGGATGCGCTGATGATGATCAGCCGCGGCGTCACCGGCAACGAGAGACCCCGGATGATATTGATGGCGGTGATGCCGTCCATGCAGGGCAGCCCGATATCCATCAGGACGAATTCAATCGGGGAGGGGTGTGGTGATTGGAGGATTTCAAGGGCTTCTTCGGCATTGTCGGAGGAGACCACCGTCATGCCAAATCCTGCAAGGTAGCGGGAGATCACCAGCCGTGTGGTGCGGTTGTCTTCCACGAGAAGGACTGCTCGCCCCTTGAGCCCCTCGCGTGAGGCGGGCTCGCCGTCGGTGGCGGTAACCGCCAGTTCGAATCGGCCGGTGAAGTAGAACCGGCTGCCGCGGCCCACCTGGCTTTCGAGCCAGATGTCGCCGCCCATGAGATTCACCAGTCGTTTGCAGATGGCCAGCCCCAATCCCGTACCGCCGTACTTGCGGGTGGCCGACCCGTCGGCCTGGAAAAAGAGGTCGAAGAGTTTGTCCTGGGCTTCAACGGGGATGCCGATGCCCGTGTCCTGGACACAGAAGCGCAGATCGATGCTGTTTTTGGTCGATGCTTCAGGGGTTACCGTGATCTGGATCTCGCCGGCGTCGGTGAATTTGATGGCGTTTGAAAGCAGATTGACCAGGATCTGCCTGAGCCGGTTGGGGTCTGAGATCAGGCTCCGGGGCACGGTCGGTGCAATATCGATGATCAGTTCGATGTCCTTGTCGGACACGTTTTCAATGAAGATATCGGAAACCCCGTCAATGACCGTGTGCACATCGAAGGGGATGTTCTCGAATCGGTACTTGCCGGCTTCGATTTTTGAAAAATCGAGGATATCGTTGAGCAGGAGCAGCAGCGACGTGGCCGACGAGCGGATGATCTCCAAGTATTCCTGCTGTTTGGGCGTGAGCTCCGTACCCAGGGCGAGATTGCACATGCCGATGATGCCATTCATCGGCGTGCGGATTTCATGGCTCATATTGGCCAGAAAAGTACTCTTGGCGATATTGGCGGTCTCGGCGTCACGGGCCAGTTGCCGGGCCTGCGCGATGGAGGCCTCCAACTGGTGTGTGCGTTCGGACACGCGGTTTTCCAGCTCCCGGTTCAGCTTAAGGACTTCGTTTTCCGCCTGTTTCCTCCGCGTGATGTCGGTCACCACGGTGATCATGCATTTTTCATCGTGGTAGGTGAGGTGCCTTGCGGAGACGAGGGCGTGGATGATGCGACCGTCTTTTGATTGCCAGCGGATTTCGTGGCTGTTGACCGCGCCCTGGTCAATGAGCTCCCGGACAAGGCGGTCGCGTTCGTTGAGATTCGCAAAGAGGGTCAGGTCCGTTGTGGTGTGGGAGATGGTTTCTTCCCGGGTATATCCGGAGTGGCGGCAGAAGGCATCATTGACCACATAGAACCGGCCGTCCTTGATACGGCTGATGGTAATGGCGTCCGGAGAGGCCTCCATGGTTCGTCGGTAGAGATCTTCGCTGCTGCGCAGGGCCTGTTCCATGCGTTTTCGCTTTTCGATGTCCTCGCGCAGCTCTGCATTGGCCGTCTCCAGTTCCTTGGTGCGCTCGGCCACCTTCTGCTCGAGCTCGACATTATTTCTGCGGAGCCGGTCGTAGACCTCTGCCACATTGTGGCGCATTTCGTTGTAGGAGAAGGCGAGCAACTGGAACTCGTCGCCGGTGGTGACATCGAGATGGGGCGCATCCAGCCGAGCGCTGGCCTGCCCCATGGCATGGGACAATTCTCCCAGCGGTGTCAGTACCTGCCGTTTAAACTGCCACCGGAACACCGTGATGAGTCCGGCGCTGGCGATCAGCGAGAAAATGAGGGCGAACGCGCCGATGACGAGCTGTGTCTGGCTGATGGAAGCGGTGTTGCGGATCAGGATCGTGGCGTAGTTGACCCCGGGCTGGCCGGGCAGGGGCACCGGCTCGAAATACAAATTGCACCGGGTCTCGCCGATGGTGATGCTCCGGGCCACACCGCTTTCTCCATTCAAGACGCGGCGGGCGATGCCTGCCACGGCGGCGTCCCATTCCAGCGGTGCCGCCTCGGTCTCATGATAGCCGTCCGGGGTGAGGATCGGCTCTCCTTTCTCGTTGTGCAGCAGGCGTTGACGGGTCAGGCGCTTCAGATTGTAAAGCTCCTGCAGCTTTTCCCGATCGGGATGGGCGATGATGGTCCCATCGTTATCCAGAACGATGGCGTATAGATCCTTGGAACCGAGGTAATTGGCGACCACGTCCTGGAGGCTGTCGAAATTGATGTCGGTACCGACCACACCAATGAACCGGTTGTCGAGGAAAATGGGATGAAAGGCGGATGCCACCGGCTTGTTGCCCGTCATTGAAAAATACGATTTGGAGAAAAAGGGGTGGTGCTCCGGATCGGTGGCGATCTGTTTGAACCACCAGCGGGTGCCGCGCTGTCCCAGGGGGCCATTGCTGCGCGCCACCTGATCGCCGTTTTCATCCTGGACGTAGAAGAGATCCACGAACGGGTACTGACGCTGCATTCGAACGAGCAGTCGGTGCCCCCCCTCCTCGGCGGCCGATTCTTCCTGGGGGTAGGTGAATTCGTAGAGATCGGCGCGCAGCTGCCAGTCAGCATGGGCGGAGAGTACGGCGTTGATGATTTCCTGGTTGATGGACAGCTGGTAATTGAGCGTGACGGCGTGGGCGATGAACCCCTGCACCGCCTTGGCGAGCCCCTTGTTGTGCAGCTCGTCCTTTTCGATGACGTCCTTGCGGTACCAGTGGAGCAGCAAGGTGGTGATGACCAGTGCGGTGACCAGCACCGAGACCAGCACGGAAAGGATGATCAGGCCGTTGAATCGGGAGGCCACTTTTTGATCGGTGTCGTAGAGCGCTGTGAGCGGATGAATTTTCATGGCGTCAAATCGGTCGCCTCAAAAAGCCCGTTCCGGGGCCTGCGGTTCTCGGAGCAGGCGGTTTCAAAATGCCCTGCGTCCATGCGGGGATTCAACAATTCTGAAATCTGGTTATGCACAAAATTCAAGTGGCCGTGCCGGTGCTTCACAGCACCCGATGTTTTTGATTACCACGAAGTTCACGAAGGTTTTCTAACCCACTTGTTTTTTGGCTTTTCTTCGTGCACTTCGTGGCCTTCGTGGTTCATACTCAGTGCTGCGGCTACTTACCGGAAACGCCCACCGGCTGAATGCCCTTGGCAAGAAGTTCCTTGAGCCCTTTGAGAGTGCCTTTCCACATCGCGGATTCACCGGCCATGATGGCGACGATCACATCGTTTTCGACGCTGACCTCCATCACCAGTTCCTCCCCGCCACAGGTGAATACCGCTTCCGCCCACCGCTCTGCCGGCAGGCCGGTGGTCTCGCAGTCATAGTCCGTACGCACGGCGCAGGTCATCCGGATCTCACTCATCTTGTGCCTTCCTTCAGGGCACGAGGCGGCGTCAGCCGTGTCGCGCCATGGTGTTGTCTACCAGCTGCCATTTTTCCGGGTGGTCTCGGAGTAATTCCTGGAACCGGGATCGTGACGCCGGTGTTCTCAAATGCCCGTGGTCGCAGATGTCATCGGCCAGGGCCCTCAGCCGGGGCCATGCGCTTTCCATTATAAGGGCGCGGCAATAATGGTCTATAACCGGCAGTGTCTGGCCGATAAACCGACTCAGGTGCGCCAGATCGTAGAGCAGCCCCTTGTTGGTGGGATCGCGTGCGATGCAGGCGGTGATCAGTTGTTCCAGCGGCCGGTTTCCCTGGTGGTGATAGCGCAATATCAGCATGTCGTTGCTCTGGGCGTTGCGGGTTTCTTCCAGGTAGACGTCGATGAGGGCTTCGGTGAGTACACTGCGCCCTTCAAAATAGTCCACCAGCGTCTGCTGGGCCGCGGTCTCGGCAACGGCCGTCTCCCGTCGCCGGGCGTCGTCATCGGTATCGAGATCGGTAAGATCGAGCCGGGCCATCTGCGATTTCATGGTTTCCGGAACGCGGATGTCCTCTGCAATGAGCGGGGGCGCCGCTGCTGAGGCCTTTTCCACCCGATCGACAGGGACCCTGAGGGTCCGATATTCCCCTTTCAGGGGTTGCGGCGGCTTTTTTTTCTGCTGTGTCATATCAGTCGATGCAGTTTCTGGATCAATGGCTCCACGGCGGCGGTATCGAAGCAATAACGCATGTCCTGGAAGCGTTTTCGGAAATCGGCCACCGCCGCGCGAGCGCTGCGGTCGTCGACAACAATGTCTTTCAAAAGCTGGGCCAGCGTCCGGAAGTCTTCTTCGGCCATGCCGAACCGGGTCATCTCCGCAACCCCCATCCGCAGGGCGCCCGAAGCGGTGAATCCTTCCTCTTGCGGGGTGGCCTGGTAGTTGACGATGATGTTGTTTTCTTCCAGACGGCGGGCGATCTCGGGGCCTCGGGCATAGCCGACCTCGAGGATCACCTGGTGGGTCTCGGTGAACCCGATGGCCGGGTCGCCGGCCACCGTCATGCCCAGGTCTGCCAGGGCGGCGGCAAATGCTTTGGCGTTTTTAATGACGGCCGGCTGATAGTCGGCTTTGAAGGTGTTCATTTCGTGAAGGGCCATGAGCAGCGCCAGCAGGGTGCCCGGGTGGTGATTGCTGGTGCTGCCCGGAAAACTGCGACGGCCGATGGCCTCCCACAGTTCCCAGGCCGAATCGGCCTCGGTCACGTTGGCGGCGATGATGCCACGCTGGGGGCCGAAAAATGTCTTGTGGGTGGATCCGGTGACGATATCTGCGCCTTCGGCGAAGGGCTGCTGAAAATGAGGGCCCACCAGCCCGAGCACGTGGGCCATGTCGTAGAGGATGACGGCCGGCAGTTCCAGCTCCGATACGATGGCGCGGATGTCTGCTACCGGTTCCCGGTGAAGGATCATGCTTTTTCCCAGGATGATGAACTCCGGGCGGTGTTCGGCCATGAGCTGCCGGCAGGCGGCGATATCGATCTGGTAGGGGTTGTCGGCGAGCACGGGGAAATTCACCACGGCGGGTTTTTCAGTCCGAGGGTCGCGGGCCACGTAATCGCGCAAGGCGCCCATGGGCTGGGCACTGAGGTGGCCGCCGCGGATGATGTGGTGGTTCATCACCGGCTGCATCCGTGCCTGCTCCCGCTTGCGATCGGCCCGGTTGCGGTGATCGACCATGGCGCTGAAAAGGGCCATGTTGGCCATCTGTCCGCTGATGGGTCGGGTTTCCACCTGGGTGCATCCGAGATAGGCGGCCATTTCGGTGCGCACCTCGGCTTCCACGGCGGCGATAAAATGAGTGCCCTGGTAGTAGAACACCTCACTGTCGCAAAAGGCCTTGACCGGCTTATGCTCGGCATATCGCCCAACCGGGTCGGTGATGGACAGCATCGCCACCAGTCGCGAAGGGGTCATTTCCGAGGGGATCAGGTTGATGCATTCCCGCTGTCGCCACTGGTGGTTTTCCACGGCATTGGCCACCAGCCGCTCGGCGGCCTGGAATCCCCGGGCCACCAGCGGGGGGCTGGCCGGGGATTTCTGCGGCTGGTAACACGTGATGGGGCGGGCAAACGGCGGGGCCTCGCTGCGCAGCAGGTGGGGTACCAGCAGTGCCGGCACCCGGCGCCCGCGGATATCGATCTCTACCCGGTCGCCATCGGCCAGGTGGCTGTCCACCAGAGCCAGCCCCACGGCCCGCATGGCTTTTTCACCGGTGATGGCCGAAGCGATGCCCTCTCCTGAAAACTGCCAATAGGGAACCATGGTGCCGCTGGTGACGGCTCCGGCCGGCGCCCCATTTTTCAGCACCGGACAACCGGCACGGGCCACGCCCTTGCCTTCCAGAACGAAGGGGAGAATGCGCCGGGGCAGGTCCGAGACCGCTGAATAATCACGATCGAGGATTTTTTTGAACGCTGCGAACTGACGCGCCAGGGCCGAGCGGCCGATGTAGTCGCCTTTCAAGGGTGAAAAGCTCACGGCAAACCGGGATAATCCCGATGCATAGAGGGGGATGGGACGGCCCTCGGCATCGTCTCCGAGTTCATGGCCGTACAGGGGCAGCGCCGCCTCCAGGCGCAGGGTGTCCCGAGCCCCCAGGCCCACGGGCACGGCGCCGGCATCCAGCAGTTTCTGCCACAGGGTGTCGGCGTGAGCGACCTGGAAAAACAGCTCGAAGCACAGCGGCTCCCCGGTATACCCGGTTCGGCCGATCCAGATTTCGGCATCTCCGGCGCGGGCGATGCCCAGGGCGTTGCGCATGGGATCGGGCAGCGGCGCGCCGGGGTCGAGAATGCCGGTCAGGATCTCTTTGGCCGCCGGTCCCTGGAGGCTGAGCATGGCCATGTCGAGGGTCTGGTCCGTCATTTCCATGTCGGGAAAGCGGTCGGTGAAGGAGCTCAGTTGGGCCCAGTCTTTTTCCCGGTTGGACGCGTTGACCACCAGCAGGTATGCCTCGGCGGTAAACCGGTACAGGTAGGCATCGTCAATGGCGCCGCCATTCGCATCGGGGATGAGCGTGTAGTGGCTCTCGCCCACTTCGAGGGCAGCCGCGTTGTTGGTGAGGGTGTGCTGGAGCATGGGCAGGGCGTCTTTTCCTGAAAGAACGAACCGTCCCATGTGGGAGACATCGAAGAGACCGGCACCCTTCCGGGTGGCCAGATGCTCCTGGATGATGCCGCCGGGATACTGGACAGGCATTTGCCAGCCGCCAAACGGTACCATGGTGGCGCCGAGCGCCGTGTGGTGCCGGAAAAAAACGGTGCGATGAAGTGCGGTCATGGGATGCTCCTTTTCATATGGCCTTTCGGCCGGTTGGCGCAAAACCCGTGAGATAACTACCTTTCGATGCCGTCCGCAGCTCCGGAGGCTTCAGACCGGGTCATAATAGGGAGAAATTCGCTCAGCTGTCAAACGATGACTACGCCTAAAACCCTATCCGTATCTTGATCCTTTGGGCGTTCGCCGTTAAGGTGGGCGGTCCGGCGGCAATGGGCATAGAACATTGAGCGTCGGGACGATCTATGATTTCAATGTATTGGCCCGGGCTGTGGTTGATTATGAAGCGGTGGCACCGGTATCCTCTTTATCCGCAGCACTGAGAGTCACCCGTGAAGGGCACGAAGAAAAACCAAAAACGAGTGGGTTAGATAACCTTTGCGTCCTTCGTGAACTTCGTGGTGATCAAAAACATCGGGAGATACGAGGCACCGGCACCGGCACTGTTACTTGAGTTTTGAGCATAACCAGATATTGAAAATGGTTCATGACTGCATCCACCGTTGATATCACGCTGGAAAAATCACCTCTCGAGCCACCCACCATTCCGGTGGCCGTGCGGGCGCTGGTGAGCTTTGTTCTGGGCGGCGGTGATCTGGGCTTTGAGTTTGCCGGCTCCCGCCGCGCCCTGGAGGGCATCCGGCTGCACCAGCAATTGCAGCGCCGCCGACCGGCCGAGTACCGTGCCGAAGTCCCGGTGGCGAAAACGGTTGCCGCCGACGGGGCGATCCTGCGGGTGAGCGGCCGCATGGACGGTGTTTTCGAGGCCCCCGATCACACCATCGTGGAAGAGATCAAGACCACCACGCGGGATATCGATGACCTGGACCCGGCTGCGATCCCGGAGCACTGGGGGCAGGCCCGGGTCTATGCCTACCTTTACGCGGACGAAAAAGCGCTGGCGCAAACCGATGTGCAGCTCACCTACATTCAGGTGGACACCGGTGAGATCCGCACCTTTCGTGAGACCTGGACAGCTGCCGCCCTGGAGCGGGTGTTTACCGACCTGGTGGACCGCTATGCCCGATGGGCCAGGCGCATGGGGGCGTGGTCGCACCTGCGCGATGCCTCTATCCGAGAATTGGCATTTCCGTTTACCCGGTTTCGTCCCGGTCAGCGACCCGTGGCGGTTGCCGTCTATCGCGCCATTGCCGAGGGGCGCCAGAGCATGATTCAGGCGGCAACCGGTATCGGTAAAACCATGGGGGTGCTGTTTGCCGCTATCAAGGCGCTGCTCGAGCAGCCGCCGACGGCGCTGGTTTATCTAACAGCGCGCACCACCGGCCAGCGGGCCGCCCGGGATGCGCTGGTAAGGCTGTCCGAGGGCGGGCTTCGGTTCAAGACCGTGCTGCTCACGGCAAAGGACAAGATCTGTTTTCTGCCGGAGAGCGCCTGCCAGGCGGCGACGTGTCCCTTTGCCGCCGGATATTTCGACCGTCTTGCCGGCGGCCGTGAGGTGTTTTTCGACCACGACATCATCGATCGGGAAGTGATCGAAGCGGCCGCACGGACCAACGCGCTTTGCCCGTTTGCGCTGTCGCTGGAACTGGCGGCGCTGGCCGACGGCATTGTTTGCGACTACAACTACGCCTTCGACCCCCGGGTGAGTCTCAAGGGCGTCGTCTCTGAGGAGCAGCGGCAGGTGGTGCTGCTGGTGGACGAAGCTCACAACCTCGTGGACCGCGCCCGGGAGATGTTTTCGGCCGATCTGTCCAAGAAGACCCTTCTCGACGTGCGGCGGCCGTTGAAAACCGCCCAGCCTGTCATTTACCGGCACATGGGCCGGATCAACGCATGGTTGCTGGACGCTCGAAAGCGCCTGGCCCCTGGCGCCGAAGGCACGGCCCGGTCCGAACCGCCGGAAGATCTCTACCCCTTGCTGCGCCGATTTTGCACCGCCAGTGAAAAATGGCTGGCCGCCTCGGCTGGAAATCCCGAGGCCGAGGCGCTCTTGACATTTTTTTTCAAGGCCTTGGGGTTTCTTCGGGTTGCCGATCAATACGGCGCGGATTACGTGACCTGTTACAGCGCCGAGGGGCAGGACCTGGTCGTGAAGCTCTTTTGTCTCGACCCTTCCCGGCAGCTGGCCCAGGTCATGTCGCGCTGCCGTTCGGTGGTGCTTTTCAGCGCAACCCTTTCGCCGGGGGAGTATTTTCGCCGGCTTTTGGGCCTGCGCGCGCAGAGCGTCATGATCGCGCTGCCCTCACCGTTTCCGCCCGATCACTTGGCCGCGGTGCGCGTGCGCCATGTGTCCACCCTGTATCGCGACCGTCCGGCCACTGAAGGCGCCCTGTGTGAGGTGCTCGGTGCGGTGCTGGCGGCCCGGCGGGGCAATTATCTCTTTTTTTTCCCTTCATACGCATACATGGCGCGGGTCTACGAGCGGTTTGCTGCCGCCGCCCCCGAGGGTTTTCATCTGTGCATCCAGGAGTCGGAGATGAGCGAGGCGGCGCGTCATGCTTTCATTGCCCGGTTTGATGCCGCCGAAGAGACCCCCACCGTTGGATTTGCCGTCATGGGTGGCATCTTCGGTGAAGGGATCGACCTGGTAGGCAGGCGCCTGAGCGGAGCGGTCATCGTGGGGGTGGGGCTTCCGGGAGTGTCCTTGGAGCAGGAACTCATCCGGGCCTATTTCCAGGCCCGTGAAGGGCGCGGTTTCGCGTTTGCCTACCAGTACCCCGGTATCAACCGGGTGCTCCAGGCCGCCGGGCGGGTGATCCGCTCCGAGTCTGATCGGGGCATCGTCGTGCTGGTGGATCGCCGTTACGGCACCGCCGCCTACGCCGATCTGCTGCCGGCCGCGTGGAAAACCGTCAGCGTGGGGGGTGCGCCGGCCCTTCTGAAAACTCTGGCCGGATTCTGGGACGGGAAGAATGCATCCTGATGATATGTCGCCCCACCCGTGGGCGCCTGACCGAACGACGGATCCGCGTCGGGATGTGACCGGTGGATTTCGGGCGCGCTGAAAACACCACTGCCGGATGAACCCATGCCGCGGGGCAGGTCCATTCCGGCAGCGATATCAGAGATCGTTACCCTTTTTTTGACGCGTAACCGTCGGCGTACCAGCCGCCGCCTTTCAGCTCAAAAGAGCAGGTGGAGAGAATCTTCTGTGCTTTACTCTGACATTTCGGGCAGTTGATGGTCTGTGTGCCCATGCGGAACAGCCCTTCGGTCACCTCTCCGCACTGTGGGCATTCAAATTCATAGACTGGCATATTCCACCTCGTTACAAAATGGCTGATCGGTTAGACCGTTCAATATTAACGACGGCGCGCGCGAAGTCAAGGGGATTTTGGTCGGCAGACGCTCTGCGGACCGGCGGCCGGCCTGCGGTTGCCAGGCCCTTTGCGGCGCCGGGGCGTCCGGCGGTGATCTCTTTGAGCACGCGCCCCTTTGTGCTAAGATACTGTTTTACAAATTATCGAAACGATTCAATCAGGAGGACAGCCGTTATGAGCGCACCCGAGTGGACCACACCGTTTTGGCCGGAAGGGGTATCCCATCACGTTGACGATTATCACCGTCCCCTGTTTGAGATCCTTGACGATTCGGCCAGGGACTACCCCGACAAGACCTACACCCTGTTCAACGGCGCTGCGCGCACGTTCGCCCAGGTGAAGGAAAGGGCCGATCGCATCGCCCACTTTCTCGCCTCCCGTGGGATCGTCAAGGGCGACCGGGTCGCCATTTTTCTGCCGAACCTGCCCCATTATCCGGAGATTTTTTTCGGAATCCTGAAGGCCGGAGCGGTCTGCGTCACCTGCAATCCCCTGTACACCGGCAGCGAGCTCAACTACCAGCTTACGGATGCCGGCGCCAAGGCCCTGTTTTGCATGGATCATCCCCAGTTTTATCCCACCACGGTCGCCGCCATCTCCGGCTCTGCGGTCGAAACCGTGGTCATCTGCAGCGTCAAGAGCTATCTGCCGCCGCTCAAGGGATTCATCGGCGGCCTGCTGGGAAAGATCCCCACTGCCGGCCGCCACGCGCCCGGCCACCTGATGTTTGACGCGGTGGTGGCCGCCGCCACCACCAAAACACCGGACGTGGCCATCGACCCCGATGAGGACCTGGCCCTGATCATCTACACCGGGGGCACCACCGGCGTGCCCAAAGGCGCGGCCCTGACCCACGCCAACTTCGTCTACGATCTCATGGCGCTCGACGCGTGGGGGCGGCTGGTCCACGAACCCGGGCGGGCGGCCGAGCCGCTGCGCAAGGGGGGATTTCACACCTATATGGGCATTTTGCCCTTTTACCACAGCTTCGGCATGACCGTGGCCATGCTGGCCGCCTGCGCCTCCGGCAGCCGTCTGGTATGTATCCCCAACCCCCGGGCCGGTAATCCCCCGTTTACCGAAGTGCTCACCGCGGTCCAGAAATACCGGCCCACCATCATGCCGGCGGTGCCCACCATCTTTGTGGCCTTCACCAACCACCCCCATGTCGACCAGTACGATCTCACCTCCATCATGGGCTGTTTTTCGGGCGGCGCCCCGCTGCCTCCGGAAGTGTGCAAGCAGTTCGAAGAAAAGACAGGGGCTGTCATTTTCGAAGGATACGGGCTCAGCGAAACCGCTCCGGTGGCCTCTTCCAACCCCACCAGTGCGGCGGCACGGCGCATCGGCACCATCGGTTTTCCCATGCCGGGCACCGACATCAAGATCGTCGACATGGACGCCGGCCTCACGGAGATGCCCCGGGGTGAAGACGGCGAGATCGCCATTTGCGGACCCCAAGTGATGAAAGGTTATTGGAACAAGCCGGCCGAAAACGAGGCCGTGTTCCGGCAGATCGACGGCCGACGGTTTTTTCTGACCGGAGACATCGGTCACGTGGATGCCGACGGCTACATCCTCGTCACCGACCGGAAAAAGGACATGATTCTGGTGGGTGGTTTCAATGTCTACCCACGGGAAGTGGAGGACGTGATCTACCGGCATCCCAAGGTGGCACTGGTCGCCGTGATCGGGATTCCCGATCCCAAGAGCGGCGAGAGCGTCAAGGCCGTCATTCAGCTCAAGCCCGGTGAAACGGCCACCGCAGAGGAGTTCACGGCATTTTGTCGGGAGCATATGGCTGGCTACAAACGGCCGAAAATCATCGTGTTCAGTGACAGCGTACCGGTTTCTCCCGTGGGCAAGGTGCTTCGGCGGGTGCTTCGGGACGAGGAGCGTTCATCCGGCTGATCGCATCAGGAGAGACGACGGATATGACGAAAATGCCATACCCCCATTTGCTGGCTCCGCTGGATCTTGGTTTCACCCGGTTGAAAAACCGGATCGTCATGGGATCCATGCACACCGGCCTGGAGGAAGCCGAAGGCGGGTTTGAGAAGCTTGCCGCCTATTTTGCCGAAAGGGCCGGCGGCGGCGTAGGTCTCATCGTTACCGGCGGCATTGCGCCCAATCCCGAGGGGCGCGTGGCCGAGGGCGCCGCCATGCTCACGACCGAGGCGGAGGCCGATCGGCACCGTCTGGTGACCGATGCCGTTCACGCGGCCGGGGGCAAGATCGCGCTTCAGATCCTTCATACGGGGCGCTACGGCTTTCACGAGGACCTGGTGAGCGCATCGGCTATTAGGGCGCCTATCAATATTTTCACGCCGCGGGAGATGACCGAGGCCGATATCCGTCGCCAGGTCGGTGATTTTGCCCGGTGCGCTCGCCTGGCCCGCTCAGCGGGTTATGACGGCGTGGAGATCATGGGCTCTGAAGGCTATCTCATCAACCAGTTCATCGCCACCCGTACTAACCAGCGGCTGGACGACTGGGGGGGCGCCTTTGAGAACCGGATCCGTTTTCCCCTGGCTGTCGTGGCGGCGGTCAGAGCCGCCGTGGGCCCTGATTTCATCATTATCTACCGGCTCTCCATGCTGGATCTGGTGGACGGCGGCAGCCGCTGGGAGGAGGTGGTGCACCTGGCCCGGGAGGTGGCCGCCGCCGGAGCCACCCTCATCAATACCGGCATCGGCTGGCACGAAGCCCGCATTCCCACCATCGCCGCCATGGTGCCCCGGGCCGCATTTACCTGGGTCACGGCCCGGTTGAAGGCGGCCGTGGACACCCCACTCATTACCAGCAACCGGATCAACACCCCGGAGGTGGCCGAAGCCGTGCTGGCCCGGGGTGATGCCGACATGGTCTCCATGGCCCGACCGTTTCTGGCCGATCCCGATTTCGTGAACAAAGCGGCCGCCGGGCGCAGCGGGGACATTAACACCTGCATCGGCTGCAACCAGGCCTGTCTGGATCACATCTTTCAGGGCCGCATCGCCAACTGCCTGGTCAACCCCCGGGCCGGCCGGGAGACCGAGCTGAAATACCTGCCGACGGACGCACCCAAGCGGGTGGCCATCGTGGGGGCCGGCCCCGCGGGTCTGAGCTGCGCTGTGGTGGCAGCAGCGCGCGGCCATCGGGTGACGCTTTTCGAGAAGGCCGATGAGATCGGCGGGCAGTTGACCATGGCCGTCAAAATTCCCGGCAAGGAGGAATTCAACGAAACCCTGCGGTATTTCCGGCGCCGACTGGATCAAACCGGGGTGGACCTGCGTCTGGGAACGGCAGCCGCTCACGATATGCTCACCGGCGGCGATTTCGATGGTGTGGTGATCGCCACCGGTGTGGTGCCACGGCGTGTGTCACTGCCCGGCGCCGATCTGCCCCATGTTTTCAGCTACCTGGACGTGCTGCGCCGCAGCGCCGTCGTGGGGCGGCGGGTGGCCATCGTGGGCGCCGGCGGCATCGGAGTGGATGTGGCCATTTTCCTGTCTCACGAGGGACCCTCCAGCGCCCTGGAGCCCGATCTTTTTTACAAGGAGTGGGGCATCGATCCGTTCTACGCGGCCCCGGGTGGACTGATGGGAGCGTCGGCGTCGCCACCGGCGTCGCCACGGGAGATTACGATCCTGCAGCGAAAACCCGATAAGATCGGCGCCGGCCTGGGAAAGACCACTGGCTGGATCCACCGCGCCACCTTGAACCAACGCGGGGTGAAAGGCGCTTCAGGGGTCAATTACCGATTCATCGACGCCCGGGGGCTTCACGTCACCGCCGGCGGCGAAGAGCGATGCATTGCCGCCGACACGGTGGTGATCTGCGCCGGCCAGGAGTCGCTGAAGGCATTGTACGATCCAATTCAGTCTGCCGGTATCCCGGTGTTTCTCATCGGGGGCGCCAAAAAAGCCGGGGAACTGGACGCCGAGCGGGCCATCTATGAAGGCGCCCGCCTGGCGGCAGATTTGTAGCCGTGACCTGTGCGATTCGTGGTCCCAAGTCTACGTTTTTCAGTACAAGCATAGGGCCTGATCAGGTGTTTTTGCTGGTGGTGAAACCCGTTACTTCACAGCCGCGATAGTTCTTTCAGGGACCGCAACTGGTAGACGCCACGGCTGAGAGCGACGACCTGGCCCGCGGTATCCACGATTTCCCCTTCCAGAATAAATTCGGCCTTTCCATTTTGTGCCGCTTCGGTCTCGATGCGGGTGATGGCCGTCTCTTCGAGGGTGATCTCGACGGTGGCATCGGTGGTGACCGGTTTGAGAAAGCGCAGGGTCATCTCTTTGACCACGGGATAAAAACGGGCAGTGTCGAAGCTGGTCAGGTAAAGGGCGCCGCCGGGGATTTCGGATAGGGTGAACAGGGCGCCGGCGTACATCGAGCCGATATGGTTGCCGTTGCCTTCCAGGGGAACGGCCAGGCGCACGCGACCGCGTTCGAGGACCAGCGCTTTGAGGCCGATGCGCTCGACGAAGGGAAACGGCGCTTCGATGAAGGCTTTCATCATTTCGGAGGTCAGGTTCATTGTCTGTTCCAGTGGGTTGTCACCCCCACCTCAGCCCGCTCCCATCAAGGGCGAGGGCGTGTAAGAGGCTTGCCAAGTATAGGGCCTAGTTCGTCACCATGCCAGGTTTCAGGCGTCCATGTCCAGCGCTCTTTTTTCGGCCGCACACGATCGCGCCCTGTCCGGCAGGTCGTTAAAAGCATACGGCACTGCCGATTAGTGAAAATGATGCAAGAAGGCGGCGATGCGGGGGCTGGATGGCCTTTGAAACCCTGCGCTTCGCGTAGGATCTCCGCCGAAAACCCTCCTTTCCGGGTCTACGATTTTGAATCGCGGCCCACTGTCGCAATTCAGAACCACCGGCTTTACCGGTAGTCGTTCACTCAGGATTAAATTGGCGGGCTTTTCGGCGCAGGGTATTGAGGTCGGCCGGAGAGGGTGTCTTGCCGTAGCGATATCTCACATAGCTGTCGGTGATGGCCGTGATGTCTTCGGCCAGATCCGGGCGCCGGCGGGCGATGTGCCGGCCATAGTGAGTGGGGCCATCGTGCAGGGCTTTGGGCGGTAGCCCCGCTCGGGCTGCCTTTTTCAGGAAGGTTTTGTAAGCTTTCACGGCAGGATCTTCCCCCGGCGTGAGTTGCCGGTGTGCCCGGAAGGCAATGAGACCTATGATGAGTGTGGTCAACGCCACGGCGGCCAGACCCGATAGCGCGGCACCGCGCCATGACGTCATGGTGATGCCCACCCGCGAAAGCAGTGCGGCCTGGCGCTGGTGCGAGTAGGAGGCCACCCACCGGTACCAGTTGAGATTTACCGCGTCCCAGGAGAGCCGCAGGGCGCGCAGAGCCTTTCCGGTCAATCCGTATCCCTCCATGACAAGATAGGCCGGCAGTTCATCGGTCGGCACAGCCTGGGCAAGGCTTTGCATGACCCGGTCGGGGGCCACCAAGGCGGTTGGGTCAATGCGCACCCATCCCTGTGTGCCATCATGGATTTCCACCCAGGCATGGGCGTCGGATTGTCTGATGATAAGGTAATTGCCATAGGGGTTGGCTTCGCCTCCCAGGTAGCCTCCGACGACCCGGGCCGGGACGCCGGCAGCACGCATCAGTAATGCGAACGCGGCCGCAAAGTGCTCGCAGTATCCTTTTTTCGTTTCAAAGAGGAACTGATCCACCGGATCGGGTGACGGGGGCGGCGGGTTGAGGGTGTAGATAAAATGGCCGGCCGTGATGTAGGACACCGCCTCTGAGACGATCTCGGCAGGGGTGGAAAGCTTTGCGGCCCATTGTCTGCCGAGGGCCACCGTTCGCGGGTTGCCGTCTGGCAGCTGGAGGCCGCGGCGAATCTCCCAGGGCGGCGCCGGCGGTGTGCGGTATCGACGATATGAGGTCACCTGGTAGGAGATGCGTTCGACGATAGGGGATGCGGCGCGCAGGGTGTAATCGGCATCCATCCGGCTACCAGAGGGTGGTGCCCCCGGCATGTCCAGAGAAAACATCCATCGGGCGTTGCTGGGCTCCAGGGTGATCGTGTAGGTCGCCGGCCGATCTCTGGCGGCCATTTCTTTGCGCGGTGGCCAAAAATGGCCGTGCTCCCAGGAAACACCGTCAAATTGCCAGAAAACGATGCCCCGCCAGTAGCGTTCCTCCGAGGGTGGGGCTTGCTGCTCAAAGGTCGCACGAAATGCGACCTCATTGTTTTGAACAATGGCGGACACATCCCCCAGCGATAATCTGTCCGTGAATCCGGTAGTGCCGCTTGTACCCTGCGGCAGTCCCCACAAGGATCCCTGAATTCGTGGAAAGAGAAAAAACAGAACCACCATGACCGGCAGCGCCTGGAGGATCAGGGCGCCGGACTCCTTGAAATGTTGAACCCACTTGGGGCGCGAATCCTGGACGTGGATCATGACCGCCGTCGTGACCCATACCGATAGGAGCATATGGATGGCCATGATCAAGCTCTGGTAAAAAAACAGATTCGCTGCCAGTAGGAAATAGGCCATGCATAGCGAAATAATTCGGTCCCGTTCTGTTCGGATTTCAAGGATTTTCAGGAATGCCATCATCAGAAAAAGAGCCATTCCAGGATCGCGCCCGACAATATGCCCGAGGCTCATTTTGACAGCGGCGACGCCGGAAAAGATGATGAGCCATTTGAGTGCCCGGGAAGGTACCGGCCAGTGGTATTGGATAGCCGCGAAGAGCATTGCCGAAAAAATGATAACGACGGCTGTCAGCCAATACGGGACGCGAAAGAGATGTGGCAGTGCAGCCATTGAAATGGCACCCAGCAGGGGCCGCGCATGGCGATCCCAGCTATCGGTCATGATGCGCTCCCGGCGGTGCCCATGAGGGCGAGTTGGCGAAGACACGCGTGCACATGACGCGGGCCGGCGTCAGGCGCCATGATTGCCCAGGGCAGACGCACGCCGAAACGCCGCTGCTCCATGCTGGCCTTCAAGATGGCGTGGCACATGACAGACAGGCGGTATTCCGGATCACCTTCCGGAAGGAGGCTCCAGATCAAGTGCACGGTGCTGGTTGTCGGTGTCGAGAAATTTTTACTGAATAGCCCCTGGCCCTTGGAATAAACCCGCCAATCGATTTGTCGGGGGGGATCACCTGGCTGATACAAACGGTGGCCATTAAAATCTTCACCTCCCGGCACGGATTGAGACGGGCCGGATTCTCCTTCGGCAGTACCCGGGCCGAAAGGCAGCGGGCCTCGTCGCGGGGACGGGTAGACCACGCCGTGTGCCCCGTCAAAATAAAATGTACGCCAGGAACGGAACAGGCCTAACGGATATACCGTTTCCACGCGGACCCGGTTCAATAAAATTTCCCCGCGGGTGTCGGTGGGCATGGAAAGGGAGAGGGTCTCTCGCGCGTCGGCGTTCAAGGAACCATGGCCCACCGATCCGTTGATCGTGAATTGAAACGATGGCGATGCGGCGGCCATGCACTCGGCATCCAGTGATACCGTCATCCGATCGCCGGCAAAGGCTGCGGCGTAGGAAAGGTGCGCAAAGGAAAGACCGGCAAGAGCACGGTGGGTGGTAAACAGTGATATGAGTGCGATTCCGACAAGGAGAAAGGTCAGCAGCAGCCCCATGTTATTTTTGTAATTCAGAGAGCCTAAAAGCATCACGATCAATACTGTAAAATAGAGCACACCGTAGCGTGTCAGCCAGATGTACACCTTGCTGGTTTTGCCGGGTGTGGCGGCAAAGGATTCCGAGTGATGAAAACCGTCCATGGAGCCCCTGCATCAAGGAATCGAAACGATTTTAAAGATTTCCAACAATTGTTGGACGGGAATTTCCGAATAGTTTTTGGCTGACCGCAGTCGGTGGGACACCACCCAGGGCAGGACCTGCTGGATGTCCTCTGGAAGCACGTGGTCACGGCCATCAATAAATGCCCACGCTCTGGATGCCTGAAGCAGGGAAAGGCCCGCACGGGGTGACAGACCATTCATAAAAAGCGGCTCCTTGCGGGTAAAGTCGATGATATCCTGAAGGTATTCAAGAAGTGCATCGGAGGCGTGAACGCGATCCACCGCGCTTTGAATGCGCTCTACGTCCGCTGGTCCGATGCAGCAGGAAACATCGTTCAGCGCTTCTCGGGAGGCCGGCCTTTTGAGCAGTTCCCGTTCGGCCTGTCTGCCGGGATAACCGATGGAGATACGCATCAGGAACCGATCCATTTGTGATTCCGGCAGCGGAAAGGTGCCTTGTTAGTGATCGCCGCTATAGTGCCATTCCGTGATCGCCGTAAACGAGCCACCCTGTGATCGCCGCAATGAGGCCACCCTGTGATCGGCGCAATCGAGCCACCCTGTGATCGCCGTAATGAGGCCACCTTGTGATCGCCGT